>NZ_JAHXBG010000010.1:0-300000 GCF_020103725.1 Hyalangium gracile | reverse complement strand
GGCGCGCCCGCGGATCCCAAGATTCCCGAGCCCGTGGACCTGGTGCTCGTGGTCAACACGTACCACCACATCGCGGATCGCCCGGCGTACTTCCAGCGGGTGCTGGGCTCGCTGACGCCGAAAGGCCGCCTGGCCATCATCGACTTCCGGCTGGGGCAGCCGATGGGCCCGCCGGAGCAGCACCGGCTGTCACCGGAGCAGGTGCGCCAGGAGCTGGAGGCCGCGGGCTACCGGTTCGCCCAGGAGCACGGCTTCCTCCCCAACCAGTACTTCCTCGTCTTCACGCGCGCGGGGAACGGGTGAGCCGCGGGCCTGCGGCTCCAGGAGGACTGTCGGATTACAGACAACTGAGGGGATGATCCCACTGGGAGCGCCGCCGCTGGCAGCGGGGG
Organism: Hyalangium gracile; assembly: GCF_020103725.1. Classification (NCBI taxonomy): domain Bacteria; kingdom Pseudomonadati; phylum Myxococcota; class Myxococcia; order Myxococcales; family Archangiaceae; genus Hyalangium; species Hyalangium gracile. The sequence goes on along the minus strand of NZ_JAHXBG010000010.1, from coordinate 299,608 downwards.
GCGCGATCCGCCGGGTGTAGTCGTTTGGTCCACCTCTGGCCGGCGCTGGCGCGGAGCACGCGCGGGATGAAGCACATCGCCAGAGCGTTCGAGCCGGTATAGGAATACGGCATGGAGCAATCCTCGGCGGGGTCCAACAAGGCGGATGAGAGCGGGCAGGCGGGCGCACCCGGTGGCGGGAGCGCCTACCAGGTCGTGCAGTGGCTGGCCACGCGCGACGAGGTGGACACGGCCGTCCAGCTCTACGAGGACATGAGCGCGGCGCAGCGCGATCGGCTGCTGAAGGAAGCCGCGAGCGCCACCGTGGAGGAGCGCAGGGGGCTGGTGGAGGTGCTGCGCAAGGCGCGTGACTTCACCGGCGCCGCGCGGCTGCTGCAGGGCTTCGGCTCGGACGCGGAGGCCGCGGCGCTGTACGAGCAGGGCGGCAACCAGGTGGAGGCGGCCGAGGCGTACTTCCGCGCCGGCGACATCGCGAAGGCGGCGGCGGCGCTCGAGCGGGGCGGCGCGCTGGAGCGGGCGCTGGAGCTGTACCGGGGCCTGGGCGCGCGCGAGTCCATGGCGCAGTGTCTGGCCCGGCTCGGCCGGCCGCTGGAGGCGGCGGCGGTGTACCGCGAGCTCGGCAACGTGCACGCGGAGGTGGAGGCGCTGTGCGGCGTGCCGGTGGACGATGCGCGGCACCTGGAGTCCGTGCTGCGTATCTGCACCCTGCTGGACAACGAGGGGCAGCCGCGGCGCGCGCTGGCGCTGCTGGTGGACACGCTGCGCGGCTCGGAGGAGGCCCGCAAGGATCCGGCGGTGCTGGCCGAGCAGGCCCGGCTGCTGCGGCGGGTGGGCCGGGACGCGGAGGCGGACGAGGTGCTGGCGCAGCTGCCGGGCGTGGGCGGCGCCACCTCCACGGTGCCGCCGGTGGCGCGGGTGACGCCGTCCACGAGCGGCTACGGCTACCTCAAGGCCATCCCCATCTTCGGCGAGCTGTCGCTGGATGACATGAAGGACTTGTACCGGGTGGCGCAGCAGGTGCTCATCCCGGAGGGGGCAACGGTGCTGGAGAAGGGCGCGCAGGGCACGGGGCTCTTCGTGCTGCTGGAGGGGACGGTGGACGTGTTCAGCGGCCCCGAGCCCGACGCCAAGCGGCTCAACACGCTGGGGCCGGGGGCCTACCTCGGAGAGATCTCGCTCATCCAGGACGGCCCGACGTCGGCGCACGTGAGGGCGCGCACGGCGGTGCGGGCGCTGCGCATCACCCGCGCGGGGTTCCAGCACTACCTGGACACGCACGAGGGCGCGGCGCTGCGCATCTATCGACTCTTCACGCGCAACCTCGCCGCGCGCGTTCGCGCGCTGAGCGCTTGAGGCCCGGGCGCGTATGGCAGGCGACACGATTCAGCGACACAAGGAGAAGGCCGCGCGGCTGCTCGGGCTGGATCAGCTCGAGGCGGCGCTGGCCGAGTACGAGCAGGTGGTGAAGCTCGCGCCGGATGACGGGTCGAGCCACCAGCGCGTGGCCGAGCTGCGCGAGCGGCTCGGGCGCCGGGTGGAGGCGGTGGCCGCGTACGAGGAGGCCTCGCTGGCCTTCGCTCGGACGGGCCAGCTGCTGCGAGCCATCGTTGCGTGCAAGGGGCTGCTGGCGCTGGAGCCGGGGCACACGCGGACGCCGCGCTCGCTGGCGGACCTCTATGGATGGCAGGGGCCCAGCCTGCGCGGCACCGCGAGCCAGCCGCAGAAGGAGTTCGCTCCGCTGCCGGACGGGCGCGGGCCGGCGGCGGGCATGCCGGTGGTGCCGCTGTTCTCGCAGCTGGGCCGCGAGCCCTTCGCCGCCGTGGTGGAGGCGATGGAGGTGCGCAAGGTCCCCATGGGCCAGGCGGTGGTGGAGGAGGGCGAGCACGGCGCTTCGATGTTCGCGCTGGTGGAGGGCCGGGTGGCGGTGGTGCGCCACCTCGAGGGCGGCGAGCGCCGCAAGGTGGGCGAGCTGGCCGACGGCTCCTTCTTCGGAGAGCTGGCGCTCATCTCGGAGGGGCCGCGGCTGGCCAGCGTGCTGACGCTGGCGCCGGTGGTGCTCCTGGAGTTCACCCGCGAGCGGCTGGCGCAGGTGATGAAGCGCCACCCGGTGGTGGGCCAGGTGGTGCAGTCCTTCTACCGCGAGCGGATGGTGGAGAACCTGCTGCGCAGCAACCCGGTGTTCACGCCGCTGCAGCCCGAGCAGAAGCAGGCGGTGGCGCGCGAGTTCGAGCTGCGCGAGGTGAAGACGGGCGAGGTGGTGCTCGAGCAGGGCCAGCAGGGAGACGCCTTCTACCTGCTGCTGCGCGGGCGCTGCACGCCGTACCACGTGCAGGCGGACGGCAAGGAGCGCGCGTACCCGCCGCTGCGCGAGGGTGACGTGTTCGGAGAAATCTCCCTGCTGCTCGGCAAGCCGGTGACGGCGACGGTGCGGGCGGAGGTGCCCAGCGTGGTGCTGAAGCTGGAGCGGGCCGCCTTCGACCGGCTCATCCTGAGCCAGCCGGGCATGCGCGGCGCGCTGACGCGCGTGGGCACCGAGCGGCTGCAGCGCACGGCGAAGCTGCTCTCGGGCCGGGAGCTCCACGACGGAGACATGCGCGTCTGAGCCGCGCCGCCGCGCGCGGAGAAGGGCTCAGACGCTCTCGGTGGCGAGCGAGACGGGGTGCTCGCGCAGCCAGTCCTGGCAGCGGCGGATGCGCGCGGCGGCGGCTGGAAGCCCCATCTCCTCCAGGAGCTTGTGGTAGGGCTCGAAGTCCTCGGCCGTCCACATGGGCTTCGCCTTGATGTCGGCGAGCATGACCAGCTCCTCGGCGGAGCGGCCCACGGCCTCCTGGCTGGCGGTGAAGAGGGCGGCCATGACCATGCGCGAGGGCTCGGCCTCGACTGCGATGGAGGCATCGGTGAACCAGGCGCGGGTGGGCTCGTCCAGCGAGGTGTCCTGAGCCTTGCGCCGCAGGCGCTCCAGCATCCCCTCGAGCAGCTCCGAGTCCAGCGCGCCCTTCACCGCGCGGATGAGGTTCTCCACGGCGGCGCGGCGCGTGGTGTCGCTGGTGGCGGCGCCCTTCACGGCCCGCAGCGGCTCCCAGAGCACGCAGGTGAACCACAGCTCCTCCTCGGGCGCGAAGAGCGGCGGAGTGGTGCGCTCGCGCAGCTTCGCCTCGACGCGGGCGGAGCGCTCCTTGGCCTCGCGGGTGATGCGCTCGACGAGGCGCGGGTCCGACTGAACGTGCTGGAGCAGGGCATCCACGTTGCCCTCGCGGGCCTTCCGCAGGGCCTCGCGCACCTCGGGGGAGAGCTCGTCCTCGGCGAAGCGGGTGAGCGCCTCGAACTTGCTGGCCAGCTCCCGGTGCCGGGCGCACCACTCGCGGAACTGCACGTCGAAGACGACATCCAGCACGGGGATGTCCTCGGGACGGAAGCTCTTGCTCCTGGCGGAGGGGGAGGCGAGCAGGGCAGCGACACACAAGGCCTGTCGGTCCTCGGGCGAGTGGCCGGACTCGACGGCGCGCTGGAGCACGCTCGCCCGGAACGCGTCCAGGAAGGCGCGTGTGCCGAAGTGGCGCACGGTGTCAACGAGCAGCTCCCGGTGGGCCTGCGCCGGGTTCTTCTCCACGGTGTCCGGCAGGGCCTCCAGCTTCCGGGTGAGGTGCTCGTCGAAGGCCTGGGCGTCGAAGCGCAGGTTCGGCGCGGGGCCCCACTTCGTCAGCAGCGTGCCCAGGTGGTCCAGCGTCCGTGACAGCTTGGACACATCCGGGTCACCGAGCAGGGCCATGGCGGCCTGGAGGTCGGCGGCCAGCGGGTGAGGGGAAGCAGGCGGGGGAGCGGCACGCGCCCGGTCCTCGGCCGCGTGACAGGCTTTGTATTTCTTTCCGCTGCCACAGGGGCAGGGATCGTTGCGGCCGGGTCTCGAGGAGCTCATGGCGCCACCCTACCCCCCTTCTATGAGTTTCCAAGGATCGACGATAGATTGCGCGCGCTCGAGCCCGGCGCGGCGGCGCTGTCGTCGGCTCCTGAAAACCGTACTCGAAGGAGTTTGCTGATGGTGGACAAGTTCTACGGGGCGATCGTCCGAGGCCGTTGGCTCGTGATTGCCCTGAGCGTGGCGGTGATGGCTGTCTACCTGGGTGCCGTGGGCAAGCTCCGGGTGGACGGTTCCTCCGAGCGGAGCATGGTCCGCAATGATCCGGACCGGAAGCTGCACGAAGAGGTTCGGAAGATCTTCGGCGGCGACGAGGTGATGCTGATCGTCCTCACCGAGGAGGCTGGCATCTACCAGCTGCCCTACCTGGAGAAGATCGACCGGGTCACCCGCAAGATCGAGCAGCTCGCGCTGGTGGAGGACGTCTACAGCCTCACCAACAACGAGGTGCTCACCGGCGAGAACGGCGAGCTGCGCTTCCCCGAGCTGATGGACAAGGTGCGCAAGGAGGGCTGGACCCTCGACCAGGTCCGCGAGCACGTCCTCAAGGACCCGTTCCTGCTGAAGAACGTCGTGTCCGAGGACGGGAAGATGACGGCCATCAACGTGCGCGTGACGCACGACATCGAGCCCCTCGAGATGCAGGCCAAGAAGAAGGAGCTGCTGCGCGGGGTCAACGAGATCGTCAGCGCGGAGTTCGGCGCGGGCAAGTACTTCGTCACGGGCTGGCCGTCGCTCCAGGTGGACATCGCCCAGACCATCGAGAAGGACCTGGGCCGGCTGCTGCCGCTCGCGTTCCTCGCCATCACGGTGATGCTGCTGTTCGCGTTCGGGCGCCCCGCGGGCGTCCTCCTCCCCGTGCTGGGCGTCATCCTGTCGCTGCTGGCCACCATGGGCAACCTGCAGCTGGTCGGCAAGACCATCTCGATGCTCACCAACACCCTGCCGCTGATGATCATCGCCGTGGGGACCACCTTCGGCGTCTACGTCATGTCGGCCATCTTCCAGGCCTTGCAGGAGGAGAAGGACCGCCACGCCGCGGTCCGCAGCGCCATCTCACACACGGCCTCGGGCATCTTCCTGTCGGCGCTCACCACGGCCATCGGCTTCCTCAGCCTGACGTTCAACGACATCGAGGCGATCAGCGAGTTCGGCTACTTCGCGGCCGCTGGCGTCATCTGCTCGGCGATCGTCTCCGTGGTCATCATCCCCGCGCTGGCCGCGGTGCTCCCGCTGAAGGCGCGTGCCCCCTCCAAGCTCGCCCTGCTGGGCCGCCGGCTGCACCCGGTCCGGCTGCTGCCCACGCTGCTGTCCGGCGGCGGGCGCCGGGTGGCCACCATCAGCACCGTGGTCATGATCGCCGCCAGCGCCTACGGCGTGACGCGGATGCGCGTGGAGAGCGATCCCATCTCCTGGTTCCCGAAGAGCTCCGAGCCGTACCAGCGGGCCATGTTCGTGAACGAGAACATGGTCGGCATCTCGCCGTACAGCATCGTCATCGAGTCTCCCGAGGAGGGCGGTCTTCAGGAGCCCGCCGTGCTCAAGAAGATCGAGGCGCTCCAGCAGTACCTGGTCGGGCGTGACGACATCGACACCTCGCTCTCGTACGTGGACTACGTGAAGCTCATGACGCAGGCCCTGCATGACGGGGACGCGGCCAAGCGCGTCATCCCGGACACGCGGCCCGAGATCGCCCAGACGATGCTGCTCTACGAGTCGGATGGCCTGGACACCATGGTGACCAAGGACTACCGCAAGGCGAACATCCTGCTGCGCTCGCACATCGTCAGGTCGGAGCTGGGCGTGAAGATGGTGGCGGAGGTGAACGACTACCTGAAGACGCACTTCGCGGGCATGGGCCTCACCGCGCGCATCACGGGCACGCCGTACCTCTACTCCAAGTCCAACATCGTGTTCACCAGCGGCCTGGCGCAGAACCTGATGCTGAGCATCGGGCTGATCGGCATCGTGATGATGATCGTCGCGCGGTCGATCCGGCTCGGCCTGCTCGCGCTCTTCCCCAACGTGCTGCCCATCGCGTTCAACTACGCGCTGCTGGGCTGGACGGGGCTGACGCTGAACTCGGGCACGAGCATCACCGGGTGCATCGCCATGGGCATGGCCGTGGATGACACCATCCACTTCATCACCGCCTTCCGGGACCGGCTCTCGGCGACGGGAGACGTCCGCAAGGCGCTGGAGGAGGCCATGGAGCTGGTGGGCCAGCCCATGCTCGTCAACGCGGTCTGCCTCACGGTGGGCTTCTCCATGTTCCTGCTCTCCGGCTTCGAGCCCATCACCGTGCTGGGCATGCTGGTGGCCATCACGATGACGGTGGCCGTGCTCTGCGAGCTGATGCTCATGCCCAACCTGCTGACGGCGGTGGGGCCGTGGCTGCTCAAGGGCATCAAGGTGAAGCCGGCCCAGGCCGCGTCGAACGTCGTGCACGCCGTGCCGGCCACCGCCCCGCAGGCGGAGGTGAGCGAGAGCAAGGGCGGCTCGGCCAAGGCCCTGGTGCTGCTGCTGGGGCTGGGCTACGCGCTGGCCCCGAGCCCGGCGGCCGCCGAGGACCTCACGGCGCAGCAGATCATCGACCGGCTCACGAACAACAACTCCACGGGCTTCAAGCAGGGCAAGGCCGAGATGCGGCTCGTGCTCCAGGGCGAGGCCCCGGACGACAAGCGCGAGCGGCGCTACACGCTGACCACCGTGGACGTGGAGGGGAAGACCAAGAACCTCATCCGCTTCGTGGCCCCCGCCGAGGTGCAGGGCAGCGCCTTCCTCACCATCGAGCACGGCCAGGACAAGGAGGATGAGCTGTTCGTGTACCTGCCCGCCCTGAAGCGCACGCGCCGCATCTCCGGGGCGCAGAAGAGCGGCGCCTTCATGGGCAGCGACGTGAGCTACGCGGACATCACCTACGAGGACGTGGAGAACGCCACGCACCAGAAGCAGGCGGACGCGAAGCTGGAGGGGGTGGATTGCTACCAGCTCGTCGCCACGCCCAAGGACACCGAGCGCTACAGCAAGATCGAGCTCTGGGTGCGCAAGGACAACTTCCTTGCGCAGCAGATGAAGATGTACGACAAGTCCGGCAACCTGCATAAAGTCTTCCGGCTCATCGAGGTGAAGAACATCGATGGCAAGGCCATCGCGACGAAGTCCCAGGTCTGGGACAAGCAGAAGAAGCACACGACGTTCTTCCTCATCGACTCGGTGGACCTGAAGACCGCGCAGAATGCTGGCGACTTCACGCCGGAGCGGATGGCATCGAACTGAGAGGAGTTCCCCCGCGGTCCCGAGGCTTATGCTCAAGCACGTCCTTCGTTCCCTCCCCCTGGCCTTGGCATGCAGCCTGACTCCTCCCAGCGCCGCTCGGGCGGCCCAGGAGGAGCCGAAGACGAGCCCGGACTCCAGCCAGTCCCAGGAGGCGACTTCGAGCCCGGAGTCGCCTCCCCCCGAGTCCCCGCCCCCGGCGAGCCCCAGCGATCCGGACCTGGAGGGCATGCCGAGCCTGGGCGGGGATCCGGACCTGGAGGGCATGCCGGGCCTCGGTGGGGACTCGGACCTGGAGGGCATGCCGAGCCTCGCTGGGGAGTCGACGAGCATCCCCACGAGCACCTCTTCCTCCGAGGCGGAAGGGACATCCGCCACGTTCCGCGGAAGGCTCCGCACGCTGCTCAACCAGGACCTGTCGCACGACAGGCCCCGCGAGGACGTCCTCGAGTCGCAGAGCTTCTTCGATGTCGAGTCGGATCTCCGCCTCGGCTCCCGGCTCAAGGCGCGCATCTCGGGGCGGCTCTTCTATGACGTTCGTGGCCCGGAGCAGGACTTCGGAGGCCGCTCGCGTGCCTTCCACGGCGCCGAGCTGCGAGACGCCGTCGTCTCCCTGGAGTGGGGCCGGGCCAGCCTGGACATCGGCCAGCAGGTGCTGCGCTGGGGCAGCACGGAGTTCAGCAGCCCCAATGACATCATCAACCCCACGGACTACCGGCAGGGGCTGAGTCCGGACTTCGAGACGCCCGTGCTGCCCATTCCCATGGTGCGCGCGGCCTACTCGGGGGACACCGCGGGCGGCGAGCTGGTGTACGTGCCGCTCTTCTTCCCGCATCGCGGCTACACGTTCAATAGCGACTGGACGCTGCTGACGGTGGCGCCGGATCTGCTCGCGTTCATCGAGCAGCAGGCGAGTGGGATTCCCGCCCGGACGGGTGTGGCCGAGGAGCTGCTGTTCTCGGCGGATGCGCCCTCCTTCATGCCCCGCCACGGGAGCGTGGGGGGGCGGGCCTTCATGCGGGGCGCGGGGTGGGATGTGCGCCTCAACGTGTTCTATGGATGGGATCGCGTCCCGGTGCGCACGCTGGTGCCCTCGACGGATCCGTCCGCGCCCGTGGACACGGGCTCGCCGTTCAGGCGGGAGTTCAGCGTGGGGGTCGACGGCTCGGCGGTGGTGGGAGACATCGTCTTCCGGGCCGATGCGCGCTACTCGGCCAAGCGCACGTTCTACACGGAGGCGCTCCAGCCGGTGCGCGAGGGAGCGCTGTCCTGGGCGGGCGGGTTCGAGTTCCGCGAGCACTACATGCTGGAGCTCAACGGCATGTGGGTGCCCGGCCGCTCGGCGGAGGACGCGCCGCTGGCGCTGGTGGACAGGCGCTGGACGAACGTGGCGTTCCTGTACCGCGACTCGTTCCTGCGCGATGAGCTGCGGGTGAACCTGGGCCTGCGGTACGGCATCACCCAGGAGGACTGGGTCATCTCGGCCATCGTCGCCTACGACGTGAGCACCGGGCACGAGGTGGCGGTGGGCGCCATGGTGCTGGACGGGCCGGCCCTGTCGCTGGGCGGCATCTACGACGCCAACGACTACGCCTTCGTGCGCTACACCTACTCGTTCTGAGGCGGCCCCAGGGCCCGCAAACACGAAGCCCGGGTCCTCGTGGTGAGGAGCCCGGGCTCGTGACGGCTCGAGGCCGAGGCGCCGGGGCGAAGCGCTCAGGCTTCGCCCCAACCCCCAAGCATCACTGCATGCTGTAGCCGATGGTCAGGCCCGCCACGTGGGCGATGCCGTTGTACGTGCCCTCGAAGCCGGGCGCGGTGCTGTCCGTGTCGGTCAGGTAGACGAACTGGTAGCCCAGGTCCGCCCGGATGGGCGAGAAGTTGAACCCCAGGCCCACCGAGCCCTTGTAGCGGTTGGCGTCCGGCAGGTCCGGGGTCAGCGTGTTCTCCGGGGTCGGCGCGGGGTCATACGCGGCGCCCAGGCGCACCGCGATGTTCTCCGTCACGACGTACTCCGCGCCGATGCGGAAGTTCCAGGTGTCCTCCCAGTTCTTGGCCAGGATGCTGGTGAGCCCCGGGTCCGTGAACTCGATGCCGAAGTCCTGGAACGTCGACCAGAGGGCCAGCTGCGCGTCGAGCGCGATCGTCAGCCGCTCGGTTGGCGTGAAGGCGAGCCCCAGGTTCGCGGCGCCCGGCAGCGTCACCGTCGACTCGATGTCCTGGTCCACCAGGGTGGTCTGGAAGCCCGAGGGGATGTCCTGGAAGTCGGCCTGGCCCTTGAAGGTGAGCTTCGTGGGGGCGCGGAACGCCGCTCCGAAGTTCAGCAGCTTGTCCAGGATGGTGACGTTGAGGCCCAGGTTGTAGCCCACGCCCCAGCCCGCGCCGCCCAGCTCGACGGTGCCCTCGGAGTCGATGAAGTTGATCTTCCGGGTGATGCCCACCGTGCCGCGGACGATGTCCAGGCCCACGCCGAAGCGGAGGCGCTCGTGGGGCGCGTAGGCGAACGTGGGGTTGATGAAGTAGGTGGCGATCTGCGCCTGGTAGCCCCGGGTGCGGAACGGGAAGTCATCCTTCCAGTTGGAGCCCGCGGCGAAGGGCACGAAGACGCCGATGCCCGCGGCCATCTGCTCGTTGAGCCGGTACACGCCGAACACGTGGGGCGGAGGCACCACGGTGGTGTCCATCTTCTGCTCGTCCTGCTCCGTCGGAGTGAACCGGAGCTGGGGGAGCGTGGTGACGTCACCCAGGGTGATGTCGAGCTTCTTCACACCCAGGATGTTGGCGGCGTTGAAGGCGATCGCCGTGGAGTCCTGGGCGGCCGCGGTGGTCGCGAAGGACATGCCGGTGGCCCGGCCGCTGTGGGTGTCGAAGGCAAAGCCCGCCGCGTGGCTGACGCCGGCAGCAAGCAGGGTCACGACTGAGAGTGTCTTCTTCATGGGGAGTTCGTGTCCTCTCTCGCGGTGGGTTACGGGGCGGTGATGGTGCCGGTGGTGACGAAGTCACGCACCTGCGCCTGGGCCTGCGTCGTCAAGACGGGGTTGGCGAAGTCGAGCAGGAAGCCGTGGCGCTCCTCGCCCTCGGCGGGGGGAGTGGCGGGCACGAACTTGTAGGTCGTCACCTTCTTGTCCTGCGCCGCGCGGTCGTTGGCCGCGGCAATCAGGGCCTCGGTCAGCGGGTTGGGGGTGACGCCATCCGCGTCGATGTACTGGATGAAGGCCTCACGCCCGGCCGGCAGCCCCTGGGCATTCTCCACGGCGTAGATGTAGTTGATGGGATCCGCCGGGTCGAGAATCGTCTTGGCCAGGCCGATGAACTGATCGAAGGCGGGCGTACCCCGGACGATGCCCTGAGCCTCGAGGGCGCCGATGAAGCCGTTGCGAGCCGCGGTGAAGTCCTTGTTGGTGGACGTCAGCAGGATGCCGGTCAGGTTGCCCGCCGGGACGTTGAACACCGCGCGCCGCACCTTGGGAGACGCGGAGACGTAGAGGGGCCCCACGATGCCGCCGAGGCTGTGGGCGACGTAGTCGATCTGGGTGGTATCCAGCTTCGGGGCCAGCTGGGCCTCCAGCTGGGCGTTGATGTTGCCCGTGGCGGTGGAGGTGAGCACGCGCTCGAGCTGGGAGTGCTCCACCGTGTGCTGGCGGAAGTTGTCGCGCGTGGCGAACAGGTTGCCCAGGTTGAGCAGGTTCCAGCCGGAGATGAACGGCTCGCCGCGGGCGTTGAGCCTGAAGGAGCTGCCCTCGCAGAGGCCGTCCGCCGGGTCGGAGGAGCGCTGGAGGCAGCGGCCCTGACCGTTCGCGGTGCAGAAGAGATCGCCCGTGCCCGTCGAGGGGTCGCACGTCAGGCGGGTGGCCGGATCGGCGGCGACGCAGCGGCCGTAGGTGGCGCTGGCGGTGTTCACGTCGCAGCGTCCGCCGGTGTTGCAGGCCTTGTCCGGGGTGTCGATGGCGGCGCTGCCATCGGTGATGCCCGAAGCCGCGGTGATGCCCGCGCAGGTGCTGCGATCACCGTGGAAGACGGTGTCGATGGCGATCGTCGCGTGGCCACCCGCCGCCAGGGCGTTCAGCAGGGGAGTCGCGGCGTTGCGGGTGCTCTTGAGGCCGTGGCTGAAGATGGCCACCGGATACCCGTTCGCCGGCACGGGCGTGGCGGGCAGCGCCAGCAGGAAGGGCGCGCGCTCGAACTTCGGAGCCGCCGGGTTGAGCGTTCCGCCCGTCCCCGTCAGCAGCACCGGCACGGAGATCATGCCCTGGAAGACCTTGCCGATGTTGTCGGAGGCCAGCCCCGACGCCGTCATGCGGTTCTTGAAGGTGGTCGTGATGTCCGCGAGGTAGGCCGGCGCGGCGGTCAGACCCGCCGGGCCGTAGGAGGCCGGCAGCGCGTACAGCTGCTTCTGGATGGAGACCGTGCTCTGCGTGGTGAAGGCCCACCCCAGCGCGATCTTCGAGCGGGGCAGCCCCTGCGCCGCCAGGGCGTCGAACATGGGCTTGAAGCCCGCGCGCAGCGGCTCGAGCTGGTTGGCGATGGCGTCCGGGACGACCGACACCTGGCTCTTGCCGTCCACCGCCAGCGGGCTGCTCAGGCGCAGCAGCGCGAACGCCGAGGCGGGCGCCACGAAGCGGCCCCGCTCGTCCTTCAGGTCCGTGGTCAGCACCGCCGCGTAGGTGGACTTCTCGTCCAGCGGCAGCTGCGGCACGAACTGGATCTGCTGCGGGTTGTTGGGCACGTTGCCCTGCGGATCCCTCGTCGGCGTGGGGCACGCCGCATCCGAGCTCGGGATGAGGCACGCCTTCACCTGCGGCGCCGTGCCGCCCGGCGTGAGCTTGAAGAACCGCGCGGCCGCCTCGAAGCCGGCCTGGTCCAGCTTGCTACCGGTGTCGATGGGGCCCCGGGTCTCGCTGTTCTCCGAGACGATGGGCGCGGTGGTGGAGAAGCCATCCAGCGTGTTCAGCCCGGTGAACAGCTGCCGCTGGGTCTCCGACGCGTTGGGCGGAATCGGCAGGTTCAGGTGCTGGGTGGGCTTGCCCGCGTCGGCCAGCAGGATGTTGTTGGGGAAGGGGATGATGCTGGCGGCCGGATCGAACGTCACCTCCGGGTGGTTCATGATGCGGAAGGTCCACAGCAGGACGATGTCCTGGCGGTTCACGCCCTGCGCCGCCAGCGCGTCCAGCAGCGGCTTGTAGGAGCGGCGCAGCTGCTCGAGCTGCAGCGCCGAGGCGGTGCGCTCCTCGAGCTGCTCGGCCGGGTCGGTGCTCTCCACCGGGATGAGGTCCGTGGCGGCCTCGCAGTCGGGCGCCGTCAGGTCCTCGCAGGTGACGAGCGACTTCTCCAGCGTGGCGAGCGACCACACGGACGAGCCCACCACGCGCTTGCCGCCCACGCCCTTCAGGCCGTTCTCACCGCCGATGAGCGCCACCGCGTAGCGGCCACCCTTGGGCCAGCCGGTGGCCGGCGGGGCGATGATCAGCTGATCGCTGTCCTCGTCGTAGGCGATCGTCGGCGTGACGGCCGGCGTGGCGATGGGCGTGCCCTGGAGCAGGTCGATGAAGCGCACCGTGGTGGGGCTCACCGTGCTCTTGTCCAGGTCGACGAGCTTCGTGGTCGCCGTGACGCTGGTGGGGAAGCCGTTGAGGGTGTTGAGGTAGTCCCTCGTGAACTCCTGCTGCGCCGCGGAGGACTTGGGGTCGATCGGCGCGTTGACCAGACCTGTCGCGGGATTGATGGCCAGATCGTTCGGCGACGGAACGACGGCGGGTGAGGCGGACGGATCGGACTGCGCGACGACGACGTCCGGTGCAGGATCCTGCTTGATATCGGGTGCACAGGATGCAGCACCCAGGGTCAGCGCCCCGACGAGCAACAGCTTCTTCATTGTGGGTAACCCCCTCCAAGGTGGGACGACTTGCTGAGGGCCGGTTTGCTAGCACGTAACTCAAGGTGCCGAAAGCGCTGGCGAGTGACGCGCTGAGTCACATAGCAGGGGACATACCTGGGTGCGGCTTCGAGTAGGCTTCGCGGCGCGCATGAACCGAGAGGAAGCCGCCGAGGCCCTGCAGCTCATCCGCCGCGTCGTCTCCCAGGCCCGGGATGACTCGGCGCTCCAGAACTGGGGCGTCATCTGGGTGCTCCACGCCTTCACCAACGGGGGCGGCTTCCTGGGCACGCACCTGCTCTTCCTCCAGGGCCACCGCGAGCCCGGCCCCTACGCCTTACTGTGGGGAGCGATCATTCCGCTCAACCTGCTCTCCATCTTCTGGCTGCAGCGGCGAGAGACGGCGGGGGTGCGCTCGTTCATCGAGCGGCAGGTGTGGTCCATCTGGACGACGTGCATGGCGGGCCTGGCGCTGGTGGCGCTGGCCAATTGGGTCATGGGGTTGCAGGTGCTCTTCATGCCGGTGGTGGGGTGTGTCCTCATCGCCATGGCCTTCTCGGTGATGGGGGCGCTGATGGGGCGAGGCTGGTACGCGGCCGCCGCCATCTACGCGCTCTCGGCGCTGGGGCTGGCGCGCGTGCCGCACCTGGGCTTCGCGGTGCTCGGGGGGCTGTGGTTCGCCACGCAGCTGACCGGGGGGCTGGTGCTGGTGAGGGCCCGGCGTCGGCGCCTGGCCGCGGGGAGCCCGCAGGCGCGGCTCGTATGATGATGATGTTCTCGCCGGCGGAGCTGGCCGCCATGGTCGTGCTTGCCCTGGAGCCGCTGGGGCTCATGCGGGAGCAGCTCCTGGCGCGCCTGCACGCCTCGGACGTGGAGCGCGCGCCAGGGGATGCGGCCATCACCTCGCTGGCGCGGCGTCGGCTCGTGGCGGAGGAGGCGGGCTTCTGGCGGCTGACGCCGAGCGGGCACAAGGCGCTGCGAGCGGCCTACGCGGAGCTCGAGGCGGCCCAGGACGTGAGCCCCTCCAGCGAGGGCATGGAGGAGTGCCCCTCGGTGCCCTGGCTCACCCAGGTGCGGACGGAGTGGGTGGAGGCGCTCTCGCTCAACTACGCGGTGGAGCCGGAGGCGCTGTCGCGGCTGCTGCCCGCGCCGCTGGAGCCGGAGCTGCACCAGGGCACGGCCTGGGTGCAGGTGCTGATGTCCTCGCTGCGGGAGATGCGGCCACAGGGGCTCAGCGGGCTGCTGGGCTTCAACTTCTACCAGGTGAGCTACCGCGCGGCGGTGCGCTACCGCAACGCGCGGGGGCAGTGGCGGCGCGGCGGCTACTTCGTGCGCAGTGAGACGAATGACGCGCTGATGCGGCGCATCGGCAACTCGCTCATCGAGTTCAAGTTCCACGAGTTCGGCGAGGCGGACATGTTGATGGCCCGCGACGGGGACAGGCTCACCTTCGCGGTGGATCCACTGCCCGCCTTTCCCGGGGGCCGGCTCGTGGGAGTGTTGGACACGCGACCTTTGCCCGGGCCTCCGGAGGGCTCCGTCTGGTCCAGCCTGGACGAGCTGCACGAGCCGCTCGTCGAGTGCTACGACGCCTTCGGCGTGGCGGACGGGTACATGTACGTGCTCACCATCGATCGCGGGCCGTGGAACGCGCGCTTCGTGAAGCCCGTGGAGCTCTACTGCGAGTACCTGCAGGAGGGGGCGCTGGCGGGCAGCGCGCGGCTGGACTCGGTGCTGCACCTGCGCGAGTGCCAGTACCGGTGGCGTCCGCTGAGGCGCGAGCGTATTCCCGCGGCCGGGTGAGCGCTGTCTCGTACGGACGCCCACACCCAGCCAGCCGCGCACCGCACGGGGGCTTCGGTTACGCTGGGCGTATGAACCGAATGATCAGCGTCGTAGTGCTCGGCCTGGCGGTGGCGGGAGTCGCCGCCGCGGAAGAGGCCGGTGGCTTGTCGTGGACGGCTCCCACCGAGTGGACCGCGCAGGGCGAGCGCCCCATGCGCGCGGCCACCTACAGCATCCCGGCCGCCAAGGGCGACACGGAGGGCGCGGAGCTGGCCATCTTCTACTTCGGCGAAGGACGGGGCGGCGGCGTGGACGCCAACGTCAAGCGCTGGGTGTCCCAGTTCCAGAAGCCGGATGGCTCCTCCGTCGAGAAGGACGCGAAGACGAAGCAGGAGAAGATCGCCGGGTTCGCCGTGACGATGGTGGACGTCAAGGGCACCTATGCCGGCGGAGGCCCGATGATGGGGCCGTCCACGCCGAAGCCGGGCTTCCGGATGCTCGGCGCCATCGTCGAGGGTCCTCAGGGCGCCGTCTTCTTCAAGCTCACCGGGCCGGAGAAGACCGTTGCCGCCGCGGAGAAGCCCTTCCGCAAGATGCTCGAGGGCATGAAGAAGAAGTAGCCGTGGGGCTCACTTGGGGGCGGGCTTCGCCGTCCCCTTGGCGGGCTGCACGTCCTCCTTCGCCACGGGCGCATCGGCCACCGCCTTCTTCACCTCGGCGGTGGGAGCGGCCTTGGCCGTGGTGTCGGTGAGCTCCGCAGGCCTGGCGGCGGGCAGGTCGGGGATGAGGAGGATCTCGATGCGCCGGTTGCGCGCGCGGCCCTTGGGCGTGGCATTGCTGGCCACGGGGTGCGTCTCGCCGTAGCCGGCCGCCACGAGCTTCTGCGCCGGAACGTTCGCCTTCTCCTGGAGGAAGCGCACCACGTTCACCGCGCGCGCCACGGACAGCTCCCAGTTGGTGGGGAAGGTGGCCGCGAGCCGCTGCGAGGGCGGGCTGTCGTCGGTGTGGCCCGACACCTGGATGGTGCGGCCCTCCACGCCCACGAGCACCGCGCCCAGGCGGGAGAGGACGCCAGCGCCACGCTCGGTGAGGCTGGCCTCGCCCGAGTCGAAGAGGATCTTGTCCACCAGGTCCACCTGGATGCGGCCCTCGGCCTGGGACAGACGGATCTCGCCATCGGCGATCTCCGCCTTCATCTTCTCCTCCAGGTCCTGGTAGGTGGCCTTGAGGCGGGCCAGCTCCGCGTCCTTCTCCTGCACCGCCTGGGTGAGCTGGTCGCGCTCGGTGGAGAGCTGGGAGAGCTGGTTGTTGAGCTGGGACTTCTCGGAGTCGAGCGCCGCCAGCTTCTCCTCCACGAGCTTCTGCGCGTGCTCGGCGGTCTTGGCGCGCTCGTGCGCCTTGAGGGCCTCGGCCTCGGCGGTCTCCGCGCGGGCCTGCGCGGTGCGGAACGCGGCCTGCCCGAAATAGATGCCGACACCCGCCAGCAGCACCACCAGCACCGTGATGAGCCACGGAAGCCGAGACTGCCGCCGCTCCTGCTTCTCCCAGAACGAATCCGCCATGCCGCGCCGTCTCTCCTGGATGGGAGTTGAGGGGCGGACCCTAGCGGCTCCCTCGGGGTGTGCCGCAAGTCGGTTCAGGTAAGCGCAGGTATTCGGACACTCGGAGAGTCGTGAGAACGGCCGCGGCTCAGAAGGGCAGGCGCACCCAGAGTACCTGTCCCCACGGCAGCCGGGCAGCCAGCAGCCTGGCAGGCCTCCTCCAGAGCGCCTTCACTCCGAGGCCTCGCCGCTCCACGAGTCCGTGCTCGGTGAGCTGGTAGCGCATGTCGAAGAAGAACAGCTCCTCGCGGGCGGCGTCCGGGAACTCCGCCGCGGCAAGCAGCGCGTCGGCGAACCTGCGCCCCTCGGCCCGAGGGTTGGCCTCCAACTCCATCGGGTGCTCCAGCGCCCACGCATCGAACCGCGAGCGGAAGGACTCGCCGAGCGCCGCCGCGAGCCGGGGCCAGGCGCGCTCCACCCACCGCCTGCGCTTGGAGAGCAGGGCCGCCGCGCTCTCCCTCACCCGCTCCGTGTCGAAGCCCGCCGGGGCCGGTGCGCCCTGGGCCAGTGCCCGGACCAGCGCCGCCTGGGTCCTGGCCAGCCGCTCGCGTGCCGCCTGGGAGCTCATGGCCGGAGCTCTCCCTCGCTGCGCTCCATCGGAAGCTGGGAGGGACCAGGGGCCCTGGTGGCCTCCCATCGGGAGCCTCCGCGTGCGAGCGCCGCCTCGATGGCGCGGAGCTCGGCGGTCAGCTCCTCCGGTCGCGGGAAGTGGTCATCCCGCTCCAGCATGGCGGGCACGGGACCGAGCCGGGCCGCGAGCGCCTCCAGCAGCTCCAGCGGGCCCGAGGGCACCGGGTGCGCGTGGGTGTCGTGGTACAGGGCGCCGTGGCGGACACCTCCCGCGACGTGCACGTAGGCGAGGCGCTCGCGCGGCACGGCGGCGAGGACGGCCTGAGCGTCGGTGCCGAGGTTGAGCGCGTTGGCGTACAGGTTCGCCACGTCCAGCAGCAGCAGGGCGCTGGTGCGCGAGAGCAGGCCGGTGAGCAGCTGTGCCTCGGTGAAGGCGGGGTCGGGCCACTCGAAGAGGGTGGCGATGTTCTCGAGCGCCAGCGGCACGGGCAGCGCCGCCTGGGCCAGCCGGACGTTCTCCACGAGCACGTCGAGCGCCTCGTCACCGCGCGGCACGGGGAGCAGGTGGCCCGACTCGATGCCGTCCGCGCGCACGAAGGCCACGTGCTCGCTCACGCACACCGCGCCCAGCCGCTCTGCGAGCCTCGCGAGCATGTCCAGGCGTCGGGCCTCCGGCGGCTCCGCGCCCCCCAGGCCCAGTGACACCGCGTGGAGCACGAAGGGCATGCCGCGCTCCTTGAGCCGCTCCAGGGGCACGGGCAGCGGGGCGCTGGGGTTCAGGTGCTCGGCCAGCACCTCCACGAAGCCGAGCGCCCGGTCCTGGTCGATGCGGTGCGCGAGCTGCCGCCGCCAGCCCAGGCCCACGCCCGTCAGCGGCTTCAATCCCCACCTCCGCCGCAGCCGCCGCAGCCGCCACCCCCGCCGTCGCTGTCTCCTCCGCAGCTGGAGTCACTTCCTCCACCGGACGAGCTGTCACTGGAGCTTCCGCTGGCGCTCGGAGGGTGCATCACCTGGCGCAGGTCCGAGTAGCCCATGGGGATGAGCAGCGCCGGACCGTACAGGCCCACCGCGAGCGCCAGGTCCGGCCCGCTCAGGGCCTGGGAGGACTCTCCCGCCATGGCGGTGGTGCGCAAGGGCTCGTGCGCGCTCTGGAGGGCCTTCAGCGTCGCGTCACCCAGGCGGCTGCGCCAGGGGCGGCGCCAGAGAAACAGGAGCCCGAGCGAGCCGAGGCACAGGAGCAGCACGAGGTACACCACCGGCCTGTCGTTCGCGAGTCCCACGCCCACCTTCGTGAGGCCCAGCAGCAGGACCGCGCCATACGCCATCAAGGGGTAGAGCTGGGCCTTGAGGGCCTGGGCGTCGTCCACCAGCAGGCCCTTGCGCATGAGCCGGGCCTGGATGTGCTGGACGTCGGGGCTCAAGGCCCGCCGCAGCGTCTCCAGCTTCATGTTCCCCGTCGCCACGCACTCGAACACGGAGCGCTCGATGGGAGCCGCATTCGAAGGCAGCGTCTCCCCCGTGGCGAGCCTGTCGCCATCGACGCGGAGCACGCGGCGGTGGAAGAGCGAGGCAGTGACGGCCTCGATGAGGGTGTCCGAGCCGTGGAGCGCCGCCACCTCGTATGGATCCATGCGTCCAGCGGAGAGCAGCGGCTCTCCCGAAGGAGCACGCAGGAAGTAGCGCAGCAGCAGCGCCACCCCGAGTCCCCCTGCGAGCAGGGGGATGTACAGCGAGAGGAACTCCGGGCCCGTCCAGTCCAGCGGGTTCATGGTCTCTCCTGTGTCGGGTGCCTCGAGAGCAGCCTAGTCAGCTCGAAGCACGCGGCACGCGGGGGGCGCCCATTGTCACTCCCATGTCACCGTCGTGTCACGGGCGTACGGCGTGTCCACGGGGACACGCACAGGCATGACGATGGGGCCCTCGAGGATGCCGTAGAGCTCCATGGGGGCGCTGTGGCCCTTGACCTGCACGCTCCCCAGCCGACGACAGGTGGACTTCTGGGAGGGGGGCAGCTGTGCGTGGAACGCCTCGGTGAGGAGGATGGGGTAGCCAGGCTCCCGGGGAATCGCTCCCACCTGCGCGGCGGTGCTGACGGGCTGGCCCACGAGGGTGACGTCCCGGTGCTGCGCGCTGCCCATCACTCCCAGCACCACCTCCCCCACGTGCAGGCCGATGTTGTTGTCGAGCGGGGCCCGTCCGCGCAGCCGCCAGCTCGAGTTGAGCAGCTCCAGCCGGAAGCGCATCTCCCGGGCCGCCTCGAGCGCCAGGGTGCAGGGGGACTCCAGCGCCATCACTCCGCCGAAGGTGGCCAGCAGGGAGTCCCCGGCGAACCGGTCGATGGCGCCTCCGCGCAGGGTGATGGCCTGCGCCATGGCCTCGAAGTAGGTGTTGAGCTGCTCGACGAGCTCCTGCGGCCCCGCCCCCCGGGTGTACTCGTCGAACCCGCGAAGCTCCGCGACGAGGACGGCCACCTGCCTGCGCTCGGCGAACGGCGCGCGCTGGGGGGACAGCAGCTGCCTCCTCGCCTCCTCGCGGATGTACGGCCCGAACAGCCGGCCGAGCGTCCTCTCCACCCGAGCCTCGCTCAGCACGCGGAGAATGATCCGCCGGGTGATCAGCGCGATCACCGCCACGATGAGCCCGCTCGAGAGAATCATCAGCGACTTGAAGCCGCCGCGGGACGGGTCGAAGAGCTCCAGCGGGGTCCAGGAGCCCTCCGAGGCGTCGGCGCTCGCGCCGGCTCGAGCCAGCAGGCGGCAGCACTCGAAGCCCACCGCCGCCACGCCGCCGGAGATGGCGGTGAGCCGGAAGTCGAGCATGAGCCCCGTCATGGCCACGGTGGCGAAGTAGAGGTTCGACAGGTGACCCTGGACGTAGGCCGAGGCCTCCTCTGGCAGCACCATCAGGCAGACGAGGAAGGAGATCGTGGGGAGCGAGGCGAACGGCACCAGGACGGCATAGGCCACCCACCCGTGCACGAGCTGCTGATGCGCCAGCAGGACCAGCGTGGTGCTCGCCGCCAGGGCCAGCGGGAAGAAGCGCCACGAGGCCAGCAGGCCCTCTCGCCCGCTACCTGGGGCCACGGAGAGCAGCAGGCTGGTGATGATGACGTAGCCGAGCACCCCGAAGGCCGCCAGCCTCAGGGCCGCGTTGGACTCGGCCAGCAGGCTGCGATGCAGGAGGGTGTCATCCGAGTACGGCGTGCGAAGGTCCTGCTGCGACTCCATGCGGCGTGGCTCCCGGGCAAGGGGTGCCCGGCCACGTCTCATGGCCGGCACCCTACCTGTAGGGTAGCATCGCCGCTGGAGCCGCGTCTGCCTAGAACGGCAGCCAGTCCGGCTTGACGCTCTTGGGGGTGCTCAGGGCGTAGGCCAGCTGCGCCTTGAGGTCGCCGAAGGCCACGTGGTCCAGGTACATGGCCTCGATCTTCTTCTGGCCCAGCTTCAGGTCGGACTTCTTGCCGGTGGCGGTGTTGACGGCCACCAGGTTGTCCCCGCCGCTGTAGGAGACGCTGTAGTTCTGGCCGTTCACCGTCACCTGCTCGTTGAAGCGCAGGTTCTTGGGCACGTGGGTGGTGACGTTGGAGCCGCGCGAGCCCGGCACGCGCATGTCGTCCAGGAAGCTGCGCAGGAAGCCGCGCGTCACCTCGCGGGTCTGCTTGTCCAGCGTCGGGTCCACCTTCGCGTCGTAGCCGAAGCCCAGCAGGCTGTTGGACTCCTTGGGGTTGTCCAGGTTCCAGGTGGGCAGGCTGAGCATGAACTGGTTGGGCCCGGGCGAGGTGCGATCGCGGAAGTCCGCCGCGCCCGTCGCGTTGTCCTTGAGGAAGCTGTAGCCGTTGACGGCGCTCCACAGGACGTTGGTCGTGTCCAGCTGGCCGGTGGGCAGCGGCTTCGCCGTGCCGATGGCGTTGGAGGGGTGGTTGGCGTCCGGGCTCAGCAGCGCCGCGCCGATCTGCGGCAGGTTGTTCTTCGCGTAGCCCATGGGCAGGTTGTCGAGCGAGCCACCATCCGTCAGGTGCATGCTGCGGCCCGTGGCCGGGTCCACCATCTGCACCGGCTCGAAGACGCCGGGGATGGCCATGGAGGCGCGCATCGCCAGCGCCACCGGCGTGTCCGGCGTGGTCTCCTGGCTGAAGACGAAGAGGCGGTCCTTGTTCGTCGGGAAGCCGTTGGGCGCCGCGCTGTCGTAGGCCTTGGCGGCCACCAGCTGCAGCGGCACCTTCAGGTCCGCGAAGGTGACGGGCCGGTCCTTGATGCCGGTCAGCTCGCGCAGCTTCGCGTCGAACAAGTCATACGCGGCCTTGCCGTTGAGCAGGCCTCCGTCCTTCAGGTCCAGGTCGAAGTCGTAGAGCTTCTGCAGCCGAGGGTCCTTGGCGATCGCGTCGATCTGCTCGGGCGAGGCGCCCGTGGCCGCGAACGCCGCCGCGATGGAGCCCGCCGAGGTGCCGGTGAGGCTCGTGGGCACCACGCCCAGCTCGCGCATCTCCCCGAGCATCGCCGCGTAGCGCTTGCCCTTGCCGCCACCGCCCTCCAGGCTCATGTGCACGCCGATCGGCTTGCCGTCCTGGATGGGCATGCCCAGCTCGGCGCGGCGCGCGGCCACCGCCTGCTGGTACGCCTGGGACTGCCTGGCCCCGTCCGGCTTGCCGCCGAAGAGGAAGTCCAGGGGCTCGGGCGGCTTCGTCACCGGCGTGCCCGTGGCCAGGCGCGAGGCGGACAGCTGGCCGCCGGGCAGCTCCTTGGCCATGAACTGCGGATCCACCCACATGGCGCCCGGCTTCGGCGCGTTGGCGCGGGTGTAGCCATACTTCGAGGTGAGCTCGCCCTCGGCCTTGGCCAGCTGCGCCTTCACCTCGGCATAGCGCTCGCTCTTGGGGGAGAGCATGTCCAGCTCGGCGCCCAGCGAGCGCACCTTGGAGAGCGTGTCCCGGAACGGCTGCGTCTGACCGATGAGCTGCCTGGCCTCGTCATCGCGGATCTTCTGCGGCACCACGCGCTCGAGGACCTTGCGCACCTGCGACAGGTCCACGCTCAGCAGCTTGTCGAGCGGTATCTGCAGCGGCTTGCCGGTGAGGGTGATGCCCTCCCAGGGCCGGGCGCTGGTGGCGTTGGCGTGCGGCAGCGACGGCAGCTGGGCGTCGAAGGTGTCGAGGACGCGGTTGAGGCCCTTGTCCACCTGCTGCGCCACGCGCTGCAGGTTCTGGCCCAGCTTCGCCAACGGGTTGGAGTTCTCTGACTTCTGCGCCTGGGGCGCTGGCGTCTCCTGCGGGGTTCGCCGCGGCGAGCCCGGAGACGGCGGGTTCAATTTGACGGACATGGTGATGCTCCGGTCCGGAATCTTTCGAATGGTGGATCAGCTTGTCCCCATTATCCGCCAAACCTTGTCGGATGTTGTGTCAGGCTGGTAGTCAACAGTCCGACATCCCTGGCAAGCAAATTGCTCCATGGTCTCCCGGAACGGGACGGAAGGTCCCTCTCGTGGAGGTCGGCGTGGCCAAGTGCAGCACTCGCAGTGAGTCCCTCATCTCTCGGGCAATCACCCTTTTCCCCAGCGACACGGTGCTTTCCGCGCTGCGGGTGATGCAGCAATACGGACTGGCAGTGCTGCCGGTGGTGGACGAGGAGCGCGGGGAGCTGATCGCCGAGGTGACGGAGGCGGAGCTCTGCCGCGTTGCGTCACGGCTGCCGCTGCTCTCACTCTCTGAAGTTTTGACTGCCAAGTCGCTGGGCGGTGAGGAAGGAATGACGGTGGGGGCTGATCGGCGCCTGAAGCAGGCCTCGGGCACCGCTTCGCGCTGGCTGCACTGAGGGGAGGCCCGGGGCGGTGACGGCGGAGAGGGCAGGCATCTGCTGGCTGGTGGACGCGGCACCGACTCCATCCCACCTGCTATCGAACACCGCCCCGGTGGGAGTGCTGCCTTCCCAACGGGTAGCCCTTGGGGGTGGGCTGCAATCTGGCGCGCAGGCACCAGCGTGAGTGCCGTTGCCCCGCGATCCCGCGTGGGCCATGAGGAGGCGTAGCTATGAAGGCAGTGGCGATCATCCTTGCCGCGGGCGAGGCCCGGCGGATGGCCCACCCCAAGGCGCTCATCGAGCACGAGGGGGGACGGAGCTTCCTCCAGTCTCTCGCATCCACCTTTGGCAAGGCGGGTTGCGCGGTGCTGGGAGTCATCGGCAAGGACGCAGAGGCGGTACGTGAGCAGCACCCCAGCGTGAACCTGGTGGACAGCCCTCGGTGGCAGGACGGGCCCATGGCGTCCATCAAGGCGGGGCTGT
This sequence comes from Hyalangium gracile, assembly GCF_020103725.1. Taxonomy (NCBI): domain Bacteria; kingdom Pseudomonadati; phylum Myxococcota; class Myxococcia; order Myxococcales; family Archangiaceae; genus Hyalangium; species Hyalangium gracile. The sequence goes on along the minus strand of NZ_JAHXBG010000010.1, from coordinate 276,313 downwards.
CGGCCGCGCTGGAGGAGGAGGCGGACGTGGTGCTGCTGCACCCGGTGGACATGCCCGCGGTGAGGGCCTCCACGCTCAAGTCGCTGCTCAAGGGAGTGGGCGACGCGGAGGACGGGCTGCGGCCGGAGTTCGAGGGGGCGCCGGGCTATCCGGTGGTGCTCTCGCGCGCGCTGGTCGAGCGGCTGATGGGCTCGGACGCCGTGCAGCTCGATGCGGCGCTCCAGGGCATGAAGCTGCGGCGGGTGTCCGTGAAGGATCCGGGCGTGGTGGTCAACATCAACACGCCGGAGACGTACGAGCGGCTCTTCGGGACGGCACCGCGGCTGGCGCCTCCGCCCAAGCGGCGGGCGAAGAAGGCCGCGTCGACGGCGATGCCCGTGGTCTCCTCCGGGATGGAGATGTCCGCCTCGCCCGAGGAGTGAGTCCCCAGGCCCTGGCCCCTCTCGGAGCGAGAGGGGCCGTGGCCGCGCTGGCGCTCGGAATCAGAGGAAGAGGCCCAGGCCGATGAAGGGGCCGTGGAAGACGTCCCGATGCACCTCGCCGTCCACCAGGCCGGCGTCGTCCATCAGGAGCGTCCGCCAGCCGGCGCGCAGGGCGAAGGGGTGGAACTTGACGGCCAGCGCCGCCTGCGTGTCCACCTGCAGGTACGGGAAGGGCGTGGCCTGCAGGCGCAGCTCGAAGTCCAGGTGGGGCGTGAGCCGTCCCTCGAACGAGGAGCCCATGCTGGGGCCGAAGACCTTCAGCTCCGGGGCCTCCGCATAGGTGAAGCCGCCCTCCACTCGCACGCGAATCCGGTCCTCCGTGACGATGGCGTAGGTGAGGTGCACGCTCGCGGCGGCGATGGTGTCCGTGCCCGCGGAGCCGTCATCGGTCCCCAGCACCAGGCCGGTGATGCGTCCGTCCAGGCCCAGCCGATCTCCCTCGAGGGCGAGGGACAGGTGGGTTCGGGAGCCCCCGCCCGTGGGGCCACTCTCGAGGCCCAGGCGCAGCGGGCTGTAGACGGAGTCCTTGCGAGCGGGGGCAGGCTCGGGGAGAGGCTGCACCACCTGCGCAGGCTCGGCGTAGGAGGTCGGCGGAGGCGCCGGTGCTACGTAGTAGGTCGGAGCAGGCTCGACGTAGTAGGTCGGAGCGGGCTCGACGTAGTAGGTCGGAGCGGGCTCGACGACGACGACGCGCTCACGCGGGGGAGGCGGCGGGGGCCTGGGACGGCTGCTGCCCACCGGCGAGGCATCATGGGTGCGGACGGGGGAGGCGTCGTGGACGCGGCGGGAGGAGGAGTCGTCCCGGTCCTCCTTGTCCTTCTTCTTCTCCTTCTTCTCGGAGTCGCTCGAGCTGGAGCTCTTGCCGAAGCGGGCCTCGGCGGCCGAGGCGGAGAAGAACAGGCTTGCGACGAGCGCGGCGGACAGCAGGTTCTTGAGGTCGAACACGGTCCAGCTCCTGAGCGGGGGTGGCCCTTGCGGCGATTGCAGGCTTGGACGGCTGCCTGCCCCGGAAATTCAACCGCGGATCACCCGAGCTGGAGCGCGGCCTGGGCTCGAGGCCTCAGAACGCGAAGCCGAGGCCGACGTACGGACCGCCGAAGGTGTCCTCGTGCTCCACGTCGTCCGCCCAGCCGTTGTCGTTCAGGTAGACGGCCCGCCACCCGCCGCGCAGCACGAAGGCGTTCAGGTGCACCGCCAGGCCGGCCTGCCCGTCGAGCTGAACGTAGGGGTACGGAGTGGCCTGCGCGCGCAGCTCGAGATCCAGGTTCCCCGCCAGGCACGCGTCCAGGGAGAGCGCGAAGCTCGGCCCCAGCATGACGACGTCCGGCGCGTGCGCGCTGCTGATGCCGCCCTCGACGCGCAGGCGCACCCGCTCCTGGGAGACCAGGGAGTAGGTGAGGTGTGCGTTCAGCAGCGTGATGCTGTCGGTGCCCTCCGTCCCGTCATCCGTGGGCATCACGAGCGCCAGCGCGCGCCCGTCGATGCCGACCCGCTCGCCCTCGATGCCCAGGAAGGCACCCACACCGGCGGCGGTGTTCAAGGCCGCGCCGTCCACGCCGAGCCGGACGTTGAGCGGCGAGGGCCGCGAGGACGAGGCCCGTACCTCGCCCGAGGACACCGACTCGACGGGCGGCGGCGGCGCCACATAGGCCGTGGGGCGCACGTCGACGAAGACGGCGAAGAGCAGGTCCACCAGGAGCGAGCCCGCGGAGGCTCCGGACGAGCGGCGGCGGCGGCGAGGCGCATCATCGTCGTCGTCATCATCATCACCCACCGCCGAGGCGTCGTGGGTCTTGTTGCTCTTGGAGGACTCGTTCGAGTCGGAGCGCTTGCCGAAGCGGGCCTCGGCCTGGGGGGCCGAGAGCAGCACGCCCACGGCGAGCGTGGCGCACAGCAGGTTGCGGATGGACGACACGGTCCAGCTCCTGGGGCAGGTGGGGGCCGCCATGGTTCGGCCAGACGCATGGACGAGGGCCTGCTCGAATCTATTTAAAACGCAAATCCCTGGAAGCAAGCAAGCCTGCGCCCGGCGCTGGTGACGTGCACTGCACACAGGTATGTGGAGGCCATGGACCGTGAGTCCGCGGCTTCCACCCGCTCCGCCTTCGCGCACCGCGACTTCCGTCTCTACCAGGGCGCCCGCCTCTTCATGACACTCGGGGTGGCGATGCAGTCGGTGGCGGTGGGCCTCCACATCTACGGCCTCACCCACCGGCCCAGGGACCTGGGGTACGTGGGGCTCGCACAGTTCCTACCCATCATTCTGTTGTCGCTCGTGACGGGAGACACCGCGGATCGGCATGACCGGCGCCGGGTGCTCATGTGCTGCTACGCCACCATGGTGACGGGGGCGCTGCTGCTCTTCGGGCTGGCGCGGTCGGGAGTGACGCAGACGTGGCCGTACTATGGGGTGCTGGCGCTGCTGGGCACCGCGCGTGCCTTCGCGGGCCCGGCGGGCCAGTCGCTCGTGGCGCACCTGGTGCCCGCGCGGCACCTGTCGAGCGCCGTGGCGTGGAACTCGGGGGTGTTCCAGATAGGCACCATCGTGGGGCCCACGGTGGGCGGCCTGCTCTATGACGCCCTGCACGCGGCGGCGGTCTACCTCATCTGCGCCTTCATGATGGCGGGGGCCTTCGTGATGCTGGCGCTGATGCGGGTGCGCACCGGGCGCATGGAGCAGGCGGCGACGTCCTGGCAGCGGCTGCTGGCGGGCCTGCGGTACGTGCGGAGGCAGAAGGTGGTGCTGGGCGCCATCTCGTTGGATCTGTTCGCGGTGCTGCTGGGCGGCGCGACGGCGCTCTTGCCCATCTATGCCCAGGACATCCTCCACACCGGGCCGTGGGGGCTGGGCCTGCTGCGCAGCGCGCCGGCGATAGGGGCGGCGCTGATCGCGCTGTCTCTGGCCATCTTCCCGCTCAAGCGCAACGCGGGGGTGCTGATGCTGGCATGCGTGGCGCTCTTCGGAGTGGCGACGATGGTGTTCGGAGTGTCGCGCAACCTGGCGCTGTCCGTGGGCGCCCTGGTGGTGCTGGGCGCCGCGGACATGGTGAGCGTGGTCATCCGGCAGACGCTGGTGCAGCTGGCCACCCCGCCGGAGATGCGCGGCCGGGTGAGCGCGGTGAACATGGTGTTCATCGGCGCCTCCAACGAGCTGGGCGAGTTCGAGTCGGGCCTCACCGCCGAGTGGTTCGGCGTGGTGCCCTCGGTGGTGGTGGGCGGGGTGGGCACGTGCGTCGTGGTGGCGCTCTGGGCGTGGCTCTTTCCGGAGCTGCGCCGCATCGCCAACACCGACGAGGTGAAGCCGCTGAGCGGCTGAGTCCGCCGGACATGTGGGAGCGCCCTCCTTTACACCTCCTCGACAGCAGGGGCGTGGCCCTACCCGATGGGTGACGTAGGTTGGCGACAGGACAGCCTACGTAATGGGTTGGCTCTGACCGTCCTGCCGTGGTAGAGGCAGGCATGGTTTCCTGGTTGCGTCGTCTCTTCACGGCACGTTCGCAAGTGCCTGAGCTCCCTGGGGAGAGGAGTGCCTCGGACGGCCCTCCCGCCTGGGCTGGCGCGTTGCTCGATGCCACCCAGAAGTCCGCTCGCGTCCTGGCTCGCCTGAGCCTTCAGGCCGAGGACCTGGACCGCAAGCTCGAGGGAGGGCTTGCGGAGCTGAGGGGCTCGCTGTCCTCGCTCGAGAGCGCCAGGCCCGGCCAGGATTCGAAGGCCGAAGCTGGCTGGGATGAGCTGCTGGACGCGATGGACCTGCTCGACGAGGCCGTTCGCGTGGCGGACTCCGCCTTGGCGCCTGGCCTGGCGGGGGTGGCGTCTCGGCTCGAGCGCTTCCTGGCGCTCCGGGGGCTCACGCGCCTGGTCCCGCTGGGGCACCCGCCCGACGGACGCGTGTTCCGTGTCGTGGGCACCCAGCCCCATTCCGATCTCGCCGACGGGGCTGTCGTCCGCGTCGTCCGCGCCGCGGTGCTGCGAGGTGAGCACCTCGTGCGCGAGGGCGAGGCCATCACAGTGAGGAACCACGCATGAATCACTCCTTCGGCATCGATCTCGGCACGACCAACTCGGTCATCTCGCACCTCGTCGATGGTCGTCCGGTGGCGCTACCCATCGATGGCAGCCCCATCGTCCCCTCGGTGGTGCTCTACACGGACGATGGCCCCGTGGTGGGGCGTCAGGCGCGCAACCTCGAATTGCAGAGCCCCGAGCGGTGCGTTCGCTCGGTGAAGCGCAGGATGGGGACGGCTCACCGCTACCTGCTCGCCGGACGTGAGCTGTCTCCCGAGCAGGTCTCCGCCGATATCCTGTCCGCGCTCAAGCGCGGCGCCGAGAAGGCGACGGGCCTTGCCGTGAGAGATGTCGTCATCACCGTGCCGGCCTACTTCGACGATGCCCAGCGCCGAGCGACCCTCGAGGCTGGCGAGCTCGCGGGGCTCCACGTGCTACGGCTGCTCAACGAGCCCACCAGCGCCTCGCTCGTATATGACCGGGTGCTCGCCCCGGAGGACGCGGGCGGAGCCCAGCCCGAGATCCTCCTCATCTACGACCTGGGGGGTGGCACCTTCGATGTGTCGGTGCTCGAGGTGTTCCAAGGCGTGCGCGAGGTGCGCGCCACCGCGGGCAACACCCACCTGGGAGGCGATGACTTCGACGACAGGCTGGTGCAGCGCTTCCTCGAGGAGCTCGCGCGGGGCCAGGGCGTGGATCCCCGCGAGGACCTCCGCGCCATGGCGCGCCTGCGCCGGCTGGCCGAGGAGACGAAGATCCGCCTCTCGTCGGACGTCCTGGTGCACGTGCGCGAGGAGTTCCTCACCCACGCTCGGGGCAGGCCCGTCCATCTCGAGCTGGAGGTGCGGCGGCGCGACTTCGAGTCCCTGATCGAGCCGCTGCTCGAGTCCACGATGGTGCTGGCTCGCCAGGCGCTCCAGGAAGCACGGCTCGAGGGGCAGTCCCTGTCGCGGGTATGTCTGGTGGGGGGCTCGACCCGGATTCCGCGGGTACGCGAGATGCTGGAGGAGCTGTTCGGGGCGGACATCCACGAGGAGGTGGATCCGGATCTGGCGGTGGGGCTGGGCGCTGCCATCCAGGCAGGGCTGCTCAGTGGCGAGCCGGTGGAGCGCATCCTGGTGGACGTCGCCTCCCACAGCCTGGGAGTGCGCGTCGTCGGCGAGGACGATGCCCTGCGCGCGGAGCCGGAGACCTTCGCTCCCGTCATCCGCCGCAACACGCCGCTGCCGGCCGTGAGAGTGGATGAGTTCTACACCCTGCTGCCCGAGCAGGAGCGTCTCAACGTGGAGGTGTTTCAGGGCGAGGCGCCTCGGGTGTCGGAGAACACGCGGGTGGGGGCCTTTGACTTCCCGCTGGAGCCACGGCCCGCGAACTCACCGGTACGGGTGGAGTTTGCCTATGACCTCAACGGGGTGGTGAAGGTCTCCGTCAGCCAGCCCGGCACGGCGAATGCCAAGACGGTGGCGCTCTCCCTGGCGGACGCGGGCAGGGCCACCCAGGCCCAGGCGGCGCAGACCGTGGTGGCACGCAAGGGGCGCGCCCTGCTGGAGCGCCTCCCCGTCGGGCCGAAGGCGGAGCTGGAGCGACTGCTCGAGCGGTATGCCGCGGCGGAAGGGGCAGGGCGTGAGCGCGCCGAGGAGGCGTTGCTGGACTTCTTCCTCGAACATGAGCCGCGGCACCAGGAGCCGTGAGCCATGGCCAGGCAAGAGGGAGAGGAGCGCCAGCACCGCCGCTGGCTGGAGGATGCCCGGAAGTATCTGACCAGGGGAGAGCTCGAAGCGGGACTGCCCGCGCTGCTTCGGTTGCCCCCGTCGCAGCGGGAGCAGCTGCTGCCTCGCGGTGCGGAGCTGTTCCGGCAGGCCGTTCAGGAGCTGCACCGTCGCGGTGCCTGGGGCGCACTGGCGACCCTGGCCGCGCGCGCGGATGTCGAGCCCAGACTCGTGGAGCAAGGCGTGGAACCCGAGGAGGCCCGCGCCACCTACTGGTCGCTGCTGTGGGCCGCGAGCCGCGCGCGCGAGTGGGCGCGCGCGGAGCGCCTGTGGCAGCCCCTGGCTCCCACCGCGCGGGAGCACGCGCCCAGGCTGGCCGTGGCCATGGAGGCCTGGGTCTCCAGCCAGGGCACTCCTGAGCCAAGGAGCGTTGCCCCGGCCCTTGCATGCCTGCCTCCGGTGGACGCGCGCCTGGGGGTCGAGCCGGCTCGCACGCACGTCTCCCTGTCTCCGCCCCGCTCCTTGGAGGAAGTGGAAGAGGCGCTCCTGGCCCTGTATGCGCTCGAGCCCTTCCCCCGCTTCGCCAGCCGCGTCGAGGCCTGGGGGAAGGAACTGCCCGCGGAGGTGGCTCGGGCGACATGGCGACAGGCGGGGCTGCTCGCGGCGCGGGAGCTGTGGCTTCGGGCCGAGCATGGGCAGGGGAGCGCCTCGCTCCTGGAGCCCGCCGTGCTGCTCGCCCGGGCGGCGCGGGAGGCCGGGGACGCACGGGAACTGTCCGAGCCGGTGCTGCAGGCGCTGCGGGTGGTGACCTCCAGGCTTCCACCAGAGGGCATCTCCAGCGCCCAGGAGGCCGAGGCCTGGTGTGCCCTGGCCCAGGCCGCGGCGCTCCAGCCGGAGGCTCGGCTCTGGGTAGTGGGGGCCGTGTCGGAGCTGCGCTTCTCGGGAGCGGGCCTGCCGCGGGCGCTTCGCCTCTATCAGGCCCTGCTGGCCCTCGCGCCGGACGCGGCCCTCTGGGCGCGGGCGGTGCAGGCGTGGGACGCGTACGACTCCGAGGCGAGGAGCGCGCCCGAGTGGCTCCAGACTGGCTTGCGTCAGCTGATAGAGACAGGGGTGCCCGCCGTGCTGGCCTGGCTGAGGCGGGCACACCCCTCCGAGCGCACGGAGCTGGTCGAGTGCGTGGCCTTCACCCATGCGCCAGAGCTGGTGGAGTCCTGGGTCGATGCCAGTTGGGAACTCGCGGGCGAGGAGCTGCGGCCCGTGCTGAGCGATGCCATCTCCATCCTGCTGGAGCGGAGCCGGGACAAGGGGGCGAGACAAAAGCTGGAGCGGATGCTGCAAGGTGCGCGGAGCCTGGACGATGCGGCGCGGATGTTGATGGACACGGACGCGCCGATCGAGCGGCTCGAAGCCTTGATGGGGCTGAGCGCCGAGGGCCTGCGCATCTGGCGCCGCTTCGGCTCCCGGGTGCTGACCTACCGGGCCGAGTTCCTGCGGGAGGCGGTGCGCCAGGCCTCTTCGGACAGCGAGGCGTGGGAGGCCATCTCCCGGTACCTGGATGCTCACGGCGGGGACCCGGCCTACCTCGAGACGCTCCAGTTGCTGGATGTGGGCGAGCGGAAGGAGCTCGCCCGCCGTGTCATGGCGCGGTGGCTGGAGCGACGTGCGAACGATGTGCAAGCGCTCGCCGAGGCGGTGGTGGCCGCAGGAAGAACGGGCGCCCCTTGTGAGTATCTTCACCCCTTGTTGGCGGCCTTTTTGGCGTCCCATCTGGTGCAGCCTTCCTCCGCGCCGACTCCCAGTGTGAAACGGGCGCTGGAACTGGCGCGCAAACATGGCGTGCGCCTGCCCAAGCGCCGGGCCGCGCGGAAGAAGAAGCCATCCACCAAGGCTGCGACCGAGCGCACGCCGCGCGCGAAGGCAAAGGCCCGGAAGAAGCGCTCGCCCGGGCAGGGCATTGCCCGCGAACAGGAGCCCCAGTTGGACCTCCTCAAGGAGGAGGAGGAGGAGAACTCGAGATGACGCAGCCCGATGAGCCGTTCGCGGTGTTGGGACTCGCACCCACGTTGGAGCCGGCCGCCGTCAAGCGCGCATACTTCGCCGCACTGGCCCGCCACCCGCCTCATGAGGACCCGGAGGGGTTCCGGCGCTTGCGCGATGCCTACGAGATGCTCTCCCGGCCCGGCGCGTTGGCTGTGGCGTACCTGGCCAGTCCCGTGGATGTGCGGAAGCTGGCGGACGAGGCGCGCGGGCGCTTCGACGCGGTGCTCGAGAGGGCTCGTGAGGCAGCGCTCGTCGCCCGTGAGCGCGAAGAGCTCGCGACACAATTCCAGGAGAGGTGCGCCCGGCTGCGCTGGGAGGAAGCGCTCCGTGCGTGCTCCGGAGGGGGGCGGGACTGAAGCGGGAGCCTCAGCGTCGGCCCGACTTCTTGGAGGACTTGCCACTCGCGGGCGCCGACTTCGCGGGCGCCAGCGGCGGAGGCGTGGGCTCGAGCGTCGCCAGCAGGGCCGCGGGCGGCAGCGGCATGGGCTCGAGCGTCAGCGCCACGCGCCGGTTGCGCTGGCGGTTCTGGGGCGAATCCGTGGGGACCTCGGGCCGGAACGAGGCATGGCCCACGGCGCTGAGCCGCTGCGGGGCGATGCGGGCGGGGCGCTCGAGCAGCGCGCGCACGACGGCGGTGGCGCGCGCGGAGGACAGCTCCCAGCTCGTCCCCTCCGTGCCCGGGCCGGCAGCGGTGGGCAGCTCGTCCGTGTGGGAGGCCACCTGCACCGCGTGGCCCTCCACCGAGGCCAGCACCGCGCCGATCCTCCCGAGCTCCTCCACGCCCCTGGCCGTCAGCGTGGACTGGCCCGGCTCGAAGAGGAGCCGCTCGGACAGCTCCACGCGCAGGGCCTCGGGGCGGGAGGCGTCGAGCCAGGCATCTCCCTGGGCCAGGGCGTCCTTCAGCTTCGCCTCCAGCTTCTTCCGCGCCGCCTCGCGCTGGACGAGCTGAGCATCCGCCTCGCGGGCCTTGCGGGCCTCTGCTTCGCGCTGGGCCGAGGTGCCCGTCTGCCGTTGATCCAGGTGCTTCAGCCGGCGCTCCATGCTGGCGCGCAGCAGCTGGAGCTCCGCCACCCGAGCCTCGGACTCGAGCGCGACCTGCTCGAGGTGGGCGGTGTGCTCCACCAGCGCAGAGATGGACCGCGAGGCCATGAGCCCGCCGCCCAGCGCCAGCACGACGACCCCCGCCAGAAGCGCCCAGGGAAGCCAGGCCCGGCGTCGCCGGTCCGTTGCGCTTCGGGCTTCCTCCATGTCGCGCCTCCGCTGCCGTTGATTGGTGCTCCAACGCTAGCGTTGCCCCCAGGGTGCGCCTCAAGGGGGCCAGCGGCGCTCGTGTGCCACATGGCCGCTGGCGCGGTGCGCCACCGGGTGCCGCGCTGCGTTGCCTGGGGGCCTGAGTCCAACCAGACACGTTACTCCACCCCACTTCGCACTACCGGGTAGGACGTGGTATCCGATTCGTCCCCTTCATGGAGGAGCGTAGAGGAAGCATGGGCATCGGGTGCGTGGTGTTGGACTTCGATGGGACCTTCACCGACGTGGCGGCGGAGGGAGCCCCCTTCGTCCTCCACTTCAAGAGCCACTTGGCGGAGCTGCTGGGAATGGACCGGCAGGCCATGGAGGCGTCCTGGCGCGAGGAGGAGGCGGCGGTGCTGGCGGGGGCGCACGCGTTCGGCTGGGACATCGGGGGGCGCGTCGTGGCGCCGGCCACCGCGGATCCGTACCTGCTGTCCAACTGCGTGGCGCGCCAGCTCATGGGGCGTTACGGCGCGCTGCCGGATCCGGCGGAGCGCCACGAGGCGCTCCAGACGCTCTACCGCGAGGCCTACGAGCTGACGGGCACGGCCTTCAAGCCCGAGGCGAAGGAGGTGCTCGAGGCGCTGGTCGCCACGGGGCTGCCGGTATGGGTGGTGACCAACGCGCACACGGACCTGGTGGAGGCCAAGCTGGATCGGCTGGCGCCCAAGGGCCGCGAGCGGCTGAAGGTGAAGGGGGACGCGCGCAAGTACATCCTCCAGGAGGCCCAGCCCACGGACGCGCGCTTCTCGGCGCTGCCGGAGACGATCACCTTCGACGGGCTGCTGCCCCGTCCCGTCTATCTGCGGCGGGGCCTGTACTACGAGGCGCTGCGGACCATCTGGCAGGAGACGGGCACCGGCCCCGAGTCGACGCTGGTGGCGGGCGACATCTACGAACTGGACCTGGCGCTGCCGGCGGCGCTGGGGGCGCACGTGCAGTTCGTCCAGCGGGACAACGCGCTCCAGTACGAAGTGAGGGCGATGGAGCTGCTGGGGCCGCGCGGCGGGGTGGACCGGAGCCTGCGCGGCATCCTTCCGCGCCTGCGCGGCTGAGGCGAGCGCTGGCGCCTGTGTCGGACACAGGGGGCGATATGGCTCGTCGGGCCCGTCGTTGAACGGGCAGAACGAGAGGAGTCCATGCGCCCCATCCGAGTCCTTCTGTTGCTGTGCGCGGGAGTGTCCGCCGGAGGCTGTGCCACCTCGTCGGGACAGCTGCGAGACATCCGCCTGTTCCAGGAGCGCCCGTCCAAGCCGGAGGGCTGCGAGTTCGACGTCTACGAGCAGCGCGAGCCGCCGCGGGAGTACGAGGTCATCGGGACGCTGGGGCTCACGGACAACGAGTGGATGGGCGTGGGGGGGCGCAAGGAGATGCTGAGCGAGACGGTGTGTCGGGCGGGCGCGGACGCCGTCATCCTGTCGAGCCCGGCGGAGCGAAAGACAGCCGCGGGCCGCGTGCGCGAGTACGAGGCGCAGTTCGTCTCCTTCTCGCCGGGCGCGACGGAGCCCGCCGCACTGCCGGATCTGCCGCCCGCGGAGACTGGCGCCATCCTGGTGCCTCGGGGCATGGAGTGGCCCGAGGAGGCCATGGGCGAGGCCACGCGGAAGTGGGAGCCGAAGAAGGAGCAGCAGCCCGCGAAGTAGAGCGGACCGCGGCGGGTACCCCGCTGGGGGTACAGCCCCCCTCTTGGACCGTGGCCTACCGTGGCTTGGTTCTCATGGGAGTGACAGCGAAGTGAAGCCGGATGGACTCACCCTCGCCGCGCTCCCGTGAGGACAGCACACGGGAACGAGAAGGGTAGGTCCATGCGGAACAGAGCGAGCCCGATGTGGCTGGTGGCCTTGGCGCTGTGCGCGACCGGGGCTGCGGCCGAGCCTGACACGATGGGGCTGGGGACGGGGCGCGATGGAGCGCTCACGGTCACCGAGCCACGGACGGTCATCAATCAATACGCCCAGGTGACGGGGCCGCTGGCGCCCGGAGACGTGCAGGTGCTCGTCTCATCATCGAAGGGGTTTGGTGATGGCGACCTGGTGATGGTGTTGCAGACGACGGGCATCGTCCCCGAGCCACCGAGAGGAGAGCCGGCTCCCGTGGAACTGGGGGACGATCCGGTAGGGCGGTGGGAGCTTGCGCGAGTGGCGAAGGTGAGCCCGGGCGAGCTGAAGCTGAAGGCACCGTTGGTGCACTCGTACGCGGGGAGGGTGACGCAGGTCATCCGGATACCGGAGTACACCGAGGTGACGGTACGCGCTGGAGCCAGTCTCAAGGCACAGCCGTGGGATGGGGAGAAGGGGGGCGTGCTGGCCTTCCTGGCGACGGGAGCGGTGAACAACGAGGGAGTGCTCGATGCGAGCGGTGCAGGCTTCCGGGGAGCGCCTGGGGGGCACCTGTCGTCGGAGCTCGTGGGCTGCTCGCTGTTGCCTCGGGAGGTGAGGCCCGGGGCGCGTAGAGGCGAGGGCATCTCCGTGTTGAGCTACGGCCCTGGAGAGACGGGTTGGGAGAATGCCTCCAACGGAGGAGGCGGAGGACTCTGTCCCTTGTCCGGGGGAGGAGGAGGAGGAAACGGTGGGACTGGCGGGCGAGGTGGGGACTCATCTGCGCCGTGGGATGTGGCGCGGGAACTGGGAGGCAGAGGGGGGACGGCGCTGAGGTATTCGCTGATGGACCACCTGACGCTGGGGGGCGGAGGAGGGAAGGGGCATGGAGAGAATGAGAGTGGAGGCTCGGCAGGAGCGGGGGGAGGAGCCATCTTCGTGCGAGCGGGGAGGTTGACAGGCCGAGGCGCCCTGCTGGCGCAAGGCGAGGCAGGAGGGAGTGCGAGCGGAGGCGGTGGGGGAGGTGGCGGAGCGGGAGGCAGCATCTCCCTGCGGCTGGCCGGCTCGGCTGGGTGTGGAAGCATCTCAGCGCGAGGAGGAGGGGGAGGAAGTCCTCAGGAGGGTTTGTTGTCGCAGGCGGGTGCGGGCGGTGGGGGAGGTGGAGGGCGGGTGCTGTATCAAGCCGCCTCGACGAGCGCCTGCCCCATCGATGTGGAGGCGGGTCTGGGGGGTGAGAGGAGGGCTTCTGAAACCTCAAGCCGGCCAGGTGTGGAGGCGCAGCCGACGTCGAGCAGCCAGGAACCGCATCAAGGCGTCATCCAACGGCTGTCTGAAGGCTTTTCATCCGGAGGCCGCGCACTGCTGGCGCTGGACACAATAATTACTGGCACTCCGCGGAATCCGACCAAGGAGAGGGTCGCAGAGTTCTCCTTCAAGGGGGCAGGGGCAGGGGGCCTCTACAGGTGCAGGGAATGGATGGGAGCATCCCCCGGCAACTTCCAGCCCTGTGGGGCCGTCCCCGTCGACGCGACTGACGACACGCTGAAGAAGGCCTACAGCAACCTGTCAGAGGGCACTCACACTTTCGAAGTGTATGCGGTGGATGCAAGCGGGGAGCAGGATGCAACCCCAGCAAGATTCACATGGGAGGTCGACACCACGCCGCCGGATACGGCAATCACCGGTAGTCCTTCAAACCCAACGGAGCTATCGACAGCGACGTTCAGCTTTTCGGGGGCGGGGTTGGGAGGAAGGTATTGGTGCAGGGAGTGGATGGGAACGCCCAGTGGCAGCTTCCAGGACTGTGGCCTCGCCGGTGCGGGCGGCCTGCCGGATATCGGCACGAAGACGTTCACCAACCTGGCATCCGGCTCCCATTCGTTTGAAGTGTATGCCGAGGATGCAGCCGGAAACGTGGACGCGACGGCAGCGCAGTTTGCGTGGGTCATCGCCTTCGATACGAAGATCGACAGCGGGCCGCCGACCCTGAGCAACCAGAAGACTGCGACGTTTGTGTTCTCAGGAGCGGGAGCTGGAGGAACGTACCTGTGCAGGAAGTGGACAGGCACACCCAGTGGCACCTTCGAGAACTGCGGCTCGGGTGTATCTGGGAGTAAGAGCTACTCCAACCTGACGGATGATATTCATGTATTCGAGGTGTACGCGCGCAGTGGTAGTGGCATCGAAGATGCGACTCCGGCGAAGTTCACTTGGATGGTGGATACCATTCCTCCGGAGACAGGGCTCGCCAGTCAGCCTGATAATCCCACCTCGGAGAGAAAGGCGACGTTCACCTTCACGGGAGCGGAGGCGGCAGGTAAATACTGGTGCAGGGAGTGGACAGGCTCGACGGGTGGCCCCTTCCTGGATTGCGGAAATTCGGGAGCGAAGACCTATGACAACCTGTCCGACGGCACCCATACCTTCGAGGTCTATGCTCAGGATGCGGCGGGCAACAAGGATGACCTAAGCCCCGCAAGGTCCACGTGGAAGGTGGACACACAGGCTCCAGATACGACGATCTCGAAAAAGCCACCCCCTGCGAGTAATCAGACGACGGCTGAGTTCGAGTTCTCCGCGAATGAAGCCGAGGTAAGCTATTCTTGCTCACACAATGGTTTGGACTTCAGCACATGCACGAGTCCCGTGTCATGGGCGAATCTGATTGAGCGCCCTCAGGCCTATACCTTCTACGTCCGTGCTAAGGACGGGGCGGGCAACGCCGAAGGGGAGGCCGCCAGCTACAGTTGGGTCGTGGACCTGACGCCTCCAGAGACAACCATTGCCGAGGGCCCACCGGCGCTCACCAACAACCCGGAAGCAACGTTCAGGTTCAGTTCGAACGAGATGGGGGTGGTGTACCAGTGTTCGCTAGATGGAGTGAGCCAACCCACGTGCACCACCCCGATGACCGTCCGAGTCCAGGGAGACGGCCACCACAAGCTCTGCGTCACCGCAATGGATGCCGCAACCAATAAGGACGGCTCCGCAGCATGTCATGAATGGACTGTGGACAGCCTCAAGCCGAAGACGCAGATCCGCAGCTATCCCAGCGCGCTCACCAATCTGACAACCGCCACCTTCGAGTTCAGCGCAGGAGAGCCAGGTGTGGACTACAAGTGCTCACTGGATGGGGCCAACTTCACCTCGTGCAGCAGCCCGAAGACGTACACCCAGTTAGGCGAGACTCCTCAGCCACACACCTTCCGTGTCTACGCCACGGATACCGCAGGGAACGCCGAGGGCGAGGCTGGTGCCGCGCAGTATTCGTGGACCGTAGATACCACCGCTCCGGATTCACCCGACCTCAAGCGACCTGGGGAAGGGCAATGCACCCGCAGCAGTAACCTGAGCATTGAGGGTGCAACGGAAGCTCGCGCCACCGTGATGGTCTTCCTCGACGGCAATCCGGAGGCGACAAGCACCACGATGGCGGATGAAACTGGGGGGTGGATCGTGGGGCTCTCCCTCGAGAGTCTAGCTGATGGCCCGCACTTCATCACGGCGAGAACAAAAGATGTGGCGGGCAACACTGGGAGCCTTTCCAGCCCGAGGAAATTTACTCGGGACACGGACCCACCTGAGACGTACATCACTGAAAAGCCGCCGGTGCTGAGCACCAGCAATCAGGCGAAGTTCACATTCGCCTCGGATGAGGCGGGTGTGAGATACATGTGCAACCGCTCGATAGTACAAGGGAACTTCGACTGCTCGGCTGGGCTCGACCTCCCAGGTCTGGCTGATGGCCGCCACACGGTCATCGTATGGGCCGTGGACTGTGCAGGCAATGAGGACCCCACCCCCGAGGCCTATCAGTGGACCGTGGATACAGCTCCACCGAGCGTGACCATCACGTCGCCGGAGGAGGGAAACATCGTGAGCGAGAACGCGCCACTGATCTCCGGGATCACCGAGCAATCCGCCACCGTCGCAGTGCTCATCGAAGGTGGCGAACCGCGGACGAGGGTAGAAGGCCAAGCGCTGGTCAAATCAGATGGGGAATGGACCTTTCAACCCAGGAATGCTCTCCCGAATGGACATTATACCGTCAGGGCCACTGCGACAGATCTCGTGGGCAATGTGGGAGTCTCCTTCGGTCCCGTGTCCTTCCAGATCGATACGGTGCCTCCTGACACGGAGTTTCTCGGAGACCCGCCGGTCCTCGACATTCATGACTCCAGGGAGTTCGCCGTTTCATCCAACAAGGCGGGGACCGTTTTTGAGTACAGCCTGGACAAGGTCCCTGAGCAGGAAAGTGAGTGGAGCAAAGGCTCCTCCAAATACCGAACTCCCCACCTGAGGAATGGAAAGCATTTTCTGCTTGCCAGAGCGGTCGATGAGGCGGGGAACAAGGATCCGAGCCCGGCGAGACATGATTGGGTGGTAGCCGCCGAGAGGCCTCCCCCTCCAGAGTTCATCGAGCCCCACGAGGGCTCTACCATCTATTCGCTGACGCCCACTCTCAGTGGGACGACCGTGCCGGGAGGGACGGTAGACCTCTTCATCAATGTCGCGGAGGTCTCGGATGAGACGCCACCTACCGGGATTGCACAAGCAGACAAAGACGGAAACTGGGCCTACACCCTCTCCTTGGAGGAGAAGGAATACACCCTCGCGGGAAGAGCCGCGAACATTTACAAGAACAAAGGAGAACTCTCTAACAGCATCACCTTCAAGGTCGCTGCTCCCAAGACTCAAGCCAAAGCCATCGGAGGCGGGCTCGGATGTGCCGCTTCCAGCGCGTCACCCTGGGCTGCTCTGCTGGGCCTGCTCGTGGTGACTCTGGGCAGAGCTCGCAGGCGGTAGGTCCGAAGCCCGGAAGCACGAAGCCCCGCCTCCCTGTGGGGGAGCGCGGGGCCTCTTGCACTTCAGCCTGGTACGGCGCGCCTTACGCCTTGGCGCCCGCCGTCGGCTGGAACACCTCGTTGAACTCGGTGATGCCCTTGTTCAGCGCCGCCTTGATGTCCCCGGTGAGCTCACGCTTGGCCGCGATGTCCTTCGCCACCTGCGGGTGCTTGCCGTCCATGAACTCCAGGAACTCGCGCATCCAGCGCGGCACGTCCGACACCGGCACCTGGCGGATCCAACCGCGCTTGTTCGGGTCGTCCTTGTTCGTCGCCGCGTAGATCTGCATCACCTGCCGCTCCACCGGCATCGGCTCGTACTGGCCCTGCTTCAGCAGCTCCACCAGACGCGCGCCGCGCGCCAGCGTCTCCTGCGTCGCCTTGTCCAGGTCCGAGCCGAACTGCGCGAACGCCGCCAGCTCGCGGTACTGCGCCAGCTCCAGCTTCATGGAGCCCGCCACCTGCTTCATCGCCTTGATCTGCGCCGCCGAGCCCACTCGCGACACCGAGAGGCCCACGTTGATCGCCGGACGCACACCCGCGAAGAACAGGTCCGTCTCGAGGAAGATCTGCCCGTCGGTGATCGAAATCACGTTCGTCGGGATGTACGCGGACACGTCACCGGCCTGCGTCTCGATGATGGGCAGCGCCGTGAGCGAGCCGGCGCCCTCCGCGTCCGACAGCTTCGCGGCGCGCTCCAGCAGGCGGCTGTGGATGAAGAACACGTCGCCCGGGTAGGCCTCGCGCCCCGGCGGCCGGCGCAGCAGCAGCGACAGCTGGCGGTAGGCCACGGCCTGCTTGGACAGGTCGTCGTAGATGATGAGCGCGTGCATCTTGTTGTCGCGGAAGTACTCGCCGATCGTCACGCCCGTGTACGGCGCGAAGAACTGCATCGGCGCCGGGTCCGAGGCGTTGGCCGCCACCACCGTCGTGTACTCCATGGCGCCCGACTTCGAGAGCTTGTCCACCACCTGCGCCACCGTGGACTGCTTCTGCCCGATGGCCACGTAGATGCAGTAAACGCCCAGGCTCTTCTGGTTGATGATGGTGTCGATCGCGACGGCCGTCTTGCCCGTCTGCCGGTCACCGATGATGAGCTCGCGCTGCCCGCGGCCGATCGGCACCAGCGCGTCCAGCGCCTTGATGCCCGTCTGCAGCGGCTCGTGCACGCTCTTGCGCTTCACGATGCCCGGGGCCTTGATCTCCAGGCGGCGGCTCTCCGTGGACTGGATGGGGCCCTTGCCGTCCAGCGGCTCGCCCAGCGCGTTCACCACGCGGCCCAGCAGCCCCTTGCCCACCGGCACCGAGGCGATCGACGAGGTGCGCTTGACGCTGTCGCCCTCGCGGATGTCCTTGAAGTCACCCATGATGGCGACGCCGACGTTGTCCTCCTCGAGGTTGAGCACCAGGCCCTTCACCCCGTTGGAGAACTCCACCAGCTCGCCCGACTGCACGCCCTCCAGGCCGTACACGCGGGCGATACCATCACCCACCGAGAGCACGCTGCCGGTCTCGGCGACAGTGACCTTCTTGCCGTAGTCCTTGATCTGCTCCCGGATGATTCTGCTGATCTCGTCGGCGCGGATTTCCATGGGCGTCTTGAGTCCTCGAGTGGGGCGGCAGTAAAGCCGCCAGGAAGCCGAAGCGGGCCCCCCTTACCACGCGCTCCCCAGCACCGCAACGCGATCGGCCATCAGGGCACGAACAGGGCGTTAATCGGGGCGGTAAGCCGGGAGCGCTCCCAGGGGGGGAGGCCTCCCTCTTCTACCGCTCCAGCAGCCCGCCGCATTCCCGCCACACCCCGGGTCCAGGCCCTCTCGGGGGAACCCCTCAGCGCGAGCCCCGCCGGGGCAGCCAGACCTTGAAGCTGGTGCCGCGCTCGATGGCCGACTCCACGCTGATGCGCCCGCCGTGGGCCTCGGCGATCTGCTTGGCGATGAAGAGCCCCAGCCCCAACCCCTCTCCGGCCGGACGCTTGCCCCGGCGGAAGGGCTCGAAGATGGCCTCGCGCTCCTCGGGCTGCAGCAGCGGCCCCTTGTTGAGCACCACCAGCGTCACCCCCCCCGGCTCGCCCTTCACGCTCAGTCCGATGGACGTGTTCGCCAGGCTGTGCCGCAGGGCGTTCTGGAGCAGGTTGTCCAGCAGCTGCGCCAGCCGCGCCTCGTCCCAGTGGCCCGCCAGGTCCCCCTCCGTCACCGGGAGGATGGGGTACTCCGGGTGGGCCAGCCGGTACTCCTCCACCACCCGCTCCAGCACCGGCCCCAGGGACATGGGGGTCGGCGTCACCGGAATCCCTCCCGCCAGCCGCGCCCGGGTGAAGTCCAGCAGCTCGTGGATCATCCGCTCCATCCGCCGGGCGGCGTTGGACATGATGGTGAGCTGCCGCGTCTGGCGCTCCTCCAGCTTGCCCTCGTGCTGCAGCGCCGACAGCCCGAGCATGATGGTGTTCAGCGGGGTGCGCAGATCATGCCCCACCACCCCCAGCAGCTGCTCGCGCAGGTACTCGGCGCGCGTGGCGGCCTCCTCGGCCGCCTTCTTCCCGGTGATGTCCCACAGCGCCCACAGGCACGCCTTCTGGCCTCGGAACGTCACCTCGCGCGCCAGCACCTGGATGGGCACGCGCACCTCGCCGTAGCGCAGGATGGTCAGCTCGTACGGCATCTCCTGCTGCGTCCGGTAGGCGTCCTGCGCCGCCTGGCGGCTCTCCGGGGCCAGGAACCGGAACAGCGGCTGGTCCACCAGCTCCTCCGGCAGGCACCCCAGCAGCGAGGCGCTGCCGCGGCTGGCCTCCAGCACGGTGATGCCGTCGTGGAGCAGGTACCCGTCGCACGACAGGTCCACCAGCGTCTTCAGCCGCGTCTCGGCCTCGCGCAGCTGCACCAGCTCTTCCATCCGCTCCGTGTCGTCCTGGAGCAGGAGGGTGAGGCCGGCCTGCACCCCACCGGACACCGCCGGCAGCAGGCTGATCCGCAGGTGGATGCGCCGTCCGTCCGAGGTGCTGTCGGGCTCTCCCGTCACCGTGAAGCCCTGGATGGTCTCTCCCGCCAGCGCCCGCTCACACACGGGCAGCAGCGCCGGGGCCAGCACCGGCCACAGCTCCGCGACGGAGCGGCCCAGCTGGTGCGAGAGCGGCTCGCCCGTCAGCGCCGCCAGCGCGTCGTTGCCCCACCGCAGGTGCAGCTCCCGGTCCAGGAAGCCCACGGCCCAACCTGGTGCGTTGAGCAGCGCGTGAAGGAAGGGCCTGGCCTCTTCCGGCACCGCCGGGGGCAGGGCGCCATTGGAATTGCGCGGGAGAGCAGGCTGCGCCATGAGCAGGTCGGCCACGTCATCGCGGACAGAAGTCCGCTGGGAGGCAGCCAAGTATAGCTGCTCCGGGACCTGCTGGAAATACCGGGCTTGCGGATTGCGCTGGAGCCCTGGAGGACCTGAGGAGTAGGGTCACCCGGGCGGGAAAATTCCGCCCTGGGACGTCTCAGCCCTGCTGCTTGAGCTGGCGGCGCATCTGCTCCAGCTGGGTGCGGACGCTGCCGTCGTAGAGGACGCTGCCCACCTGGGCGGACACACCCCCCAGCAGGGCGGGGTCCACGCGGGACTCGAGGATGACGTCGCGCTGGGTGAGCTGCTGGAGGTTCTTGCGCAGCTGCTCCAGGGCGTCCGCGGGCAGCTTGCTGGCGCTGGTGACGTGGCCGCGCACGCGGCCGGCCCGGGCGTCGGCCAGGTCCCGGTACACGCGGGCGATGTCCGGCAGGTAGGTGAGGCGGTTGCGCTCCACCAGCAGGCGCAGGGTGTTGGCCAGGGCGGGCTCGACGTTGCCCATCATCTTCATGATCGCCTCCACCACCTGGCTGCGCTGGGTGGTGTTGTAGGCGGGGTTGAGCAGCAGGTCCGACAGCTCGCGGCTCTGCTCGAACGCCTTCACGAAGGTGGCGAGCTGATCAGCGACGGCATCGGTGCGGTTGCCCTCGGCGGCGACGTCGAGGAGCGCACGGGCATAGCGGCGGGCGATGGACACGTTCACCATGGCGGCCGCGCCCTTAGCACGCCCCCAGGCCCCGGGCAACGGCTGGGGTGAGGCCGTGGTGAATGTCGGGTGATGGGAGCCTTTCCGGCAGCGCATGGCTGGCTGGACTCCGGGGAAGGGACATCGCTAGCCTCTGGCTCATAGCCCTTCAGCACGTCGGGGGAGGGGCGCTCCATCCCGGTGGAACCGCATTCGGCCCATGCAAGAACCTGTCATCGGTATCGATCTGGGGACCACCAACAGCGCCGTGGCTACCGTCGAAGGGGGCCGGGCGCGCATCATCCCGTCGCGAGCGGGAGGTCGGCTGACCCCCTCCGTGGTAGGCCTGGACAGTGACGGGGAGCGCGTGGTGGGCACCCCCGCCCAGCGCATGGCGGAGGACCAGCCCGGTAGCGTGGTGTGGGCCACCAAGCGCTTCCTGGGGCGGCGCTGCACCCCCGAGCTGGTGGAGGAGGCCAGGAAGCTGGTGCCCTTCCCGCTCATTCCAGGCCCCACCGGGGATGTGCGCGTGAACCTGGCGGGCAAGGTGCTGCCCCTCACCCAGGTGGCGGCGATGGTCCTGGGCGAGCTGAAGCTGGATGCGCAGGCGCACTTCGGGAAGAAGGTGGGCCGCTGCGTCATCACCGTGCCCGCCAACTTCGATGACAACCAGCGCTCGGCCACGCGCGAGGCGGCCTCCATCGCCGGCCTGGAGGTGCTGCGGCTGGTGAACGAGCCCACCGCGGCGGCGCTCGCCTACGGCCTGTCGACGAGCTTCCAGGGCAACGCGCTCGTGTTCGACCTGGGCGGCGGCACCTTCGACGTGTCCATCCTCGAGGTGAAGAACGGCGTCTTCGAGGTGCGGGCCACCGGAGGCGACTCGACGCTGGGCGGCGAGGACTTCGATCAGCGCATCGTCCAGTGGCTGGTGGCCCAGGTGGAGGAGCCGCTGCGCGAGGCGGTGTCCCGGGACACCTCGTCGCTGCGCCGGCTGAAGGTGGCCGCGGAGGCCGCCAAGCGCGAGCTGACGCAGAAGGAGGAGGCCCTCATCTCCGTGGCGGCCCTGGGCGACTACACCTCGGCCAACCGGCGCCTCACGGGCGTGGAGACCGTCCTCACGCGCTCCTTCTTCGAGACGCTGTCCGAGCCGCTGTCCCGCCGCTGCCTGGAGGTGTGTCGGACGGTGATGCAGGACGCGAGGATGGACCCGCGCTCGGTGGACGTGGTGCTCCTGGTGGGGGGCATGACGCGCGTGCCCCTGGTGCAGCGGCTGGTGGCGGACTTCTTCGGCCGCGCGCCGTCCACGGACGTCAACCCGGACGAGGCCGTGGCGCTGGGCGCGGCCATCCAGGCGGACGAGCTGGTGCGCCAGTCCGGCGCGGCGCTGCTGCTGGACGTGGCGGGCCAGTCGCTGGGCGTGGGCGTGCTGGGCGGGCGCGTGAAGCGGCTCATCGCCAAGAACACCCAGGTGCCGGTGGTGGCGCGCGACATCTTCCTGCCCAGCAGGGCAGGGCAGGCCGAGGTGCGCATCCCCATCTTCCAGGGCGAGGCCGACTTCCAGGACGACAACCGCAAGCTGGGCGAGGTGGTGCTGCGCAACCTGCAGGCGGGCCAGCGCGCGGAGAACCAGATCGAGGTGACGTTCGCGCTCTCGAGCGAGAGCATCCTCTCGGTGCGCGCGGTGGACCTGAGGACGGGCATGGCCGAGCAGGTCCGCCTGGAGGCCCGCCCCAGCCTGCCCGCGCCCGAGGCGGCGAAGCTCTCCCAGGAGCAGGCCCGCTACTCCAGCTCCCAGGCCTGGGAGGACGCGCGCGGCACGGAGGAGAAGCTCCGCAAGCTGCTGGAGAAGGGCGAGAAGCTGGCGCGCCTGCTCCAGCGCAGCGCCGAGGAGAACCCCAGCCCCGAGGCCACCGCCGCCGTGGGCACCGTCCGTAACCTGCTCGACACCGGCCGCGCCGCCCTCGAGGCCGGTAACAGCGAGCAGTGCGCCACCGTCACACGTCAGCTCACCCAGGTGCTCTCCGGCCGCCCGGCCTGAGCGTCCTGCCTCGCACTGTCGGGAACTGATCTGCCGGGCAGCGGCGTGTTGCTCCTCATACGCTTGGGGCGTCCGCCCATGTACAGCACAGAGCCCCTTACATGGCCCTGCCCGGGGAGCGTCCCTAGCTCGTAAGGGGTGCTTTCGGGGGCGAACATGGAACCGGCTCTCACGCGCGACGAAGTCTTCGTCGTCGATGACTCCCGCGCCGTGCGGGACCTGGTGTGCCAACACCTGTCGCGCCTGGGCTGCGAGCCGGTGCCGCTCGAGGGCGGCGCGGCGTGTCTGGCCGAGCTGGAGCGCCGCGTGCCCGCGCTGGTGCTGATGGACCTGCGCATGGAGGGCATGCAGGGAGATGAAGCCTGTCGGCGCATGAAGGCCCACCCGAACGCGGGCAGCGTGCCGGTGGTCATGCTCACGGGCGCCAGCGCGCCGCACGAGGTGATGCTCTGCTCGCGCGCGGGGGCGGATGACTTCCTGCCCAAGCCGGTGGAGTTCGACGCGCTGACGGCCAAGGTGCTCGCGGTGCGCGCGGCTCGGGAGCACGCGCGCCAGGGGCCTCCTCCGGGGCTGGGGGTGCTGCTGGTGGAGGGCAGCCGCTCCATGGGCTCCTTCCTGGGCGGGGCGCTGGAGCACGAGGGCTTCCACGTCCTCTATGCGCGCCACGCGGTGGAGGCGGAGGCGCTGGCGGTGGCGTTCGGCTCGCGGCTGGACGGGCTGGTGGTGGATGTGTCCCGCTCCTTCGCCTTCCAGGACGGGCTGGCGCTGGCCAGGAAGCTGCACGTGCTGCTGCCCCGCAAGCCGCTGGTGCTGGTGGCGGGCGTGGAGGAGCCCACGGAGGTGCACGCCAAGGCCCGCGAGCTCTCCGGAGAGCCGCTGCTGGAGCGCCGGCTGATGGCGCCGGACGCGCTGGTGGCGCGGGTGCTGGAGCGGCTGGCGCCCGGGGTGGCGCCGGTGCGCGCCGCCGAGCGGGTGCCCCTGTTCTCCGTGGTGGAGTTCACCACGCGCTGCGGGCCCCTGCTCACCGGGTTCAGCTCGGACGCCAGCCCCGAGGCCCTCTTCGTGCGCACCCTCACGCCGGCCCGGGCCGGGGCGCGCCTGGCGCTCCGGGTGACGCTGGCCGGCCAGCGCGTCTCCTCCTCGGTGGAGGCGGTGGTGGCCTGGTCCAACCCGCCGCGCCGCGGCTCGGCCTTCCAGGGCCCGGCGGGCATGGGGCTGCGCCTGGAGCGGGTGGACACGGCGCTGGCCGCCCAGTTCCAGCGGTTTGTCCCCCGCGCTCTCGGTTTTTCCCTGGCCCTCCCTGCCAGGTCATCAACTTTCTGAGATCCCCCGTAACCCCTAACCTCCTGAAATCCCAACTCCTTCACCGTTGGCACGTGTGTGGCAACGCCCGGCGCGGCATGCGACCGGGGTTGGCCGCGGCGGGCACCCCGGTGGGCCGGAGCAGTGTTGAGGGATTTTATGAGATGGCTTCGATACGGCGGATTCGGGCTGGCGCTGGCGGTGGCCGGGTGTGACGGCGAGCGCGGCGGCGTCCCGGGGAACCAGCCGGTCCAGCTGCAGGCCCGGCTCGAGAGCTTCGAGCGCTGCGAGGACCTCGAGTCCTACATCGAGGACACCGCGGTGCTGGACATGCGTACCCAGCTGTCGTGGCAGAAGGAGATGATCGGCGGGTGGGGGCGCGGTGGCCCCATCATGGAGGACGGCGCGGGTGCTCCCCCCAGTGCTCCGGCGGCGGGGGACTCGAACTCCGGTGGCCCGGGTACGGGGAAAGCGGGTCCGGACGACTACACCGACACCAACAACCAGGTGGAGGGCGTGGATGAAGCGGACTTCGTGAAGAACGACGGGACGCGCATCTTCGTCGTCTCCGGCCGCAAGCTGTACGTGCACCGCTCCTGGCCCGCCGCCTCGCTCAGCGCGCTGAGCAGCGTGGCCCTCGAGGGCTGGCCGCGCGAGATGTTCCTGCAGGGCAACCGCGTGGTGATCTTCTCCCAGGTCGCCCTGCAGCGAGACGGCAGCACCGAGCCGCAGTGCGATGCGTTCCGCGGCTGCTACACCTATGACATGAGCGCCACCAAGGTGACGGTGGTGGATGTCACGGACCTGGCGGCGCCGCAGGTCCAGGATCAGCTCTACATCCCCGGCTACTACGCCAACGCGCGCCGCACGGACAGCGCGGTGCGGCTGTTGCTCAATGACTCGTTCCGCTGGCCCCAGAACACGCGCTGGTGGCCGGAGTACTCGGAGGGGCTCTGGGACGACGAGGACCGGCTGAAGCGCGAGCTGGACAAGCTCATCGTCCAGAACGAGAAGCTCATCCGCGAGCAGACGCTCGAGCAGTGGCTGCCGAAGGGCTGGCGCAAGCTGCCGGACGGCTCGAGGGTGGAGGTCGGCTACGACTGCCGGGATTTCTTCCGCAGCAACACGCCCGCCAAGGTGGGCTTCGTCACCGTGGCCTCGCTGAACCTGGACGCCCCCGGCGCCGAGTCCACCATCCACCGCACCAGCCTGGTGACGGACCCGGGCGAGGTGTACGCCAACACCGAGAGCCTCTACCTGGCCAGCCGGCACTGGTGGTGGTGGCCGGAGGACGGGCAGAAGGACCACACGTACCTGCACAAGTTCGACATCCGCACCCCGGGCTCGGCGCGCTACGTGGCCAGCGGCGTGGTGGAGGGCCACCCGCTCAACCAGTTCAGCATGGACGAGCACGAGGGCGTGCTGCGCGTGGCCACCACCATCAACACCTTCAAGGAGGACGGTGACAACCCCTGGGGCCGCACGGAGACCACCAACCGCGTGGTCACCTTCCGGGAGCAGAACGGCCGGCTGGTGAAGGCGGGCCAGTCGGAGGAGCTGGCCAAGGGCGAGAGCATCTACAGCGCGCGCTTCATCGGCGACAAGGGCTACGTCGTCACCTTCCGGCGGGTGGATCCGCTCTTCACCTTCGACCTGTCCGACCCGGAGCACCCGCGCAAGGTGGGCGAGCTGAAGGTGCCGGGCTTCTCCAGCTACATCCACCCGCTGGATGAGAACCACCTGATCACCGTGGGCGTGCACATTCCTGAGAACCCGAACGAGGGATGGCAGCGCACGGTGAAGCTGTCCATGTTCGACGTGACGGATCCGGCGCACCCCACGGAGAAGTTCACCCATCTGGTGGGCACCACCTCTGGCTGGAGCGAGGCGCTCTGGGACCACAAGGCCTTCAACTTCTTCCCGTCCAAGGGGCTGCTGGCGCTGCCCTTCGCGGACTACGTGTACAACGGCTCGGACTACTGGAGCGGCTTCCGCAGCGAGCTACGCGTGTTCAACGTGAACGCGGCCACGGGCTTCACCCCGGTGGGCACCCTCTCCATGTCGGACCTGTATCGGACCCAGAACTACCGGGACTGGACGTGGTACTGGACGCCCAACGTGCGCCGCAGCGTGATGGCGGATGACTACGTCTACGCCATCACCGACGCCGGCGTGCGCGTGGCGCATGTGAGCAACCTGCAGGTGCCTCTGGCCACAACGACTTTCGAGACGAACTTCTCGACGCCTTATTACCCGTAGCACCCCCCTCGAAAGAGGGAAGGGCGGTCGGCTCCCTCGGGGGATGCGAGCCGGCCGCCTTTTTTTTGCCCGGGGTCAGCGCCCGCCGGTGGGCCCGTCGGCTCTTCAGAAGCGCATTTCGCGCCAGAAGACGCTATAGGCGGCCTGTCCCATGTCTGCCCCTGTGAAGTCCCGTCGCGAGGAGTTCCGCGAGCTGATGAAGCTCGCCATCCCCATCTCCATTGCTCAAGGCGGCCAGGCGCTCATGGGCCTGGTCGACACCCTGGTGGTGGGCCACGCCGGCACCTCGGCCCTGGCCGCGGTGGGCCTGGCCAACGCCCTCTTCTTCGCTGTCAGCGGCCTGGGCATGGGGGTGATGATGGGGTTCGACCCGCTGGTGTCCCAGGCCTTCGGGGCGCGCAACCTGTCCCGGGCCCGGGCGCTGCTGTGGCAGGGCGGGTGGATGGCGCTCATCGCGGGGGTGATGCTGGGCGGCGTGGTGGTCCTGGTGCCGGAGGTGCTGCCCTTCTTCGGGTATGCCACGGAGGACCTGGCGGAGACTCGGGCCTACCTGTACTGGCGCGCGCCCAGCCTGGTGACGATGCTGGCGTTCCTCATGGTGCGCGGCTACCTGCAGTCCACCGCGAACACCCGCCCGCTGGTGGTGGCCACCGTGGCGGCCAACATCTTCAACCTGGGCGCGGACATCCTCCTCGTCTTCGGTGGCGGCGTGCTGCCGGAGGGCTTCGGGCCGCTGCGGAGCATCCCCGCCATGGGCGCCGCCGGCGCGGCGCTGGCCACGCTGCTGTGCACCGTGCTCCAGCTGGCCATCGTCCTGGCGGCGGTGCGGTCCACTGCCTCGGAGGGGCCGGCGCCCGTGCGTCGCCCGGTGTGGCCGGACCTGGGGCAGGCCTTCCGCGTGGGGTTGCCCATCGGCCTGCACCTGGCGGCGGAGATCGGCGTCTTCGCGCTCGCGGGCGTCCTGGCCTTCCGGCTGGGCCAGGCGAGCATGGGGGCGCACCAGATCGCCATCTCCTTCGCGAGCGTCTCCTTCACCATCGCGGTGGGCATCGGCAACGCGGGCAGCGTGCGCGTGGGCTGGGCGGTGGGGGCGCACAACACGCCCCAGGCGCGGATGAGCGGCTTCATCGCCCTGGCGGGCGGTGGGGGCTTCATGGCCCTGTCGGCGCTGGTGTTCGCCCTCTTCCCGCAGACGCTGTCCCGGCTGGCCGGCGCGTCGGAGGAGGTCATCCCCCTGCTGGTCCCCCTGTGGATGGTGACCGCCGTCTTCCAGATCTTCGACGGGCTGCAGGGCGTGGGGGCCGGTGTGCTGCGCGGGGCGGGGGAGACGCGGTTCACCTTCCTCGCCAACATGGTGGGGCACTACGCCATCGGCCTGCCGCTGTCCCTGCTGCTGGGCTTCGGGCTGAAGCTGGGCATCGTCGGCATCTGGTGGGGCCTGTGCGCGGGGCTCATCGCCGTGGCGCTCGCCCTGGTGTGGCGCTTCCATCGGATGAGCGCCGGCACGCTGCGCCCGCTGGAGGCCTGAGCGGCTACCAGGGCAGGTACTGCTGGATCATCCGCCGCCAGGTGGGCCAGTCGTGGGTGCCGCCCTGCCAGATGGACAGGTGGTTGCCGATGTCCTTCTTCCACAGCACGTTGGAGAGGTGCTCGTTGGCGCCGCGGCAGAAGTCGTGCTCGCCCACCGCCAGCACCATCTCCACCTTCTGGAGCGCGGAGAGCTGCGCCGGATCCGAGACGTTCGGCAGCCACTGCAGGGCCGAGTGGAAGTACACGCTTTCGTCGTGGTAGCCGTCGAGGTACGGCTCGGTCTCGAACTTGCCGCCCATGGAGATGAGCCGCCGGAAGGTGTTCGGGTGGCGCAGGCCGACGTTGTAGGCGTGGAAGCCGCCGAAGCTGCACCCAGCCAGCGTCAGCCGCCCGCCCGTGCCGCGGCTCATCACCAGAGGCACCACCTCGTGCAGCAGGTAGGACTCCCACGCCGCGTGCCGAGCCACCCGGTCGTGCGGGTGGATGTGCCGGTTGAGCCAGCTCTCCTCGTCCACTCCGTCCGGACACACCACCAGGTAGCGGCCCGCCTGGATGCGGTCCGCGATGGCGCCCACCAGCCCGAAGTCCTCGTTCTGGTAGAAGCGACCGCGGCTCGTGGGCAGCATGATCACCGGCTCGCCCGAGTGCCCGAAGAGCAGCAGCTCCATGTCCCGGCCCAGGCGGTGGCTGTACCAGCGGTGGTATTCGCGGTTCATAGGGGCGTCACCTTAGCGCTCGCGCCCCGTGCGATGAAGTCGCGAACGCGCGACGACGCCCGGGCGCGCGGGAGTGAACAACCGTCCCCGCCCGCTCAGAAGCGCAGCGTGGGCCCGACGAGCAGCGAGTTGATGGGCCGGGTGCACTCGCGGACAGCGGCCTTCTCGTAGCGCACGTCACACCACTGCCAGGACGTGGCCGCCGTGAGGCCCCAGTTCATGCCCAGCCACACGTCGAAGCCGCCGCGCACCGCCGCGCTCATCGCATCGAACTCCTGGCGGACGAGCTGGCCGAACTCGTCCGGCGTCTGCGGCGTGGAGCGGCTGCGCGCCAGCCGCACGGCCAGCCAGGGCGAAATCATCCTGTCCCGGAACCCCCGGAACCGTATCTCCAGCCCGTACTGCCGGTAGTCGAGCTGCACCCGGCTGGTGGACTGCGAGTCCCGGAAGTCCTCGAACTTCTGGCCCCACGTCTCCGCGGCCTCGCCGTAGATGCCGAAGGACAGCCCCACGGGCAGCTCCACGCCGAAGTACGCGTTGATCGCGGCGCCCTTGGCGTCCCACTCGCTGAGGCGATCCAGCGCCACTCCCGCTCCGAGCGAGAGGTACCCGCGCCACTCTCCGGCCTGGGCGGCTCCCGCCCAGAGTAGAAGCCCGACCAACGCCCCGTGCATGGATCCGCGTCTCATCCCCCCGCAGCCTAGCCCACTGGGCAGGGGGCCGGTCCACCCGCCCCCCGGGGCTCGGTTCACCGTTCGGAATCGAGCGCATGCCTCGTACACTGTGCTCCCATGTCCCTGACCTTCGAAGATGCCGCCGCCTCACTCCGGGATGCCCTCGCCGATGCCGGCCGGGGCCTGGTGGAGCGCGAGGCCATGGTGGAGCTGGTGGCGCTGTCCGCCGTCGCCGGCGAGCACCTGCTCGTCATCGGCCCGCCGGGCACCGCCAAGAGCGAGGCCGTCCGCCGCACCGCGCGGGCCCTGGGTGGCAGCTACTTCGAGTACCTGCTCGGCCGCTTCACCGAGCCGTCGGAGATCTTCGGCCCGGTGGACCTGCGCAAGCTGCGCGAGGGCACCGTGGAGACCGAGACGACCGGCATGCTGCCCGAGGCGGAGGTGGCCTTCCTCGATGAGGTGTTCCTCGGCTCCACCGCCATCCTCAACACGCTGCTCGGGGTACTCAATGAGCGCACCTTCCGGCGCGGCCATACCCGGATGAAGGTTCCCTTACGGGTATGTGTGGGCGCCTCCAACGGCCTGCCCGAGGAGGAGTCCCTGGCGGCCTTCGCGGACCGCTTCCTGGCGCGCATCTTCGTGGAGCCCGTGCCGGACCCGCGGCTGGAGGAGCTGCTCGCGGGCGGTGCCTCGCTGTGGCGCGAGGGCGAGGCCCGGGTGGCCTCGCTGCAGGCGCTGGATGTGCTGGCGCGCGCCGCGCAGGAGTCGGACCTGGCACCGGTGCGGCCTCACCTGGCGCATGCGCTGCGCACGCTGCGAGCCTCGGGCATCGGGCTGTCCGACCGGCGCGCGGTGAAGGTGCAGCGGCTCATCGCCGCGGCGGCGGCGCTGGCGGGGCGCAGGACGCCGGGAGTGGCAGACCTGTGGCCGCTCATCTACGCGGTGCCCACGAAGGAGGGGCAGGCGCTGGCGCGCGAGGTGCTGCGCGAGCTGCTGGCCGCCACGGAGAACCCGGCGCTCGCGGCGGCGGCGCTGGAGGCGAGCGCGGGGCCCCTGGCGCGGGCGCAGCGCATCGCTCGGGCGGGGCGCGAGGTACTGGCGGGACGGCCCGGCGAGGGCGCCGAGGAGCTGCCCGCGTGGAGGCTCAAGCTGGAGGGGGTGGTGCGAGAGATGGACGCCGGGTTCGCGCCCGAGGCCCTGCCGACGGAGCTCCAGGCCCTGCGCGAGGAGATCCGCATGGTGCTCGAGACTGACGCCCCAGCCGTCCCTGCCGCCGTGGCCCAGGCGTGAGGCGTGCGCTTGCCTCGGTTCAATCAAGGTCGGGTTCCCTTGAGCGCTCGTGCCTCATCGCAAGCCCCCGCGCGACTCCCGGTGACGTGGAGCCCCCGGATGGAGCCGCTGCCCGCCCTCGCCGTCGCGGGCGTCGGGGCCGTGGCGCTCGCGCTCGCTCGCAGGGCGCTCGCGGCGGACGACGCGCGGCTGGGCGCCTGGAGCGGCGTGGCCGGCTCGGACCTCCTCGTCCTCCTGGGAGAGGCGCACTCGCTGCCGTGGGTCGATGGGGCCGTGTACCTCGGGAGGGATGGGGCCGCGCCCTCGCTGCTGCTTCCGTGCGCGCTCGCGCCCGAGGTCGCCCCCGCCCTGCTCGAGCGCGCCCTGGTGGCCCACGCCTCGGACGGGGCACCGCTCGCCGTGCTCCCGCGCTCGGGGTTCCTGGTGCCCGTGGGGGCCGCGCGGCCGGTGGCCCGTGAGACGCTCGCCGCGTGGCTGAAGGCCGCGGAGGGCTCCCCGTGAGCAGCCTGCCCGCCGTGCTGCGCCCCTGGGCGATGCAGCTCTCCCTCTTCCCGGAGGACCTGGCGCTCAGCCTCGGCCCGCATGTGGCCCGGCTGGCCGCGGCCATCGGCGCGCTCCGCCCTCGCGGCGAGACGGACGGCGGAGAGCCCCAGGGCTACGAAGGGCTCACCCGCCGCGGCCCCTATGAGCGGCTCCTGCTCACCGAGTGGCTCTACGCCCTGGAGTCCCCCGACGAGTTCATCCGCCGCGCGGCCTTCGGCGAGCACGCCTTCCTCAAGCCCGCCTTCAAGCAGCCCCAGGGCTCGCGGCGCTCCGTGGTGCTCCTGGACGCGGGGCCGGATCAGCTCGGTGCTCCCCGCATCGCCCACCTGGCGCTGCTCGTGGTGCTGCAGCGGCGCGCCGAGGCCGCCGGCGCCGAGTTCGCCTGGGGCGTGCTCCAGTCCTCTCCGGACCGAGGCCCCTTCAGCGCCATCACCGCGGGCACCGTCCAGTCCTGGCTCGCCGCTCGCAGCATCACGCCCGTGACGGGAGAGCACGTGAGCCGGTGGCGCGAGGCGCTGGCGCTCGGCTCCGCCCCGGAGGACTGCTGGCTCGTGGGCAGCTCGCGGCTCGCCCGCCTCCCCGAGGCCGCGGGCCTGTCCCGCGTGGAGGTGGAGGAGCGGATGGCTCCCGGCGCACGCGCGCTCTGCGTCTCGGTGCGGCGAGTGGCCCGTGCCCCCGCCTCCGTGGCGCTGGAGCTGCCCCCGCCGGAGGAGTGCGTCCGCCTGCTGAGGGAGCCCTTCACCGCTCGCGCCGCGACGCCGGTGCGCCTGTCCAACGCCACCCGCATCCAGGCGTTCTTCTTCTCCGCGGATGGCACGCGGCTCATCCTCATCCGCGCGGATGGAAGCGTGGCCGCTCAGCCCATCCCCCACTCGCCGCGCTCCACCGTCCCCAAGCCGCGGCGCTTCCAGCCCCCGGCGGACCATCGGCTCGTGGCCGTCGGCTGGCGGCGCAATGGCGGGCTGCTCGTGCTGACCCGCGACGAGAAGGTCCTCTGGATTCATGGAGGCGTGAGGGGCATCGGAGGGAGCAGGCCTCGCGGCATCCCCTACCTCGGCTACGAGGGGCTGCTGCCGGACGCGCCTCCGCCGAACCGCCTTCCAGGGCTGGCCACCTCGGTGCTCGAGGACGACCGCGAGCGCGTGCTGGCGCGTGACAGCGAGGGCCGCCTCTTCGTCGTCAGCCAGCAGGGGCCCGCGCTGCTGGCGAGCCGCGTGAGCGCCTTCGCCGAGGTGCGGCGCAAGCCCGCCTTCGTGATGACGCCCACGGAGGGCTCCTCCGTGGAGGGCATGTGGCTGGGCCTGCTGGAGGACAACCACCAGCGTCACCTGCCGCTCGGCACCGGCGAGGACGAGGCCTACTTCGGCCACACCGCCTCCCTGGGCCACGCGGATGCGGGGCTGCTCGCGCTGCGCCAGCGCCCCGGCACCTGGCAGGTGCTGGTCGCCCATGGCCACGTCCGGTTCGACGTCCGCCCGGAATACCGGGTGGTGGGCGTGGCCGACAGCTCCCAGGCCCTGGAGGAGCCGGGGCTGGTGCTGCTCGCCTCCGACCGACGGACCTTCATGCTGCAGACTCCCTCGAGGATGCAGCTGCTGACGCGCGCCGCGGAGAACGTGGCACACGCGGCGGTGAGCCACGGGCTGCCCGTGCTCGCGTGGCTGACGGTGAAGGGTGAGCTCGTGGTGTGGAGCCTCCAGCAGGGCATGGCCCTGTATCGCGCGGCTCCAGAGGAGGCGGCATGAGCGCGCGCCCCGTGAGGCCTCGGCTCCACCTGCACCGCGGCATCGTGGTGACGTCGGCCCTCTGGTTCGATCCCTCGCTCCTGGGCGAGCGCGAGGCCCGTGGGCGCGTGCTCGCCACGTGGACGCCGGGCACGGCCGTCTTCGCCATCGCGGGAGGCTTCCTCCTGCGGCTGCCGCGCGTCCAGCCCGTGAACTGCGCCACCGCGCCCGGGCTGCCGCTCACCCTCGAGGATGGCGTGCTGCTCTCCGCGCCTCTGTCGGCCACCGAGCGGGCGCAGCTGGCGCCTCCTCCCGGCTCGATCGTGCTGGTGCGAGCCGGACGCGCGGAGGTGTTCTCCGCGGAGCCCTCTCGCCGATTGGATGTGGCGGAGTGGCTCGATGTCTCCGAGTGGAGCACCGTCACCGTGAAGGGGCTCGGAGCGCCCCCCAGGCCCATCAAGGTGCTCGAGCCCGTCGCGACGCCCGCGCGCAGCCTCTTCGGCGGCGTGCCTCCCGCCAGTCCCGAGGCCGAGGCGGTCCGGGCGCGCATGGAGGGCCGCCCCGTCCCCCAGGCGCTCCAGAAGGTGCAGGCCGCGAGCGTGGGCGCCTCAGCCTCGCTGTGGGATCGGCTGCGCGCGTGGTGGAGGGCGGAGCGTGGCACGCCCGCGACGGCCCAGAAGGTCGCCAGCGCCACTCCCGCCTCGGCGACGCCGGCCCCCGGCGCGAGCTCCTCGGCCCTGGGCCGGCTCAAGGCCTGGCTCCAGCGCGCGCTGGCCCCCCGCGTCTCGTCGACCGCCGAGGCCATCCCCCAGCTGCCCTCGGGCGCGCCCGCGAAGGCGCAGGTCCGCGAGCAGCGGCCCGGAGCACCGTCCCTGCTGTCGCGCATGTTCGGGTTCCTGCGGCAGTCCCTGTTCCCGGCCTCCGCTGCCTCGAGCCAGCCGGCGCTTCCGCCGCCCTCCTCACCGCCCCCGCCGCGAGGCCCGGGACTCGTGTCGCGGCTCTCGGAGTGGCTGCTGCGCAACACGCCGCTCGGCCCGCTGCTGGGACAGCGCAAGGCGGAGTACGTCCAGCGCCTCTTCGAGATGTTCGAGAAGGGCAACCTCGACGAGGCGCTGCGC
The DNA here is from genome assembly GCF_020103725.1 of Hyalangium gracile. Taxonomy (NCBI): domain Bacteria; kingdom Pseudomonadati; phylum Myxococcota; class Myxococcia; order Myxococcales; family Archangiaceae; genus Hyalangium; species Hyalangium gracile. Next base: position 242,929 of record NZ_JAHXBG010000010.1, on the reverse strand, counting down.
CACGCCATCCCCCTGGGTGCTGAAAAGCTGACGGAGCAGGCGCGCATCGCCCTGGGGCTGCCGGGCCCGCGCGAGAGCCTCGCCATCCAGACGCGTCGGGGCGGAGGCGCGGCCATCTTCGGTGGCGGCCAGGAGATCTACTCCGCGCTCAAGGAGCGCTACCGCGCCGCCTTCAAGCGCCTGGAGCGAGAGGGCCGCATCGACGAGGCCGCCTTCGTCCTCACCGAGCTGCTCGGCGCGCACGAGGAGGCCGTGTCCTTCCTCGAGAAGCACGAGCGCCTGCGGCTCGCGGCCGAGCTGGCCGAGGGGCGCGGGCTGGCTCCCGGGCTGGTGGTGCGCCAGTGGCTGCTGGCCAGGGACATCCGGCGCGCGGTGGCCATCGCCCGGCGCAGCGGCGCCTTCCCGGACGCGGTGCTGCGGCTGGAGCGCACGCACCCGTCCGAGGCCCGCACGCTGCGGCTGCTCTGGGCGGAGACGCTCGCGGAGGCCGGGGACTACCTGCGCGCCGCGGTGGTGGTGTGGCCGCTGGAGGATGCGCATCCCCTGGCGCGGGCCTGGCTGGAGCAGGGCGCCACGGTCGGCGGCGTGAGCGGCGCCCGTGCCCTGGCGCGGCTGATGCTGGCCTTCCCGGACGCCTTCGCCTCGGCGCAGGCCTCGGCGCTCGCGCTGCTCGAGGACGAGAGCCACCCCCGCGCGGCCGAGCGGCTCGCCTTCGCGGAGGTGCTCGCCACCGAGCAGCGCTCCGAGCCGCGCACCCTCCTGGTGGGCCCGGCGGTCCGCGCGCTCCTCAGGGACAGGGCGGCGGGCCACACGCGCATCGACGCGAGCTTCCTCACGCGGCTCCTCCGGGACGTGGGGGATGGCACGCTGCGGGCCGATCTCCCGACCTTCGCCGATCCCCGTCCCCGCAACTGGGCCGAGGAGCAAGGCGCCGCGCTGCTGCACGAGCGGATCGCCGCGACCGAGGCCGGCCCCTACCCCATCCACGACGCGGTGGCGCTGTCGAGCCAGCGCATCCTGCTGGCGCTCGGAGAGGGCGGGGTGCGGCTGATCCGCTCGGATGGCACCCGCGTGGCGCACTTCGACGTGCCGGCCTTCTGGCTGGTGCCGTCGGTGCACGAGGACCGGGTGCTGGCGCTCGCGCCGCGCGGGGAGCTCAAGCACATCTCCGTCATCGAGCCCGGCCCCCGGCGCGCCCGGCACTGGTGCGACGCGAAGGTGGATGCGTTCGCCCCCAGCTACGACGGCAACCTGTGGTTCCTCGCCGAGGCGGACACGGTGATGGCGGTGGACGCGCTGGCCACGGACGGCCTGCGCGCGCTCTGGCGCGTCTCCCAGGTGGGCGGCGTGGTGGTGGCGCTGGAGGCGGACGCGGACTCGCTGCGCTTCGCCACCTTTGGCCGCGAGCCGCAGCTGTGGACATACGCCCTGCCCGGAGGCCCCACGCTGCGCTCGCGCGCCGAGCGCCGCCACGGAGACGGCCTGCCGATGGTGGTTGTGGACGAGAAGACGGCGAGGGTGGAGCGGGTGGACGGCTTCCTCGTCTCGCCGCCGTGGTCGCTGACGAGCATGAGGACGGGCGAGGGCCACCAGGTGGAGCTCTCCGCGAAGGGAGGCCCGGCCCGGGCGCGCTTCCTCTTCGAGGGCGAGGCCCGCGTGCGAGCCCGCTTCTGCGCGGGCGAGCTGCTCATCTTCGACACCACGGGCCGGCTGCTTCGGGTGGACCTGAGGGAAGGCGCGGCGAGGCGCATCCCCGTCCAGTAGCCGGCGCGCGAGCGCTACGTGCGCGGCAGGTAGGTGGGGATGATGGCGGTGGTGGCGGTCAGCTCGCGCGCCACGTCGTCCACCTCCAGCACCACCCGGATGCCCTGGACCGTCACCAGCAGCGAGGGAGGCTCTCCCGGCAGCGCGACGAGCCAGGTGGACGCCAGGGGGAGCGCACCGTCCGCCAACTCCGCGGCCCGGTGCAGGTGCTGACGCACGGCGTGGTGCAGCGACGAGGGCAGCGCGCTCAGCGTGAGGAGCGTCTCCTCCGACATCCGCAGGCCATAGGGCCCGCGCTCCTCGTGCACCCGGCCGGAGTGCTCGAAGCGGCGCAGACGCTGCCGCAGCTCCAGCAGCGCGGGCTCCGGCGTGGCCGTCTTGTGCAGGAAGCCCACCACGCCACCCAGGGTCACGCTCTGGCTGGCCACGGACATCATCAGCACCGGGATGTCGCGCAGGGTTTCATGGGTGCGCATCCGCCCGTACAGCTCCCAGCCGTCCAGGCGGGGCAGCATCAGGTCCAGCACGACGAGGTTCGGTCGCTGCCGCCCGGCGTCGCTCAGATACGAGAGCGCCTCCAGCCCGTCGGAGGCGAGGGCGACTTCGCACCCTTCCGAGCGGGCCGTCACCCGGAGCACCTCCCGCCAGCTGGGATCATCCTCCACGATGAGCAGTCTCGGGGGAGCGGACATGAGAGCGCCAGCCTAGGGCCATCCCCCCGAACCCTCCTCCTGGGAGGAGAGGAACTGCCCCTCAGGGGCCCTCAACCGTTGCCTGAGTGACAGATGGCGGCCCTCGGCTGGCTCCCAGGCCGCTTGCTCTCTCCCCGGCGAGTGGCCAGCTTGGAGGCCACGATGGCCTTCCGACTCCAGTTCATGCCCCAGGCGGTGGGAGTGCTCTCCGCCTGCCAGCCGGCCGTGCGCGAGCGCGTCCTGCATGAACTGGGCGCCATCTTCTCCGGTCCGCTGCTCGGCACGGAGAGCCAGACACCGGGAACGGAACACGCTGGCGCCTGCTTGCTTCCCTCGGGCTTCCATGTTCACTACGCCGTGGACTGGAAGCATGGGCTGCTCCATTTGTTGGAGCTCAGGGGCCCGGATGAAGGGATGGCGGCCTCGACTTCCTGATCACCCGCAGCCTCGGTCTCTCGTTCCCTCGCATACCTTTCTCGCGTGGCACCTCGACTTGCAGAGTTCTTCCGCACCCACCGTGACGCCATCCTGGAGGCATGGGAGGCGGAGGTGCGTCAGCTTCCCGCCGCGCAGAGCCTGTCGCGCACCGCGCTGCGAGACCACCTGCCGCTGCTGCTGGACAGCATCGCGCGGCTGATCTCCCGCTCGCCGGAGACGGAGGTGGCCGCCGAGCTCGGCTCCGTCCCGGATGTGCATGCCCTGGAGCGGCTGGGCGAGGGGTTCGATCTGCGGCAGGTCGTCACCGAGTACCGGCTGCTGCGCCGGTGCGTGCTGCGGCTGTGGGCGGCCCAGGGCTTCACCGATACGTGGGAGGCGGTGACTCTCTTCCACGAGGCGGTGGACGAGGCCGTGGCCGCCTCGGTCAGCCGCTACATGCAGGTGCGGGAGCGCACCCTGCAGGCGCTGGACCGCATCTCCGCCGCGGCCATCGGCAGCCCGGACCTTCCTGCCTTCCTGCCGCGCCTGCTCGAGGTGCTGCGGGAGACCGTTCCGGTGGTGGACTCGGTCACCGTGCTGGTGCGAGAGGGGGACTTCCTCCGGGTGGAGAGCTCGGTGGGCATCACCTTCGAGGAGGACTTCCGCGTGCGCGTCGGAGAGGGCTTCGCCGGCGAGGCGGCCTCCTCGCGCCAGCCCACCACCGTGCGCGACGCGGCGACGGATGCCCGGGTGCTCGGTCAGGCGCTGCGCGGCAGTGGCCTGCGCGCCCTCTACGCCGTGCCGCTGCTGCTGGGCGACGAGGTGCTCGGCGTGGTGCACATGGGCAGCCGCGCCAGCCACGAGTTCTCCGACGAGGATCGGCTGCTGCTGCGCACCATGGCGGCGCGCACCACCTCGATGATTGCGCGGGCCCAGGCCCATGCCCGCGAGCAGGTGGCCCGGACCCAGGCCGAGCAGTCCATGGCCCGGCTGCGGGCGAGCGAGTCGCAGCGCGAGCGGTGGGAGGAGATCTTCACCCACCTGGGCGTGGGCGTGGCGCTGGCCCGCTCCGAGGACAACGTGCTGGAGGACGTGAACCCGGCGTTCGCGCAGATGCACGGCTACACGCGCGAGGAGCTGATCGGCCGGCCGCTGGTGGACGTCTTCGCCCCGGAGTCCCGGGCGGTGCTGGCGCGGCACGTGGCGGCGGCCAGCTCCAAGCTCCATCACGAGTACGAGTCCATGCACCTGCGCAAGGACGGCAGCCGCTTCCCCGTCCTCACGCACGTGACGGCGCTGCGGGACGCGTCCGGCAAGGTGGTGCAGCGCGCGGGCACCTTCCTGGACATCACCCAGCGGCGCACGGCGGAGCTCGAGCGCCAGCGGCTGCTGGCCGACATCGAGGCCGAGCGCTCCCGGCTGGCCACGCTGCTGGAGCAGCTGCCGGCGGGCGTCATCCTCGCCGAGGCGCCCTCGGGGCGGATGCTGATGGGCAACCGGCAGGTGGAGAGCATCCTCGGCATGCCCTTCATCCAGGCCGACCACATCGGCGAGTACTCCGCCTATCCAGGCTTCCACCTGGATGGCCGGCCCTATACGCCCGAGGAGTGGCCGCTGGCGCGCGCGCTGCTCGGCGGCGAGGTGGTGCAGGGCGAGGAGATCGAGTTCCGCCGGAGCGATCGTCAGCGCACCGCCGTGCTCTGCTCCAGCGCGCCCATCCGGGACAGGGTGGGGCAGATCGTCGCGGCGGTGGTGACGTTCGTGGACGTGACGCCGCTGCGCCGCGCCGAGGCCGCCGCGCGTCAGGCCGCCGAGTTCGGAGGCAAGCTCATCGGCATCGTCAGCCATGACCTGCGCAACCCGCTCAACGCCATCCACCTGTCCGCCACCCAGCTGCTGCACAGCGAGACGCTGTCCGCGAGGGATCAGCGCGCCGCGGCCCGCGTCGCCAAGTCCACCGACCGGATGAAGCGGATGATCTCCGAGCTGCTGGACTTCACCCGCGGGCGCCTGGGCGGCGGCATCCCCATCCACCGCACGACGGGAGACCTGCGCCAGGTGCTGCGCCAGGGCGTGGAGGAGCTGGAGGCCGCCTGGCCCGAGCGCAACGTGCGCCTGCGCGCGGAGCCCGGGCGCTACGAGGGCGAGTGGGACGCGGACCGGCTGCTGCAGGTGGTGACCAACCTGGGCAGCAACGCGCTCCAGTACAGCCCGCCGGACACGGCCATCTCCTTCCTGCTGCGGGACACCGGAGAGATGGTGGAGCTGGAGGTGCACAACGGCGGCAGCCCCATCCCCGCCGAGGCGCTGCCGCACCTGTTCGATCCGTTCCGGCGCGCCTCCTCCGAGGGAGGCGGGCTGGGGCTGGGCCTCTACATCGTCGAGCAGGTGGTGAAGGGGCACGGCGGCCGCATCGACGTGACGTCCACCGAGGAGGCGGGCACGACGTTCCGGGTCATCCTGCCCCGGATGGCGGCGACGGCCCCGGCGCTGACGGCGTCCTGAGGCGGAAGCTTCAGCGGCCAGCGGCCAGCGCGCTGCCGTGGCCCGTGCGCAGGCGCGCGATGGTGTCCATCAGCAGGTTCAGATCCAACGGCTTGGGGATGGACGCCACGATGCGCCGCGGGACGGGGCGCGTGGCGCCCGCGCCCGAGACGATGATGACCGGCAGCCCCCACAGCGACGGCTCCTCTTCCACCCGAGCCATCAGGTCCCACCCCGTCATCACCGGCATCATCAGGTCCAGCAGCACCAGGTCTGGCCGAGGCGGGCGCAGCAGCCGCTCCAGGGCCTGGAGCCCGTTGACGGCGCTCTCCACGGTGAAGCCCTCCTCGGTGAGGAACTCCTCCAGCATCTCCCGGCTGTCGTTGTGGTCCTCGACGACTAGGACGCGGAAGTGCTCCTGCATTGCGGTCCATCCCCCTGTTCACGGGCGCACGAGTTCACCCCGAAGCCTCATCCGAAGCCGGTGAAGAGTGAAGTCTTTGGATTCGGGGATGTTGTGTACTCGATGGATCAACGGCGCCGCGGGGTACCACGCAGCCTGGCCCCTCTGTGGACCGTGTGGGAGCGAGGAGCGGACCGTGGGGCAGGCTGCTCGGGCAGCAGCCGATCATGGACGGCGTCATCCGGGGCCTCCCCGGACTCCACCCGCAGGGTGACGTAGCGCAGGGTGACGAGCTCGGTGAGTACCTCGTGCCGCCCCCACGCCTGCTCGGTGTCTCGCAGGTGGTCGCGCAGGGCCCGCGAGAGGTGGGCGCACGAGGGGAAGCGGCTGGTGCGCTCCGGCGCGAGCGCACGGTGGACGATGGGGCGCAGCACCTCGGGCACCGCGCGCGTGGCGGCCTCCAGGTCCGCCACGGTGTAGCCGCGGATGCGCGCGGCCAGCTCGCGAGCGCACAGGCGGGTGGTGGCATTCTCCACCCGGCGCGGCCGGCGCTGGAGCGCGTCGAAGCGGTCGGCGCCCTCGAAGAGGTGACGGCCGGTGAGCAGCTGCAGCAGGACGATGCCCAGGGAGAACTGATCGGCGCGGCCGTCCAGCGCCAGGCGGTGGACGTGCTCGGGGGCGGCGTAGGCGAGGCTCCCCTGGACGGCGGGGCCCTCGCTGCTCACGCGCCCCTCCAGCCGGGACCAGGCGGCGCCGAAGTCCAAGAGCTTCACCTCGCCGTGCTCGCTCAGGAGGATGTTGTGGGGCGTCACATCCCGGTGGACGATGCCCAGCTGGCGCCCGTGCTCATCCAGCAGCGTGTGGGCGTGGTGCAGCGCATCGGCGATCTCCGCCACCACATGGCAGGCCAGGCCCTCCGAGAGGGGCTGCCGAGCCCGCTCGGAGGCCTCCAGCAGCGCCTCGAGCCGGTAGCCGGGCACGTGCTCCAGCACCAGGTGCGGCATGCCATCGGGGCCCTTGAGCTGCAGCGTGGTGAGGAGGTTGGGGTGGTGCAGCCGCGAGCTGACGCGGGCCTCGTCCAGCAGCCGGCGCCGAGCCTCCTCGGACACCGGGGACACGGGGCGCTTGATGACGCTGAAGCCGCCGAAGCCCTCGTCATAGCGGCGGCGGGCCAGGATGAGCTCTCCGTTGCGGGCCGGGCCCAGCTTCCGGACGAACTCATATGACGTGGGTCCGGACCGCAGCAGCACCTCGGACAGGGGGGGCTCTGAGGACAGGGACGGCATGACGGCTCTCCTGTGGCGGGGAGGACCTGGAGAGTATGGTTCGTCCGCTGGCCCGCGTCACCTATCGGGTCACCTGGGAGGGCGTGGAGGCACCACTGACTGCCTGGGCGCCGTCCTACCTGATAGGGCCTGTCTGACGCGGTGTGTCGAGGCGGCGCGGCCTAATCGGAAAATCCAGGGCTTAGACGGCGGGAAGGGCGGGGGAGACAACCCATCAAATAGGGCGCTACCTGGTAAATAGGGGTATGTGCTCCCGACGTGGCAGGTTATAACGACTCGCCTGGAGGCGAGCGCCAGCAGGCCACTCCCCTACAGCCGGCCATGTGCGCAAGGTTCGTGTGTTGAGAGCCAACCTGAAAGGTTCCACGGTCTCGTTCTCCTCGGGGCGGCGAGGTTCGCGCCGCAAGGGGCCAGCACTGCCTCAGGCGGTGCGGCGGATGGAGAAGCGGCTGGCGACGACGGTGGGCGAGTCGTCCCGGCTGGCGCGGATGCGCGCGGGGCTCACGCAGGCGGATGTGGCCGAGCGCATCGGCGTGGCCACCGAGGTGTACGGGCGGATGGAGCGCGGGAAGATGCTGCCCAGCGTGCCCACCCTGCTGCGGCTGTGCGTGGCGCTGCGCAGCGGCCCGGACGAGCTCATGGGGCTGGCGCCGCGCAACGGCTCCGGGGAGTCCCCCTGGGCCGACGAGGTGCCCTCCGGGCTGGATGACACGCCGGAGATGCGGCGGCTGCTGCGAAGCCTGCGTCGGCTGAAGCGGCCGCAGATCAAGCTGATGCACCTGGTGGCCACGGCCATCATCGCGCGCATTTGAGACGCGCCTGCTCGTCCCAGGCTCGGGCGTGCCGGGCGTGGGTGTCTGGCACGCCGCTGTGCGTTCAAGGCGCGACGAAGAGGCCGACAGGCGGCAACCGGCGCTTGTCATCCCCGCGGAGCCCCTGGCCTCATGACCCCATGCGGAAGCTGGGGATGGGACATGGCGGCTGAGCAGGTCCGAAGAGCTCTCTTCACGACTCCCGAACGGGCTTCGCCACCTGGGACGGGTCGAGGGCCCGAGCCCGCCCCCGCGTCCGGACCGCCCTCCTGCCGGTCGCATTGGCTCCGAACTGGTCTGCTTGTCATACCAGTTCGCAACCGGTCCGAGCCCAGGGCGCACCCTGGGCGAACGGGTCTGCTTGTCGTACCAGTTCGCGACCGGTTCGCGCCCAGGGCGCCTCCCTGGCCGGGGCTTTGCCTTGGCGCAGGCGGTTCCCTCCAGGGGGCAAGGCCTTCCCCGGAACTGCCCAGGCGGAGTGGGCGGGACAGGCGCGCCGGTGTGAGTCGCGCTCTCGGGTTGAGTTTGGCTCTGGGGCTGGTGCTGCTGGCTCAGGGGGCGTGGGGCGCCGGCAGTGGGCCGGCGGATGCGGGGACTCCGGACGCGGGAACGGCCACGGAGGTGGGACTGCGGCGGACGGACGCGGGCTTCGAGCTGGAGGCCGGCGGTACGGCCGATGCGGGCACGGGGCCGGCATTCCAGGCTCCCACGTTGCTGGCGGACTCGCCCGCATCCTATCCGCGGGAGCTCGCCACGGAGCAGGTGACGGGCACGGTGCGGCTGGAGCTGCTGCTGGATGAGGCGGGCGAGGTGGAGTCCGCCACGCTGGTGGAGGGGCCGCATCCGCTGCTCGATGACGCCGCGCTGCATGCGGCGATGGGGCTGCGCTTCACTCCGGCGCTGCTGGACGGCCAGCCGGTGCCGGTGCGCATCGGCTTCGAGTACCGCTTCGAGGCGCCCGCCGAGGCAGCCGTCGAGGGCGGAGACGGGGGCACGGCGCCGCGGCTTGCTCCCGTCACGCTCAAGGGCCTCGTGCGGCAGAAGGGCAACCGCCGGCCACTGCCGGGAGCGGTGCTGGTGTCGGACGCCGCGCCGGACTCGCCGGTGGAGACGGACGCGGAGGGACGCTTCGAGGCCCGCTGGCCCGCGGCCGGCCAGAAGGTGCGCGTGACGGCATCCGGGCACAAGCCCGGCACCTTCATCGAGAACCTGAGCCGGGGCGAGACGCTGGAGGTGGTCTACGGCCTGGAGCCGCTCATCATCAACCCGTACGAGACGGTGGTGCGCGGGGACCGCGAGCGCACCGAGGTGTCCCGCGTCACCCTGCGCGAGGCGGAGCTGCGCGAAGTGCCGGGCACCATGGGAGACCCGTTCCGCGTGGTGATGCTGCTGCCCGGCGTGGGCAGCATGGTGTCGGGCGTGGCGTACCCCGTGGTGCGCGGCAGCCAGCCGTCGTCCACGGGCTACTACCTGGACGGCATCCGCGTGCCCATCCTCTTCCACCTCTTCCTCGGTCCGGCGGTGGTCCACCCGGACTTCATCGACACCATCGACTTCTACCCGGGCACGCCGCCGCCCGAGTACGGACGGCTGATGGGCGGTGCCATCAACGGCCGGCTCAGCCGTCCCAACGATGACCGCGTCCACGGCAGCGCCTACGCGGACCTCATCAACGCGGGCGTCTTCCTCGAGTACCCCTTCAAGTCCACGGGCACCAACGTCTCCATCGCCGGACGCTACTCGTACACGCCGTGGATCATCTCCCTGGCGGCCAACGCCATCCAGGATCCGCCGCCGCGCGGCAGGAAGAACGACAGGCTCGTCCTGGACTTCTGGGACTACCAGGCGCGCGTGGAGCAGGACCTGGCGGGCGGCAAGCTGCGGCTGTTAGCGTTCGGCTCCTCGGACACGCTGGGCACGGAGGCCCAGGACGAGCTCGGCACCACGGCGCTGCAGAGGATCGCCTTCCACCGCCTGGACCTGCGAGACCGGCGGAGCGCGGGGCCCGGCGAGCTGGAGCTGGGCGTGACGTGGGGCGTGGATCGGCTCTCGACGGTGAGCCGCGGTCCGGAGGACGAGTCCGAGTTCGCCATCGACCAGGGGAGCCTGGCGGTCCGGGTGGGCTACGAGGCGAAGCTCGCCGAGCGCCTGTCGCTGCGCGGCGGCGCGGACGTGGACCGCAAGAGCGCGGAGGTCACCCTGCTCTCCGAGGACGATCCCTTCGACGAGTTCGAGGAGCTGGAGATCACCATGCCGGTCGCCGTGGGCCTCTTCACGGGCGCCTGGGGCGAGCTGCGGTGGCAGCCGGACGACCGGTGGACGGTGGTACCCGGGCTGCGCGTGGACAACTACCACCTGTCGGGCGGCACCAACCACGTGGCCGTGGAGCCTCGGCTCACCGCGCGCTACCAGCTGCGCGAGGACCTGACGCTCAAGGACGGCGCGGGGCTCTTCCACCAGGCGCCCACCACGCTGATCAGCCTGCCCGTGGTGGACATCGCGGGGCTGGGGCAGGGGCTGCAGGAGGCGCTCCAGTTCTCCGTGGGAGCCGAGTGGAAGGCGCCCAAGAACTTCGAGGTGGGCCTGGACTTCTACGTCAACCCGATGCTGCGCACGGTGGAGCTGACCCCCTTCGCGGACGAGACGCTCTTCGACGATGACGAGGAGGACCCCTCGTTCCCGTCGGACCCGGAGCCCATCGACAAGCCTCGGCTGACGCCCCGCCGCGAGCGGGTCAGGGCCTCGCAGATCCAGATCGACGACGAGGAGCTTCCGAGCCTGGCCAGCCACGGCATGGCGTACGGCATGGAGGTGTTGATCCGCCGCCCGCTGGGCGGCAACTGGTTCGGGTGGCTCTCGTACTCGCTGCAGCGCAGCACGCGCTACACGCGCTTCGTCCGCCATGACGAGCAGCAGAAAGCCGTGGAAGTGGTGGCGAAGGACCTGCCCTTCGTCTTCGACCAGACCCACATCCTCAACATGGTCCTCAGCTACAGGTTCTCCAACAACATCACCGTGGGCGGCGTGCTGCACTTCAACACGGGGCGCCCGGAGACGAGCGCGCTCGGGAACCAGACGCACCGCGTGGGCGTCCGGGTCGACCCGAGTGATGGCACCCCCCACACCGACTGGATTCCCGTGGATCGCGACCAGGTGGACCGGCTGCCCGCCTTCTTCCGCTTCGACGTGCGGGTGGCCAAGGCCTGGGCCTACGAGACGTTCACGCTCGAGGCCTACCTGGACATGCTCAACGTGACGATCAGCCAGGAGGTGGTGGGGTTCGACTATGTGGGCCTGGGACCCACGGGTACGCAGCTGGAGAAGCGGCCCATCGGCCTTCCCGTGGTGCTGCCCATCCTCGGGCTCAAGGGGCGCTATTGATCAAGCTCCCTTGAACGAAAGGGCTGTCGAGCCAAGAACAGCCTCTCGGCGCTGGACGGTGGGAGTGTTCGTCGCTGATCATCTTCGTGCACTCGAGCGCGGTGGAGGATCACGACTTCCCTGAAATATGGCAGGGTCCTGATCGCCGCTCCGCTCTCTCCTGTGTCCGACTCCCTGGCTCGATCGCGGTGCGCTGGGGGGTTGCATCCATGTACACGGTTCCTTCGCCAGGAAAGCGCCTGGTGGGACGGCACCATGCCGACAGCTCGACGCCGTGCCTCCTCTTCGAGGCGATGCGCGATAGCGCTGGAGATCTGCTCGCCTTCCGCTGCGTGTCGGGCAACCCGGCCGCGGAGGCCTGTGCCCGGATGGACGGGCCGGACGGGCGGCTCTCCCGGTGGGTGGAGTCTCTCGCGAGCCTGCTCGAGCTGCCGGCCTGCGCTCGGGTGGTGGAGACGGGCGAGCCCTACGTCGCCGAGCTGCACCTGCGGACGGACGTAGCCGAGAGCTGGTGGCTCGCCACCGCGGTGCAGTGGGGCGATGGCTTCGCGCTGTGGCTGCGGGACACGACCCGCGAGCGGCTGGAGGCGCGCGAGGCCCGCGAGGCGCTGGAGCGGGCCCGGGCTCGCGAGGAGCGCATGCGCGAGGAGGCCGAGTTCCGAGAGCGCTTCCTCGGCATCCTGGGCCATGATCTGCGCAACCCGCTCAACGCCATCACCCTCTCGGCGCGAGCCATGGCGCACTACGGCTCGCTCACCGCCATGCAGCAGGAGCTGGGCCAGCGCATCGAGTCGAGCGCGGCGCGCATGGCGAAGATGATCGCCGACATCCTGGACCTGACGCGGGCGCGGCGCCCGGACGGCATCCCGCTGTCGCTGTCCGCCACGTCCCTGTCCACGGTGTGCCAGCAGGTGGTGGCCGAGCTGGCGACGGCCTTCCCGAACCGGCACATCTCCTACGAGGAGGAGGGCTCCAGCGAGGGCATCTGGGATGCCGAGCGGCTGGCGCAGGTGGTGAGCAACCTGGTCGCCAACGCGCTGGAGCACGGCGGCGCGGACGTGCCGGTCTTCGTGCGCACCTACCCGCGAGGCGAGCGGCTGGCGCTGGAGGTCCACAACCCGGGCGCGCCCATCCCGGAGCACCGGCTGGCCACCATCTTCGAGCCCTTCCAGTCCGCGAGCGCCCCGGGCAAGCGCCGCCAGGGGCTGGGGCTGGGGCTCTACATCGTGAGGGAGCTCGTCCGGGCCCACGGGGGACGGGTGGCGGTCCGCTCCACCGAGGAGGAGGGCACCACCTTCACCGTGCTGCTGCCGCGGGACGCGCGCCAGGCGCTGGCCGGGCACGCCTCCGGGAACGACGCGGAGGCGCGTGCCCACGGCCGGACAGCCGAGAGCCCAAAGCCGTGAGGCCGGGGACTACTCCACCGCCTGTACCGCGGGAGCGGCGCGCAGGGTGAAGAAGGCCACCTCCGGCTCGGTGCCACGGCGCAGGTACGGCCCGCCGAAGCCGAAGCCCAGGCCCTGGTTCACATAGAGCTGGTTGCCCCGCACCGCGTAGTGCCCGCGGATGTAGGGCTGGCCGGCGCGACGGAAGAGGGCCTCGGTGAGGCCGCGCACGACGAACTGGCCACCGTGCGTGTGCCCGGAGAACTGCACCAGCCCCGCGTACGGCGGCAGCTTCTCCACCGTGGGCGGGGTGTGCGCCAGCACCAGCCGCGTGCCGGAGGTGGGCGCGCCCCGGAAGGTGGCCTCCACGTCATCCCGGCCGGTGCGCCCGTCGTCCACGCCCAGCACGCACGCGGGAGCCCCGCGCACGCTCACCGTCCGGTGCTCGTTCTGCAACACCGTGTAGCCCAGCCGCTCGAAGCCGTCGCGCAGGTAGGGCGCGTTCACCCAGTGGTCATGGTTGCCCAGCACCACGAAGACGGGGCCCTGCAGCCCGGCGAGCACCTCGCGCACGCGCGGCAGCGGCTTGGGGCTGTGCGTCACGTAGTCGCCCGTGAGGAACACCATGTCCGGCGACGAGGCGTTCACCGCCATCACCGCCCGGCGGATGCGGATGTCCGAGGTGGCCTGCCCCACGTGGATGTCCGACAGCTGCGCCACGCGCAGCCCGTGGTGCGCCGGGTGCAGCCCGGGGACATGCAGCTCGTACTCGTTGAGCGCGAAGTGGTCCCTCCAGCGCAGCCGCAGCTCGGAGCGCAGCGGATCCTCGTAGCCCCTCGCCACCACCTCGTTCCGCGCCAGCGCCAGCGTGTTGCGCCCCTGGGAGAATGGCGCCGGGCTCGCGGCGCGGTGGGCGGTGCGGCGGGAGAGTCTCAGGCGCATTCTGTTCCTTCCATCGGTGCGGGGGTGCGGTGGATTCTAGAGAACAGGTCCCACGCGGTTGAAGGTGGGGGTTTGGACCTGCTTGCCCCACGAGCATCCAGAGACCTGGCGGGAAGGAAAAACGCGAGCGGCTCCTGGAAATTCCGGCACCTACACTTCGTGCAGCTTCCCGGGCTGCCCACCGGCCGTCCGACATGGGCAGACAAAAGAAAACGGGGGAGGGCGCCTGAGCACCCTCACCCCGTTGTCCTACCGCGCTTCGCGTGAGGCTCAGTGGCCGCGCAGCACCGTGAGCCCCGCATCCGTGAGGACGTAGAGCATGGCCGGGCTCACCGTCGGATCATAGCGGAGCTCCTTCACGGTGCTGCCCGCCACGCCGTTCACCTTGCTGAGCTGCTTCTGGGCATCCATGCGCCACAGGCCGCCGCCGCCCGTGCCGATGAAGAGCGAGCCATCCTCCGTGGCCGCCAGCGACAGCACCGAGTCGGTGGGCAGCCCCGCCACCTTCACGCCGCGCCCATCGGACTTGCGCACGATGTTCAGCTGCCACAGGCCGAAGTCCCGGCTGCCCAGGTAGTAGCTGCCGTCCTTCGTCTGCTGGAAGCCGCGCCAGTAGTCGAACTCCTCCTGGCTGTTCACCTGGGGCACGTAGGTGCTGAGCCGCTCCAGGTTGAGGCTGTCGTCCACCTTGTCCCAGTCGGCCAGGTTCGGCGAGGGCGCCACCACGCCCACGTTCCAGTCGTTGCCGATGAGCACGTCGCCGTTCAGGCCGATGCCCAGCGCGTAGGACAGGCCCGTCATCTGCGTCTTGCCGACGACGTTGCCCTGGTCGTCCACCTTGGGCTTGTACCAGATGGGGTGGCGGTGGCTGTTGTACACCAGCCCCCGGATGCGGGTGACGCCGTGGTTGGTGCCGATGTACAGCTCACCCTTGTGCTGCCCGTGCATCACCTTGGTGCAGCTGAGCACCGTGCGGTCCTCGTCGAAGTGGTGATCGTTCGTGTTGCGGATGCCGACGTTCTGCGGCCCGTTGGGACGGGCGGACTTCTGCAGGTGCTCCTCGAGCACGATGGAGCCGTCCTCGGTGAGCTTCACCGCGTCCAGGTCGCCCTTCTGGTACTCCTCGTAGCGCACCGGATCGAAGCGGGTGGGGTCCGGATCATCGTAGTTGGGGTGCGAGCGCCCGTCCGGGCTGTAGATGAACGCCGGCGACAGGTCCGGCGCCGAGTAGCCCACGTAGGCCCGGCCCGCGCTGCCGCCGCAGATGACGGTGGAGCCCAGCGCCAGCTTGTCGGGCCCGAAGCCCAGCCTCGCCTGGCCGATGTTGCTCACCCACCGCGGCTGGGTGTCTCCGGGGCGCAGCACGCCGATGCGCTCGCCGTCCAGCAGCCAGATGTTGTACGCGTCATCCACGCCCACCGAGCGCACGCGGCCCAGGTTGTAGCGCTGCGTGTAGTTGACGATGGGCTCGTTGGGCCAGGGGCCCGGCCCGGCCAGCGGCGGCGGGTTGCCCGGATCCGGGATGACCGGGTCCGGCGGATTGCCCGGATCCGGGATGACCGGGTCCGGCGGGTTGCCGGGATTCGGGTTGACCGGGTCCGGTGGATTGCCCGGGTTCGGCGTCTCGGGCACCTGCGGCTCCTCCGGCGGATCCGCGAACGGCTGGATCGGCTTCTCGGACTCTCCACAGGCCCACGCCAGTGCCACTGTCACGACCGCACACGCCCCCAACAGTCTCCGTCTCACGCTCTGTTGCCTCCTCGACCGGCAGGATCAGAAGCAATCGCCGTACCGGGCCGTAGGCGGGGGTGGAGGGCCCGGGAAGGGCGGTTGGCGTCACAGGGAGGGAACGGCTTTACCCAGAAGCAGCAGGGCCCGCTCCCCCATGAGGGAAGCGGGCCCGAGTGCTCGAGGCGATCAGGGCGACTACTTCAGCGCCTTGTTCATGTCGTCGCTGGCCTCGTTGGCGCCCTCCTTCACGTCGTTGCCGACGTCCTTGGCGCCGCTCTTGATGTCGTTGCCCATCTCGCGCGTGTCATCGCGCAGCGTGCCGGAGCCGCCGGTGGCGTCGTTGGTCGCCGGAGCGTTGACCGAGTCCTTGTTCATGGACTTGTTGGCCTTGGTGCCCTTGGGGCTGGTGGCGCGCAGCTCCACCGCGACGATGTCCTGGCCCTCGAGCTGGAACTTGGCGCGGACCTGGGCGCCCTCGGGCAGCGCGTCCTTGTCCACCTTCTTGCCGTCCAGCCACACCGCCGTCTTGTCACGGATGTCGAGGTCCGCGGCCGGCAGCCCCTGACGCTCCAGGGTGATGCCCTCCATCGTCTTGTCCTTCAGCGTGCCCCGCATGGAGAAGGCCTGGGCCGTCTTGAAGGTGCCCTCGTCCTCCGTCTGGACGCCCGTCACGTCCTTGGCCGCCTTGCCAATCTTGGGGCCCACCTGGGTGGCGTCCACGCCCTCCTCCGCGTCCCGCTTCGCCTCGCGGATGGAGTCTCCCGGCTGCTGCGTGAACACCTGGGTGGCGTCGCGCTTCTTGGCCTGCTGGGCCTCCTGCTGGTTCTGGACCTTGGTGTTGGTGTCTTCCGCGAAGGCCGCAGTGCCCAGGCACAGCGCCAGCGCCGCAATGAGCTTCTTCATTCCCGAATCCCCTTGAACGGAGTGAATGAACTTCGGGGGAAACGGTGGGGAGCCTTCCTGTCCGTGCCAACCGAGTCATTCCTCACCGGGCACTCCCTGTCTGGGGAGCAGCCAGGCAGAGCAGCCAGGCAGGCGGGCGCTGCTCGGGCTACCAGAGCTTCAGCAGCCTCGGGCGGCAGACGAACTTCGGGTTGCGCAGGTCGATGACGTAGATGTCGCCGGTGGTCTCCTCGAAGCGGCCGGAGAGCACGCCCAGGCCCGCGGCGGAGGCGATGTACCAGGCGTCCTGGCCCTCCAGCTCCTTGATGTGGCGGATATAGACGACGCGGCCCTCCACGGCCCAGAGGGTGCGGATGCCGTCCTTGCGCACGCCCACGGCGTTGGCGGGCGGAGGCGTGAGCTTCGCCAGCGAGGGAGGCACCGAGTCCAGCACGTACTGGTCGAAGGCCGGGTTGCCGCTGGGCTCCACCACCTGCACCGAGCGCAGCTGGCCATCGGCCGCCTGCTGCAGCTCCAGGACGATGACGAGGTCCGGCGCGGGCTCGGCGAGCTGCTGCATGGCCTCGCCGGCCTGGAAGAAGGCGCGCATCGAGTCATGCGCGGGGTTGCCACGCGAGATGGACTCGAACCGCTCGGAGGCGGTGGGGGGCTCGCGGCCCTCGGGCCCCTGGGGCTTGCGCGGGGGCGCGGTGGTGCCGGTGGCTCCATAGCGCTGGGCCTGGTTCACGTAGGCCTGGGCGAGCCGCTGCGTGGTGCCCTTCGTGGTGAAGAGCGGAGGCTTCTCCATCTGCTTCTCCAGCGCGGAGCGAATGCCACTGAAGTACGGGTGCACCAGCCCGTTCTCCACGCGCAGCTTCGCCAGGTCATCCTCGGCCCACGTCTGCACCCGGGCGCTGACGCGGGCGTGCTCCTCGGCGGCCAGCGCCTCGGGAGTGAGGCTGGGGTCGTCCGGGTAGAGGGTCCGTCCCCGAGGGGCCTCGGCCATCCCCGGCGGCAGGCTCCAGCCTCCCGAGGGCGTGGAGGGCAGGAGCGAAGGGTGCTGCTGCTGCTCCGCGAGCGGCGCGTCGGGAGGAGGAACCGTCTGGGCAGCAGGCGGGGGAGCGGGGGCCTGCTGCGCGGTCTGCTCGGGTGCCGAGGAAGGCGGGGACTCCTCGGGGCGAGCGGGCGCGGAGGGCTGCGGCTCTGCGGGTGGGGGAGGGCGGGGCGCGGGCCGGGGATGCTCGGGCCGAGCCGGGGCGGAGGGCGGTGGCGGCGGTGTGGGAGCAGGGGCCGGGGACGCCTCCGGAGGAGCGGAGAGGATCTCCACCACGAGCGGAGGCGGGGCCGGCGGTGCCTGCTCCGGGGGTACGGGCTCATGCACCCAGAGCACGGCCAGCAGGGCCGCGTGGAGCAGGACCGAGACGAGCCCGGCCCATCTGAGGCGTGAGCGCCGCACGGCTCCACGCTCCCAGAAAGAGCGGGAGCGCTCAACTCCGGGCCGTCAGCGGGTGGACAGCCGTGGCCGCGCCGGCCACCTCGGCACTCAGTCGCAGCGGTCGCACAGGCCGCGCAGGTGGACCTCGACCGCGCGGGAGATGAGGGCCTTGGGCGCGCCCTTGGCGGGGGTGATGCGGACGGACTCCTCGGGCAGGCAGGAGACCGTGCCGCAGTCGGTGCACGTGAAGTGCGGGTGGGTGCCGGAGTGCGCCTTGGTGGCCCGCTTCAGCTCGAAGCGCCACACGTGGTCGCCCAGGTCGGCGCGCACCACGAGCCCGGCCTCGGTGAGGTCCGTCAGGTTGCGGTAGATGGTGACGCGGTCATAGCCCTCGTCCCCCAGGGACTCGACCAGGTCGGCGTGGCTCAGCGGCGCGGTGGCGGCCTCCAGCTCTCGCAGCACGGCCACGCGAGGCGCGGTGCTGCGCAGGCCCGCGTTGCGAATCTTCTCCTGGAAGTCGGCGAGCTTCGGCTGGGCGGTGCCCTTCTTTTCACCCATGGCCAGTCGCATAGCGGATCTCCCCGGCACTTTCACGTGCCTGGCCGGGGAGTCGCTCGGGACCCCCCGGGTTGTGCTCCTCCGGGCCGCCGGGTGCGACCTGACTCGGGACTTCGAGGAGACCTTTCGTACGGAAGCGCTCATGTAGCTCGATTTCATTAGAACCCAGGGTGCGATAACCCGATCGGATCCTACCTGTCCAGTGGGCGCCAGGCGGAGTGAGCGGGCTGACCCTTGGACCCTGCTGGCCCGGAAGCGGCCACGCAAAGCAACGGGGCCGCCCCTGCCCGGCATGCGGGAAGGCGACGGCCCCGTTCACTTCGGGTGTGGTTTCGAGCGCTCTAGAACTGGTTCCAGAGGTACTGGTTGGTGACCTCGTGGTGGAACTGGATCTCCGCGGCCTTCACGCGGGTACCCAGCTGCTTGGGGCAGCGCTCGGCCGAGGCGAGCTTCAGCTCGGCGAACTTGCCCTGCACGTTCTCACCCAGCGTCTGGGCGACGAACTGGCTGCCCTTGAACAGGCGCACGGCGTCGAAGATGTTGTCGGGCAGGAAGCGGGTGCGGCTGCGCTTGGTCTCCGCGTCCTCCTGCGGCTGCGGGCCCTCGAGGCCGGTGCGCAGCAGGGCGTAGAGCACCATGTACGGGTTGGCGTCCGGGGCCACCGAGCGGCACTCGACGCGCGCGCTGCGCTCGTTGCCGAAGGGGATGCGCACCATGGCGCCGCGGTTGTTGGGGCTGGCCTTGATCTGGTTGGGCGCCTCGTAGTGCGGATCCAACCGGCGGTACGCGTTCACGCTCGAGTTGAGCACCAGGCAGATGTCGTTGGCGTTGTTGAGGATGCGGTCGATGAAGTCCCAGCCCATCGCGCTCAGGCCGTCCTGGCCGTTCTTGTCGTAGAACAGGTTCTTGCCGCCCTTGGACAGCGACATGTTCATATGCATGCCGTTGCCGTTGACGCCCGTCACCGGCTTGGGCAGGAAGCTGGCCGTCAGGCCCATCTGCGCGGCCACCTGGCGGCACAGCAGCTTGTAGAGCTGGATCTGATCGGCGGCGATGAGCGCCTCGCTGTACGAGAAGTTCATCTCGAACTGGCTGGGCGCCACCTCCGGGTGGTCCTTCTCGTTCTGGAAGCCCATGGCGCGCTGGGCCTCGGCGGCCTTGTCGATGAAGGCGCGCAGCGCGTCACCCGGCAGCGAGTGGTAGTAGCCGCCGGTGGAGACGAACTCCAGCGTGCCCGTCTCGTGGTAGTGGCGCTCGGCGTCGCGCCCCTTGAAGAGGAAGCCCTCAATCTCGGGCGCGGCGTGGAACACCGTGCCGTCCTTCTGGTACATCTGCTCGGTGATCTTCTTGAGCAGGCCGCGCATGTCCGAGTGGTAGGGCGAGCCGTCGCGCTCGAGCACCTCGCTGAACATCAGCACCTTGCCGGGGCCGAAGATGTCCGAGGGCAGCCAGTAGAAGGACGCCCAGTCCAGGTTGAGGCGCAGGTCACTCTCGGCCTGCGCCGAGAAGCCGCGGATGGACGAGCCGTCGAAGGTGAGGTTGTCCGAGCTCTTGAGCAGGAACTTCTTGTCGTAGTCCAGCATGTGCAGCCGACCCTCGAGGTCGGTGAAGCACACGGTGACCGCCTTGATGCGCTTCTCGTCGGTCAGGTACTTGATGCGCTCCTCGCGCAGCTTGTCGGGAGACTCGCGCCGCAGACGCTGCTCCTTCACGCGGAGGTTCATCGCCTCCAGCTCGTCGTACGGAATCTCGAGGAAGTCCCGCAGCCCCTTCGTCTCCATGTGTGTGTGCCTCCAGGCAGCCACCCCGGGATGTTCCAGCTCGGGGGGCAAAATTCTGAGGGCCCATGTATTTGCACTTCATGGCCCGGAATCAAGGCTAAACTCGCGGAGACTTATTATAAACGTTCGCCCTTTTGGACTGTAGGGCTGCATCCGACCTGACCTGACCCGCGCCAGGGCACGGGCCCGGTGGGTAGTGGACAGAGTGCGCCCGGAGAGGCCGCTGGCTCGCCTGCTCTGCGGGCAGGGGAGCGTGGAGTCTGGCGGGAGAAGAGCGCCTCCAGCCGGGCGAGACTTCCACGCGAGGACGCGGGAGGCCTGGGGCGCCGCGCTGGAGCCGCACCTGCCCTTCTTCGGGCAGGAGGGGCTGGAAGGAGCGCTGCGCCAGGTCACCGCGGCGCTGGTGCGCGCGGAGCGGGAGCTGCGGCGGGTGATCGAGCTGGCGCGGCGGGTGGCGCAGGTGGACTCCACCGTGCTCATCACGGGCGAGAGTGGGGTCGGCAAGGAGCGGGTGGCGCGGCTCATCCACGAGGAGTCCTCGCGGGCGTCCGGGCCGTTCCTGGCCATCAACTGCGCGGCGCTCTCGGAGACGCTGCTGGAGAGCGAGCTCTTCGGCCATGCGCGCGGAGCGTTCACGGGCGCGGTGCGCGACCGGCCCGGGCTGCTCGAGGCGGCCAGCGGAGGGACGCTGTTGCTGGGCGACAGCTCGGCATCGGCGCCGCCACGCTCTACCGGAAGCTGAAGCGCTACGGCGCCCTGGCACGAGACAGTCGGGGGGAAACAGCGCCGCGCCGGAGCTGAGCTCCCCCTCCCACTGAGCCGTCATCGCACACGGGCGACGCGCTCCGGGCGCTTTCTGTGCGAACTGGTCTGCTTGTCATACCAGTTCGCTGGCTGTTCGGCGCCTGGGTGGAGGACCGAGCGACTAGCATGGACGTTTCGATTCCATGGTGACCAGGCCTGCCATGCACAAATCTTTCCCTCATGACCCCGTGGTGGCTCCCGCGTCGGCCGGAATGGATCCAGCGAGGCTCGAGCGCGCGCTCGGACTCTTCCGCGCGCAGCAGGCCCGTGGTGCCTTTCCGGGAGGGCAGCTGGTGGTGCGCCGGGCAGGACACTGCGTCGCCAACCTCGCGGTGGGGCTCGCACGAGGCTTCCGGCAGGAGGTCGCGGAGGCCGTCGTCACGCCCGAGACGCGCTTCAATGTCTTCTCCGCGAGCAAGCCGCTGGTGGCGCTCGCCATCGCACGGCTGGAGGAGGCGGGGCAGGTGGAGCTCTCGGCTCCGGTGGCGCGGTACTTTCCGGAGTTCGCGGCCCACGGCAAGGACGCCATCACCCTGCTCGATGTCCTGACGCACCGCGGGGGTGTGCTCCTGCCTGATTTCATCCAGTCCTGGGAGAAGTGGGGAGACTGGGACGCGGTGGTGGACGCCCTGGTGCGGGCCGTTCCTCGCTACAGACGTGGGACCCTGGCGTACCACCCCAACGAGTTCGGATGGATCCTCGCCGAGGTCGTCCGGCGCGTGACGGGGCAGCCACTGCCGGCTCTCTGCGAACGCGAGCTGCTCGCTCCGGCGGGCGTGGTGGGTATGCGCTTCCAGGGAAGAGCCGAGGAGGCATCGCAGGTGGCCCGCAGCTACTGGGTAGGCTCCCGCGCCGTGCGCGTGCACGAGGTGGACGTCAGCGCCCAGCTCGAGACGGTCTACAACGCGCCGCAGGTGCTGACGGCCTTCGTCCCTGGCGCGAGCTTATGGACGGATGCCGCGCATCTCGCCGCCCTCTATGAACTGCTCGTCAGCGGAGGCGTCGCTCGTGGGGGGCAGCGACTCCTGGCTGAGAGCACCGTGCGTGCCTATACCGCGCGAGCTGTCTTCGGCCTCGATCGCAGCAACCGGCTTCCGTTCTCGGCGGGGCGTGGGTTCCTGGTTGGCACGCCCTGGCCCTCGTTCTACGGAGCATGGGCTACGAGCTCCTGCTTCGGGCATGCCGGTGCGTTCTGCACGCTCGGCTTCGGCGACCACGCCACGGGTCTGGCGGTGGGCATCATCACGAACGGGAACGCAGGGCCGGGAGACTTCCTGAACCGCTTCCGCCCGCTCGTCAGCGCCTTGCGGCGTGCCTGTGTGCATCCAGTGAAGAGCACAGGTTGAGGAACCTCTACGCCCCTGCTGTCGCTCCCCGCCGCAAGCGGCAGCCCACGTCGGACCCCGCCGACTCCCGATAGTCCGGTGGACCGTCGTTGAAGAGGTGGCCCTGTCGCGCGCGACCAGACCGAACTGGTCTGCTTGTCATACCAGTTCGGTCCGGGTTCGGCCCGACAGGGGGCATTGGCCGACCTGCCTGATGGGGTTCAGGGACAGGCGTCCGGGCCCCACTGGAGCGTGCCCGAGCGTGAGTCCGTCGCGCGGGCCTGCGCCTCCGTCACCACGGCCGCGGTGAGTCGCACCGCCTTGCCCAGGGTCGGCTCCGGAGTCGGGACCACCAGGAGCAGGCCTGGCAGCTCCTCGGGCGCGTTCGGATCCTCCTCCTGCGCGAAGACTCAGCTCCGGTGGCGCGGGAGGCTCGTCCTCGCCGCACCCGGCCAGGAGCCAACCCAGCGCGAGCACGCGCATCCCATTCCTGGCACCTCCCCAGAGCACGCGACCGCGAGAAGCGAAGGTGATGCGTGGGTTCAGCCCTCCATCTTCGTTCCGCCGGGGCGCCACCGCGACTTCGCCCAGGGACCAGGCGAGGTGGCGCTCCAATCTCCGGTGCCGTGCGCAATTTGAATTGCAACTTTGAACATCCGCCGGAATGGCGTCTTGACTGTGCGGCCTCGATGCCGAGACTGCGATCTCTTCCATCCTGGAAGAGGGCTTCCCAACTTTGCCCGAGCAGCCAGCGCGTACACCTCGATGAAGCCCCTCATCCTCCTCATTTCGGGCTCGCCCCATGTCCGAGCCCTCCAGACGCTGGCGCTGGAGAGCCAGGGCTGGCAGGTCCATGAGGCGGACTCCGTCTCGGCCATCACCTCGTGGGGACCCCGGCCCGACGCCATCGTGCTCGAGGCGAGCGCGCCCCTGGAGGGCCTGGCCTCCGAGGATGCACCGCGTCGTGCGCTGGAGGCCCTGGGCGCACCCCTGCTCGTGATTGCCTCCGCCGCCGAGCAGGAGCGGCTGTCCCGTCAGAAGCTCCGGGCCGTCTTCCTGGGCCACCCGCTCTCCCTCGGCGCCCTGGTGGCCGCCGTCCGCGCCACCCTGCCGCCCGAAGCCCAGACTCCCGATGGCGTGCACCGCCCGACCCTCCTCGTGGCCGATGACGACCCCGTCTCCCGCAAGCTGCTCCTGCTGCTGCTCGCGCCCTTCCACTTCGACGTGGTGATGGCCACCGATGGGCTGTCCGCCCTGGAGGTGGCTCGCAGGAGGCGGCCGGACGCGGTGCTCGCGGATGTGCTGATGCCCGGAATGGATGGCTTCCGGCTGTGTCTGGCCCTCCGCAAGGAGCCGCGCCTGGCCCACGTGCCCGTCCTCCTCACGCACATCGGTGCGCCGGATGAGCTGGACCTGCGCATGGCCCAGAACGTGGGCGCCAACGGCTTCGTGCGCCGCTCCCAGGACGGAGACGAGATCATCGGCGCGCTCCTGCGTGAGCTGCGCCACGGCGGCTCCGTCTCCGTCGCCTCGGACCAGAGCCCCTCCGTCGACGAGCACCTGCACGGCATGGTGCGGCGGCTCGAGCGTCAGGTGGGTCTGCTCACCCAGGCCGAGCGCGCCGTCAGCGAGAGCGAGGAGCGCTACCGCCTCATCGTCGCCGGGTCCTTCGATGGCGTCTGGGACTGGGATCTCCGACGCCGCTCGTTCTGGTGCAGCCCGCGCCTGCTGGAGATGCTCGGCCTGGCGCCGGACGCCTTCCCGGGCACCTATGAAGCCTTCGTGGAGCGGCTGCACCTGGAGGACCGCGACACGGTGGTGAACGCCCTGTCGTCCCACCTGGAGCAGGCCGCTCCCTATGATGTCTCCTTCCGGCTGCGCCATGCCGACGGCGGCTACCGCTCCTGCGTGAGCCGGGGCCGCGCCCTGCGCGACGCCGCGGGACGGCCGGTGCGCATGGCCGGCATCATCGACGACGTCACCGAGCGGCTGCGCCTGCTGCGCGAGACGCAGGAGGCGGTCCGCACGCGCGACGAGTTCCTCAGCGTGGCGGCCCACGAGCTGCGCACGCCCCTCACCGCGCTGCGGCTGCGGCTCCAGGGCGTGACGACGACGCTGAACGAGGACAGGCCCTGGTCGCCCGAGAGCATCACCCAGGCGCTCGGCTCCGCGGACCGGCAGGTGGAGCGGCTCGCCAGCCTCGTGGACACGCTGCTGGACGTGTCCCAGCTCCACCAGGCGCCGCGGCTGGAACTGGAGGACGTGGACCTGGCCGTGGTGGTGCGCGAGGCGGTGTCCCGCTCGGAGCAGGAGGCCTCCCGCGCCGGCTGTCACCTCGTGCTGCGCCCGATGCCGAGCACGCCGGGGCGCTGGGATCGCGTCCGCATGGCGCAGGTGGTGAAGCACCTGCTGGCCAACGCGATGAAGTTCGGCCCGGGCAAGCCCGTGGAGGTGGCGCTCGAGTCCCAGTCCGAAACGGCGGTGCTGCAGGTGCGCGACCACGGCATCGGCATTGCCCCCGAGCGCGTGGAGGGGCTCTTCCAGCGCTTCGAGCGCGCCGTGTCGGCCCGCCACTACGGAGGCCTGGGGCTGGGGCTCTACCGGGTGCGCCGCATCGTCGAGGCCCATGGCGGCGCGGTGACGGTGGACAGCGTGCCGGGCCAGGGCGCCACCTTCCGCGTCCTCCTGCCTCGGGCCGGCGTCGCCGTCCACGCGAGCGCCAGGCCCGCGCAGGCGTGAGCCCGCTGCCCCTCAGAGAGAGTCGAGGAAGGTGAGCAGGGCGGCCCGCTCCTGGCTCGAGAGGCGCCGGACCCGCTCGCGCGCGGGCTCGGCCTCGCCGCCGTGCCAGAGGATGGCCTCCATCACCGAGCGCGCCCGTCCATCGTGCAGCAGGCGCGTGTGGCCGCTCACCTCCTGCGTCCGCCCGAGCCCCCACAGCGGAGGCGTGCGCCACTCCCGCCCGGAGGCGGCGAAGTCCTCGCGCCCGTCCGCCAGCGCCTCGCCCAGGTCATGCAGCAGCAGGTCCGTGTATGGCCAGATGCGCTGGCCGGAGAGCTCCGGGTAGCCCTCCAGCGTGCCCGTCACCACCGAGGGCCGGTGGCACTTCGCGCAGCCCACCCGGTGGAAGACATCCTTGCCCCGGAGCGTCTCGGCCGCGTCCACGCCCTGGCGCGCGGGCACTCCGATGACGTGGGTATAAAAGGTGAGCGCCGTGAGCCTGCGCGCATCCAGCTCGGGCGTGCCCCCGTTGGGCGCGGCGAGACACTCGGCCTGGGCGGCCGTGCAGGGCTCGTCGAGCGCCAGCGGCGAGGTGATGCCCAGGTCTCCCGCCATGGCGCCCGCGTTCTGGTGCTCCAGGTCCGGCTGGTTCGCCTTCCAGCCGAAGCGCCCCAGCACCGTCTGTCCGAGCCGCTTGTTCCACACGCGGTTGGGACGCCCGGAGATGCCGTCGCCGTCCGCGTCCTCCGGATCCGCCCACTCCAGCAGGGTGGACTCCGGCACGGCGGCCAGCAGCCCCAGCCCGAACATCGGCTGCGCCATCCGGGGCGACAGGCGCGTGTCCGGATGCAGCGGGCCATGGGCCAGCTCCGAGAGCACGTACTCGGGCACCTGAAGCCCGTAGGGCTCGCCGTCCTCGAAGGTGCCCGCCCGCTCGGTGTTGCGCACCGCCACGCGGGCCTCCGGAGGGACGCTCGCCACGGCGCGCGGCTGCAGCTGATCTCCGTAGCTGGGCTCGGGAAGGGGAGCGCCTCGCGAGTCCGTGCCCGGCACGCTCAGCCGCATCAGCAGCGAGAGCGGCGGCTGGGAGGGGTCGGGCGCCGCACCGCGTCCGTTGCGCTCGTGGCAGGCCAGGCAGGAGAGGGCGTTGAAGAGCGGCCCCAGCCCGTCCCGATCCGTCCGGGCGTTGGGCGCGGCGAACCAGTCCGTCTCGAAGAAGGCCTCGCCGACGATGAACTCGGAGCGCCGCTCCAGCGTGAGGTTGGCCGCCGGGTGGGTGAAGGCGTCACGGCTCGTGTCCCGCACGGTCGTCGCGCCACCGGGCGACTCCTCGCCCGGCTCGACGAAGTCATGGCGAGGCTCCTCTGGAGGCCGAGGCTCCTCCGGCGGTGGCGGTGGGGGCCGAGCCTCCTCGGACTGGCAGGCCGCGAGCGCGAGCAGCAGCGCCAGCAGCGGCAGGAGCACGGGCCTCACGGCAGCGTGACCTGGATCGGCTCGGGGTAGGACCAGTTGTCCAGCAGATCATCCCGACCGAGGCTGCCGCGGGCGTTCCAGCCCCAGGCGAAGAGCGCCCCATCCTTCCGGATGGAGATGACGTGCGTGGCGCCCGGCGCCAGGGTGAGCAGCCCCGACAGCAGCGGGACGGAGGGCGTCGGCACGTTCACGTCCGTCTTGCCGCCATTGCCGAGCTGGCCGTTGAAGTTCTGCCCCCAGGAGACGAGCGCGCCATCCGCCCGCTGCGCGTAGCTCATGTTGCCGTTGGCGAAGATGGCGCGCGCGTCCGTCAGCCCCTTCACCTTCACCGGCATGGCGCTCACCTCGTCGGGGAACACCTCGCCGAAGCCGAGCTGGCCGCTGGCATCCAGCCCCCATGAGGACACCGTGCCGTCCGCGTGCAGCGCCAGCACGTGGTCGCGCCCCGTGGCGATGTCCACCACGTTCTCCAGCCCGGGCACCCGCGCCGGCGTGGAGTGGGAGGCGCTGTCCACGGTGCCCTGGCCCAGGTTGCCGTACGTGTTGCGGCCCCAGACCCAGACCGTGCCATTGCGCCCGAGCGCCACGGAGTGCATGGAGCCGGCGACCACCTTCACCACCTCTGGCAGCCCCACCACCGTCACGGGGTAGTCCCTCAGGCTCTCCGAGGAGCCGTCACCGAGCTGGCCCGTGCTGTTGTCGCCGAAGGCGCGCACCGAGCCATCCTCCATCAGTACCAGCGCGTGGCGGTAGCCCAGGGTGATGGCCACCGCGCCGCTCAGGCCGGCGATGCGCGTGGGGCTCCAGCGGGGCGTGAGGTCCGGCGTGCGCGGCTGCGACCCATCCGGCGGCGCGCCCAGGCCGAGCTGGCCCTGCGCATTCTCTCCCCAGGACCACACCGTGCCGTCCGCCTTCAGCGCCAGCGAGCTGTTCTGGTTGAAGGCCATGGCGGCCACGCCCTCGAAGCCCGGCACCCGCAGCGGCAGCTTCTGGTCCGCCGTCACCGCCGCCCCCAGGCCGAGCTGGCCCCGGTTGTTGCGGCCCCACGTGTAGAGCGCGCCGTCTCGCACCACGCCGCTGTGCAGCCCGCCACCGCCGCTCCGGCTGCCGAAGTGGAAGGAGGCCGTCGCCTCGGTGGTATGGCCGCTCGCATCCGTGGCGCGCAGCACCACCACGTTGGCGCCGGGGCGAGGCGTCACCTCGAGGGCGAAGGCCCCGCCAGCTCCCAGCGCCGCCACATCCACCGCCTGTCCCACCGCGCCGTTGAGCTCCCACGTGAGCGACGCCAGCCGCCGGTCATCCGTGGCCGTGCCCTCCAGGCGCACGCGCCTCACGGTGACGCTCTGGCCCTCCGTCGGCGTGAGCACCCGCACCTCCGGAGCCCGTGTGTCCGGCGCGGGCGAGCGGGTGATGCGCATCGTCGCCGAGCCCACCCCGTCGTTGCCATCCACCGCCCTCAGCCGCACCACGTGCTCGCCCTCGGCCATGGGCACCGTGAACGAGAAGGCTTGGTCGATCGCATCCAGCTCGAACGCGAGGGGCCGCGGCGCTCCGTCATCGGCCTGCCAGGTGAGCTCGCGCAGGCCGCCTCCCGCCCTCACCCGGCCAGACACCTGCACGGACTCCTCATGGAGCTCCGTGACGGGCCCAGGCGAGAACACCACGAACAGCGGGGCGACCGGCTGGGAGTGCTTCGGGGAGACGGGCGCCGGCTCACAGGCGACGAGCAGCAGCGCGGACAGGACCATCCAGGGGCGGAAGTTCATCGCCGCCGGAATATCCGAAATTGATTGTCATTATCAATTGGTCCTGGAGTCCCCAGGGCTGCGTGGCCCGGCCACCGGGAGCGGCAGCCGAGCCACGTCCTTCCAGCTCCAGGCCGCTACGCCTTGATCTGCTCCTTCTTCTCCGAGCTGCCCACGCTCACCTTGATGCGCTTGGGCTGCACCTCGGGCCGCTTCGGCAGCGTGAGGGTCAGCACGCCGCTCTTCAGGTCGGCGTTCACGGCCTCCGGGTTCACTCCCTCGGGCAGGGTGAACGCGCGGCTGAACGTGCCGTAGCTGCGCTCGTAGGTGTAGAAGCGGTCGGACTCCTCGCGCTTCTCGGACTCGCGCTTGCCGCTCACGACGATGCGGTCGCCCGTGAGCGTCACCTCGATGTCCTTCTCCTCCACGCCCGGCAGGTCCGCCTTGAAGATGAAGGCGTCCTTCGTCTCCTTCACCTCGAAGGCCGGCACGAAGGCGAGCGAGCTCTCACGTCCTCCACTGGTCAACCACTGGTTCATCAGCTCCAACGGATCCCACCCCATCAGCTCCTGCATCCGCTGGAAGGGATCCCACTCGCGGGTCCTCTGCAGACCGCTGCCACTGCTACCAGCACGACGGACAGGTAGATCAGCCATGACGGTTCCTCCTTCTCTGCTTCGCCAGGCGGCGAAGTCCCGGGGGCTCGCCGCCGTCTCACCCAACCGTAAAGCAGCATCGGAGCGGCGCAAGGCGTCGCGCTGGCGGGCGGCGGGCTGCGTGTTTCCCACGGCCGCCAGGCCCTCGAGTTGAGTAGCGGACGGGGCACCCCTCGCGTGTTCTATTCTGGTCTGCTGGCACGGCTGCCCGGCTCCGAGCCAGGGAGGGCTCGTGGCGCGGAGAGGGACCCCGTCGCTACATCCCCGTATCAGTCCCGCCGGAATGTCGGCCACTGGTCGATGCCATGGTACGTCGGACGGCGAGAGCCTTTCCCTCCAACGGAATCCCTCTAGGTTGGCCAGTCGTTGCCAGAGGACGTTCATGCCCGAAGTACTCGTCGTCGATGACAGCAAGGTGATGCGGGACATGGTGGTGGCCTGCCTGCGGCCCTACCCCGGGCTCGCCTTCACCCATGCCTCCAGCGGCCTGGAGGCCATCGAGCGGCTGTCCCTCAAGCCGTATGATCTCATCATCCTCGACCTGAACATGCCGGACATCGGCGGCATCGAGGTGGTGGAGTTCGTGCGCAGCCAGGACACGCTGCGCCACCTGCCCATCGTCATCGTCACCACCCGTGGGGACGAGGCCTCGCGCGCCAGGGCCCTCGAGGTCGGCGCCGACCGCTTCATGACGAAGCCCTTCACTCCCGACGCCATCCTCGGAGAGGTGAAGGGGCTGCTGGAGCGGGGGCGCGGTTGAGCGTCGATCTGGCGGACTTCCTCCCCGCCTACCTCACCGAGGTGGAGGAGCTGCTCGGGGCCGCGAACACCCACCTGCTGGCGCTGGAGACGGCCGCCCGGCAGCGCTCGGCCAGCCCTCGCCACGTGCGGGAGCTGTTCCGCGCCCTGCACACCATCAAGGGCCTGTCGGCGATGATCGACGTGGAGACCATCGTCTCCATCGCCCACTGGATGGAGACGGCCCTGCGTCAGGCGGACCACGCCGGCGGGCGGCTGCCCGAGTCCAGCATCGAGCCGCTGATGGAGGGCCTGCGCGCCATCGAGCAGCGCGTGCGTCAGCTCGCCCTGGGCAAGCCCATCGCGGAGGTGCCCCGGGCGCTGCTGGAGCGGCTGGAGGCCCTGGACCTCAACGCCCCGGGACGCGCCAGCACCCAGACCGCCTCCGCGAGGCTGGAGCTGGAGCCCACGCTCGCCGCGAAGCTCTCCACGTCCGAGCAGGAGCAGCTCCTGGCGGGCGTGAACGGCGGCCGCCGGGCGATCCGGCTGGACTACGTTCCCTCGGCCGAGCGCGCCGCCGCCGGCCTCACCATCAACACCGTGCGCGAGCGCCTGGGCAAGCTCGCGGAGATCGTCAAGGTCATCCCCGTGGCGGGCCCCACCTCGGGGGCGGGAAACCTCACCTTCGCGCTGCTGCTGCTCACGAGCACGGAGGACGCGGTGCTGCTCGAGGCGGTGGGCGGCCCTCCCGCGAAGGTGACGCCGCTCTCGTCCGTTCCGGCCGAGCCTGCTCCCGCCCCCGCGGCTTCGGCGCTCCCCGACGAGTCGTCCCTCTTCGAGGAGGAGCGGGCGGCCGCCGAGCCTCGCCGTGCTGGCGTGCTGCGCGTGGAGGTGTCCCGCCTGGACGAGGCGCTGGAGCGGCTGGCCGCGCTCGTCGTCAACCGCTCGAAGCTGGCGCGCGCCGTGGCGGAGCTCACCGCGGCCGGGGCTCCCACGCGCGAGCTGGTCCAGGTGCTCCAGGAGAACGCGCGCCAGCTGAGGGATCTGCGCGCCGCCATCCTCCACCTGCGCATGGTGCGCGTGGGCGACGTGCTGGAGCGCATGCCGCTGCTGCTGCGAGGGCTGCGCCGCACCACCGGCAAGCAGGCGCGGCTGGTGATGGACGTGGGAGACGCGGAGCTGGACAAGGCGGTGGCGGACCGGCTGCTGCCCGCGCTCGTCCATCTGGTGCGCAACGCCATGGACCACGCCCTGGAGCGGCCCGACGAGCGCCGCGCCGCGGGCAAGCCCGAGGAGGGCGTGGTGCGCCTGGCCTGCCATGCGCGCACCAGCGGGCGGCTCGAGCTGACCGTGAGCGATGACGGGCGCGGGGTGGATGTGGCCGCCGTGGCCGCGCGCGCCGGGGTGCCCGTGCCCGGCTCCTCCGCCGAGCTGCTGGAGCTGCTGTGCCGCCCGGGCCTGTCCACCCGCGCCTCCGCGAACGCCACCAGCGGGCGCGGCATGGGCATGGACATCGTCAAGCGCATCATCGTGGATCAGCTGGGCGGCGAGCTGAGCTTGGAGACGCAGCCCGGCAAGGGCACGACGTTCAGCCTGTGCGTGCCCCTCACCATCACCATCCTGGACGCCTTCGTCTTCGAGTGCGCCGCCCTGCGCTACGCGGTGCCGGTGAGCGCGGTGGAGGAGATCATCGAGGTGGACACCGCCCACCTCGTCCGGCCCCCGGGGCTGGGCGACGGAGGGGTGACGCTGGTGGAGCGCCGGGGCCAGGCCGTCCCGCTGGTGCGCCTGGAGCGGCTGCTGCAGCGGGATGATGGGCGCGCGGCGCCGGGGCCCAAGGCCTTCGTCGTCCGGCAGCGCGGCACGCCCGTGGCCTTCGCCGTCGACCGGCTGCTCGGCCAGCAGGAGATCGTCCTGCGTCCGCTCGAGGATCCGCTCGTCCAGGTGCCCGGGGTGGCGGGGGCCACGGACCTGGGAGATGGTCAGCCCACGCTGGTGCTGGACCTGCCCGCGCTGGGCGCGGCACGTGGAGGCGCTGCCCGCGCGGAGCGCCCGGCGCAGAGAGGAGGCGTGGCATGAGCACGCTCCACGTGGTGTTCAAGGTTGCGGGGGCCGAGTACGCCATCCCCGCCTCCGAAGTCCTGCAGATGGAGTCCTTCACCGGGGCCACGCCCGTGCCCGGAGCGCCCCCGCATGTGGCGGGGCTGGTGCAGGTGCGAGGCCGGGTGGTGCCGGTGGTGGATGCCAGGGCGCGCTTCGGCATGCCGGCCGCGGAGCGGACGCTGGACTCGCGCGTGGTGGTGGGCCAGCTCGGCACGCGCACCGTGGGGCTGCTGGTGGACAGCGCCCGCGAGGTGATGAAGCTGGCGCCCGAGCAGCTCCAGCCGCCGCCCCCGCTGGTGGCGGAGCAGGCGCGAGGTTTCGTGAAGGCCGTGGCCCAGCTCGGCCCGCGGCTGGTGATGCTCATCGATTTCTCCCGAGTCATCGGGGAGGAGAAGGTTCATGCCGACTGAGAACGTGAATGCCGCCCAGGCGGTGGAGGATCCCCGAGTGCTCGCCGAGAGCGCCTCCCGCTCGGTGCAGGAGAGCGCCGGGGTGCTGCAGACGGTGGAGCAGCTCGCCTCGCGGCTGATGGCCAACGGCAACGAGCAGGCCGCCGCCAGCGAGCAGGTGCGGGCCTCCATCGAGGCCGTGGCCGCCAGCGTGGAGGAGACCTCCGCCTCGGTGCAGGCGCTGGTGCGCTCGCAGCGCGCGGTGAGCGAGTCCGCCCGGAGCGTGCAGCAGGAGGTGGAGCAGACGGCCGGGGCCATCCAGGAGCTGACCGCCTCCATCGGCGCGGTGCGCAAGGACGGGGCCGCCCTGTCCACCTCCGCGGACAACATCGCGGCCACCCTGGAGCAGACGGCCCGCTCCGTGAAGGGCGTGAGCGCCAGCGCGGAGGACCTGGCCGCCGCCAGCGAGGAGCTGCTGGCCACGATGACGCAGATGAACGCCACCGTGACGGACGTGGTGGCGCGCAACCAGACCAGCGCCTCCGCCGCCGAGCAGGTGGCCGCCACCATGGAGGAGATGTCCAAGGGCATCACCCGGCTGGCCACGGACGCGCAAGGGGTGGGCGAGCGCGTGGCCACGGTGACCACGGCCGTGGTGGGCATCGGCCGGGCCCTGGGCGAGGTGTCCCGGGACGCCACCAGCATGGCCGCCAGCGTGGAGGAGACGGCCTCCACCACCGAGGAGGTGGCCCGCTCCGTGCGCGGGGTGGCCGAGCACGCTCGCACCCTGGAGGCGTCCGCCACCTCCACCGCCTCCACCGTGACGGAGGTGGCCGCCAGCGTGGAGGAGGTGGCCGCCACCGCGGAGAAGAACGCCGCCACCGTGGACGCCAACGCCGCCACCATCGAGCAGCTGGCCCGCTCCGCGCAGACGGTGGCCCGGAGCGCCGAGCAGATCAACACCCTGGCCGCCGTCAGCGCCACGTCCTCCGGCCAGCTGGAGACGTCCACGCGGCGCATCGCGCAGATGGCCGAGGAGGCGCGCGCCACCGGTGAGCGCGTCAGCACCACCGCCCGCGAGGGTGGCGCCACCGTGGCCCGCTCCATCTCCGGCTTCACCCGCATCCGCCAGTCCATCACCGAGTCCGCCGGGGTGATGAAGGAGATGGGCCGGCGCGCCGAGGAGATCGGCGACATCGTCCAGACGATCAACCTCATCGCGGACCGCACCAACCTGCTGTCGCTCAACGCCAGCATCGAGGCGGCGCGCGCGGGCGAGCACGGGCGCGGCTTCGCGGTGGTGGCCGAGGAGATCCGCGCGCTGGCGGACCGGGCGGCGGCGGCCAGCGCGGACGTGGCGAAGATCGTCCGGGGCCTGCAGAACACGGCGCGCGAGGCGGCTGCGGCCACCGGCGACGGCGTGCGCGCGGCGGACGAGGGCGCCTCGCTGGCGGCCGACGCGGAGCGGGCGCTGGGCGCCATCCTCAAGGGCGTGGACGAGCTGGGCACGACGGTGCGCGAGGTGTCGCGCGCCACCAACGAGCAGGTGCAGGCGGTGCAGGCGCTCTCGCAGGCCACCGGCCGGGTGAGCGAGCAGGGCCGCCTCATCACCGCGTCCGCCACGGAGCAGGCGCAGGCGGCGCAGTCCCTGGCGCAGGGCGCGGCGGAGATGCGCCGCATGGCCAAGCAGACGACGCAGGCCACGGTGGACCAGGCGCGCGCGCTCCGGGACGCGGTGCGCTCCAACGGGCAGCTCGCCGCGTCCGCCGAGCAGGTGTCCCGCGCCATGCAGGAGCAGGCCTCGGCGGCCGGAGAGCTGGCGAAGACGGCCACGCAGATGCGCGCGCTGGTGCACCAGGTGAGCTCGGCGGTGGTGGCGCAGAACAAGGAGGTGGCCGGCGTGGCCGCGCTCGCGCAGGAGGTGTCGACCTTCACCCAGCGCACCCTGGCTGGCCTGGCGGAGCAGGCCAAGGCCGCCGGCGAGGTGGCCCGGGCCATGGAGGACACGCGCAAGCAGGTGTCCCACGTGGCCAAGGCCGTCACCGAGCAGGGCCGGGCGGTGAAGCAGAGCGAGACGGCCGCCCGCCAGGTGGCGAAGCTGGCCGCGGAGGTGACGCGCGCCACCGACGAGCAGAGCCAGGCGCTGACCTTGCTGTCGCGCAGCGGCGAGGAGGTGCGCCGCGTGGCGAAGCAGACGTCGCGCGCGCTGGACGAGCAGGCCGAGGTGCTCAACGCCACCACCGCCTCCTCCAGCCGTCAGGTGGCCGCCGTGTCGGCGGTGGCCAAGGCCTCCACGGAGCAGGCCGCGATGACCGAGCAGATCGCCCGCGCGGTGGAGGACATGCGCAACCGCTCCCGGGAGATCGCCGCCACCACCGCGCAGCAGGCGCGCGGCACGGCGAGCACCGCCGGGGAGGTGCGCGAGGTGACGACGCGCATCACCCAGCTGTCGCGGATGCAGGGCGAGCAGGTGGAGCACCTGACGCGGCTGAGCGGGCTCTTGAGAGGCGCGTGGAGGCCGGAGGGGAAGTCGGCCCGCGCGGTGGAGCAGGCGTGAGAGCCCCCAGCCATCCGCTGTCTCTGTCCTCGGAGGACCGCTCCCGCGTGGAGGAGGTGGAGGCGCTCGCCCGCCGTGGCGCCTCCAGCCTGGAGTTCCTCATCGTGGACCTGGAGACGCCGAGCTGGGCGGTGCGCCGCGCCGTCATCGGCGCGCTGGCGCGCATGGGCACCCCGGCCGTCGAGCCGCTGTGCGAGCTGCTCCAGCACCGGCGCGACAACGAGGCCCGCCTGGCCGCCATCGTCGAGGCGCTGGTGGCCTCCACGGGCGAGGTGGACGGGTGCGTCATCGCGCTCGGCGAGGACGCCAACCCCGCCGTCGTCTGTGACGTGGCGCAGGTGCTGGGCCGGCGCCGCAGCCGGCGCGCCGTGCCGCTGCTGGCGAAGCTGACGCTGCACCCGGACGACAACGTCGCCGTGGCCGCCATCGAGGCGCTGGGCCGCATTGGCGGCGGCGCCGCGGTGGACGCGCTGCTGGCGGCGCTGGGCAGCGGCAACTTCTTCCGCATCTTCCCCGCCATCGACGTGCTGGGCCGCTCGGGCGACCCCTCCGTGGTGCCGGCGCTGCTGGACCTGCTGGGAGACCCCTTCTACGCCACCGAGGCGGCGCGCGCCCTGGGGCGCACCGGCCAGGAGGCCGCGGTGCCCGCGCTGGTGGGGCTGCTGCAGCGGGGCACGGACGCGGTGATGCGCGTGGCGGCGGTGGCGCTGGTGGAGATCCACGAGGCGCAGGTGCAGCGCTTCGGCGGCACGCGCGTGGTGCAGACGGCGCTGCGCGTGCGCGCGAGCACCGCGGACCTGGGGCGCCGGCTGGCCCGGTGCCTGTCGGGCGCGGACGCGGCGGAGAAGGCGGCGCTCTCGCGGCTGCTGGGCTGGGTGGGCGGACCGGACGCCGCCACGGGGCTGCTGGCGCTGCTGGACACGGAGCCCACGGTGGCCCGCGCGGCGGCCAACGCCCTCATGGAGCTGGGCCCGGAGGCGGACGGCCCCATCCTCCAGGCCCTGCGCGACGGAGACAGCGCCCGGCGGCTGGTGCTGCTGCCGCTGGTGGCCCGGCGCTCCGCGGCGGTGCCGGAGGTGGTGCTGTGCCTGGAGGATAGAGACCCCACGGTGCGGTCCCTGGCCGCGGACACCCTCTCCCGCATTGGAGACCCGTCGGCCGTGAGCGCCCTCTTCGAGCACCTGGGCGACGAGGACCAGCGGGTGGCGCAGGCGGCGGTGGGCGCCATCCAGTCGCTCGGCAGCGAGCAGACGGAGGAGCTGGCCCTGGCCGCGGCGCGCTCGGCGGACCCCCGGCGCCGCCGCGCGGCCCTGCGCATCATCTCCTACTTCGGCTATCCCCGCGGGCTGGACGTGCTGCTCCAGGCCATGCGCGAGCAGGACGAGCGGCTGAGGGACGCGGCCATCTACGGCCTGCCCTTCATCGATGATCCGCGCGCGGTGGACGCGCTGCTGGAGGCCTCGCGCCACGACTCGGAGCGCACGCGCGCGGCGGCCATGCGCGCCCTGGGCCAGACGGAGAAGGAGGCGCGCGTCACCTCGTGCCTGCTGGGCGGGCTCAACGACAAGGACCCGTGGGTGCGCTACTACGCGTGCCAGTCGCTGGGGAAGCTGAACGAGGAGGCCGCCGCGGACGCCATCGTCGCGCTGGCCAACGACGACGCGGGCCAGGTGCGCGTGGCGGTGGTGGACGCGCTGGCCCACCTGCACACCGAGAGTGCCATGGCGGCGCTGCGGCGCGCGGCCGCCTCCGAGGACTCGGACGTGCGCCGCGCGGCGCTGCTGGGGCTGGGCGTCTCCAAGCGCCCGGATGCCCTGCCCGTGCTGCTCGAGGCCGCCACGCAGGGGGACCCCGCCACGCGGCTGGTGGCCCTCTCGGCGGTGGCGGAGTACGACGCGCCAGAGACGGTGACGGCCCTGCTGCGCGCGGCGGGCGACCCGGACGAGAGCGTGCGCAGCGCGGCGGTGGGCTTTTTGGCCACCCGCTCGGGGACGAGCGCCACGCAGGCGCTCGTGTCGCTGCTGGGAGACCCGGCCCTGCGTGAGCGGGTGGTGAGCGCCCTGGCGCTGCCGGCCGAGGGGCGCATCCCCGGGCTGCTCACGGCGCTGGAGGCGGCGGACGAGGCGGTGGCGCCGCTGCTGGTGGCGGCGCTGGCGCGGATGCAGCGCGCCGACGCGCGCGCGGCCCTGCTCACGGCGCTGGGCTCGAGCAGCCCCGCGGGCCGGCGCGCGGCGGCCACGGCGGTGGCGGCGCTGGGGACGGTGGAGGCGCGCGAGCTGCTCGAGAAGACCGCTGCCCAGGATGATGACCCCGAGGTCCGGCGAGCCTGTCTCCTCGCGCTGAGTCGCTGATGCCCTCGCTGCCGCTGTCCCCCCAGGTCTTCGCCATCCTCGCCGCGCTCATCGAGCAGCGCGCGGGGCTGCACTATGAGGCCGATGACCGGGAGCTCCTGGCGGACAAGGTGTCCGCGCGGGCGCTGGAGGCGGGGTTCGAGTCCCTGCTCGACTACTACTACTTCCTCCGGTACGACCCGGACGGGTCGGCCGCGCTGGACGCCCTCGTCGACTCGCTGCTGGTGCACGAGACGTACTTCTTCCGGGATCCGCTGTCGCTGGAGGTGATTGCGGACGAGGTGGC
Organism: Hyalangium gracile; assembly: GCF_020103725.1. NCBI lineage: Bacteria > Pseudomonadati > Myxococcota > Myxococcia > Myxococcales > Archangiaceae > Hyalangium > Hyalangium gracile. The sequence goes on along the minus strand of NZ_JAHXBG010000010.1, from coordinate 205,831 downwards.
GCTCGCCGTGCGCCTGGGGCGGCGGCCGAGGCTCTGGTGCGCGGCCTGCTCCACCGGAGAGGAGCCCCTCACGCTGGCGATGATGCTCCACCAGCGCGGGGTGCTGGACAGCGTGTCCCTGCTGGCCACGGACTACAGCCAGCGCGTGCTGGAGCGGGCCCGGACGGGCGAGCACAACCTGCGCTCGATGCGGGCGCTGCCCGTGGGCATCGAGGGGCGCTACCTGGACGTCGTGGACGGTCGGCCGCGCGTCCGCGCGGAGCTGGTGGCCGCGGTGGACTGGCGGCGGGTGAACCTGGTGGACGCGGAGGCCATCTCCGCGCTGGGCACCTTCGACGTCATCTTCTGCCGCAACGTGCTCATCTACTTCCAGGACGAGACGGCGCGTCGCGTGGCGGAGTCGCTCACGCGCGCGCTGGTGCCCGGCGGCAGCCTGGTGGTGGGCACCTCCGAGTCCCTGCTGCGCTTCGGCACCGCGCTCAACTGCGAGGAGCGGCGGGGCGCCTTCTTCTACACCCGTCCGAAGGAGGGACCGTGACGGACGTACCCATCCGCGTGCTCGTGGTGGACGACTCGGCTTTCGCGCGCAAGGTGCTGCGGCAGGTGCTCTCCGCGGCGGCGGGCATCACCGTGGTGGACACGGCGCGCGACGGGCTGGATGCGCTGGAGAAGATCGCCGCCCTGAGCCCGGACGTGGTGACGCTGGACCTGGTGATGCCGGGCCTGGACGGGCTGGGGGTGCTGAAGGCGCTGGCGGGAGCGGCCTCGCCGCGCGTGGTGGTGGTGAGCAGCGCGGGCGAGGAGAGCGAGCTGGCGGTGGCGGCGCTCCAGGCGGGGGCGGTGGAGCTGGTGCACAAGCCCACGGCGCTGGCCACGGACAGGCTCTACGAGCTGGGCGCGGAGCTGGTGGCCAAGGTGCGCACGGCGGCGGGGGCTCGGGTGCGCACGGCACCGGAGCCTCGGCCGGCGGAGAAGCCCATGGCCTCGCCGCAGACGGAGCTCGCGCGGCGGCTGGTGGTGGTGGGCACCTCCACGGGAGGCCCGGCGGCGCTCACGAAGCTGCTGCTGTCGCTGCCCGCGGACTTTCCGGCGCCGCTGGCGTTGGCGCTGCACATCCCCGCGGGCTACACGGAGGCGCTGGCGCGGCGGCTCGACACCTACAGCCCGCTGGAGGTGCTGGAGGCGGCGGATGGCCTGGCGCTGAGGCCCGGGCGGGCGGTGCTGGCGAGGGCGGGCATGCACCTGCGGGTGGAGCGGGACGGAGAGCAGGCCCGGGTGCGGCTGAGCCGGGCGCCGCTGCAGGCCCCCCATCACCCGTCGGTGGACGTGCTCTTCGAGAGCGCGGCGGCGGGCTGGGGCTCGGACGTGGTGGGCGTGGTGCTCACGGGCATGGGGGAGGATGGGCTGGCGGGCGCGCGTGCCATCCGCCGGGCGGGGGGACGCGTGCTGACGGAGTCGCCCGAGTCCTGCGTCGTGTACGGCATGCCTCGGGCGGTGGCGGAGGCGGGCCTCTCGGATGACAGGGCTCCGCTCGACGAGATGGCGGCGCTCATCGAGCGCTACGTGCGGTGAGCCGGAGCAGGCTCGAAGGGCGGGTGGGGGGCGGCTGACCCGCTGCCTGCCCCTGGCCCGTTCCGCCGAGCGTGCGCCCGTTCGTGGCCGCGCCGCGTCGAGCCGCCGCGCGCCTGATGCGTTCCAGCGCATGAAACACTGGATTGTGTTGCACCCGATGAATGGGTACTCCACTTATGGTAACAGCTACCGCTGCGGGGATGCTCATCGCTGCGGGCACTCGAGAGGGGGGCTGGCTCGACACCCGCTGTTTTGTGCCCCATTCATATGAGTTTCTCAGAGCGCTACATCGTCTGGGTCGTGGATGACAGCCCCATGGAGGCCGCCGCGATTCAGCGCTCCCTGGCGGGCTCCTGTGACGTCGCGGCCTTTCGCGACGGGCCCTCCTTCCTCGAGCGGCTGTCGCTGGGGTCCCTGCCGGATGTCGTCGTGCTCGACTGGATGTTGCCTGGCTCATCGGGGCTCGATATCTGCCGCTTCGTGCGCCAGCAGTGGGACGCTGCAAAGCTGCCGATCCTCCTGCTCACCGCGCGAGACACCAGCGCGGACATCGTCGAGGGCCTGTCCGCTGGCGCCAACGACTACCTCGCCAAGCCCTATGCCGCCGCGGAGCTCGCGGCCCGAGCCAACGGGCTGGCGCGGCTGCGCCGCAACCACCAGCGGGCGCTCCGGGCCGAGGCCGAGGTGCGCGAGCGCGAGCTGCAGTTCCGCCGGCTGGCGGAGAACCTCCCGGACGTGGTGTCGCGCTTCGATACCCAGCACCGGCACCTCTACGTCAGCCCGGGCATCACCCGCCTCGGCGGCATCCCGAGCTTCCACTTCATCGGGAAGACGAATGCCGAGCTCGGCATGCCGCCCGAGCTGGTCCAAAGCTGGAGCGCCGCCATCGACACCGCGCTGGGAGGGAGCGAGACGTCGATGAGCTTCGACTTCGTGGCCGCGGACGGACTGCGGCGCCACTTCCACTCCCGCCTCGTCCCGGAGCGGGATGAGCAGGGGCAGGTGACGTCGGTGCTGTGCATCGCGCGAGACGTGACGGCGCAGGTCCGCGCGGAGCAGGCCTTGCGTGAGAGCGAGGAGCGGCTGCGGCTGGCCATCGCGGCGGGAGACATCGGGACGTGGGACTACGACGCCAGGCGCCGCGAGCTGACGTGTGACAGCCGCTCCCGGGCGCTGCTGGGCCTGCGAGCCGAGCAGGCCCTGGATCGCGCGTCCCTGAGCGCGGCGCTGCACGCCGAGGATCGCCCGCGCGTCATCGCGAACATCGAGTCCACCCTGGCCGCCCCGGGGCAGGCGGTGTACCAGGACGAGTTCCGCACGGTGGGAGCGGAGGATGGGGTGGAGCGCTGGGTGGCGGTGCAGGGCCGCATCCTCCGGGATGCGCGGGGCGCGGCGGAGCGCTCCGTGGGGACGCTGCGGGACATCTCCGAGCGCAAACACCAGGAGCAGGAGTCCTCCCGGATGATGGAGCTCGAGCAGCGGTTGGTGGGCATCGTGGGCCACGATCTGCGCAACCCCATCAGCGCCATCTCCTTCGCGACGACCCTGCTCTCGCAGCGCTTGAGGGATCCGGAGCTGCTGCGCAAGGTGCATGTCATCAACGCCGCGACCGAGCGCGCCAGCCGCATCATCCGGGATCTGCTCGACCTCACCCGGGCGCGGCTCGGGGGAGGGATTCCCATCCAGCCGCAGCCGTGTGATCTGCACGCGATCATCCTCCAGGTGGTCGAGGAGCATCGCGCCGCGCACCCCGGGCGCGACATCCACCTGAAGCTACCGGAGTCCCTGCAAGGGGTGTGGGACGCCGCGCGGCTGGCCCAGGTGGTGGCCAACCTGGTGAGCAACGCCCTGAACCACAGCCCCGCCGGCAGCCCCGTGGACGTGAGGGTCGAGGCCCGCGAGGGTGAGTGCGTCCTGAGCATCCACAACCAGGGAGCGCCCATCTCGGCGGAGCTGCTCCCTCGCATCTTCCAGTCCTTCATCCGGGGGGAGAGCAGCGGTGGGCGGAAGTCCGAGGGGCTCGGCCTCGGCCTGTACATCGCGGAGCGGATCGTCACGGCGCACAGTGGGCGGATCCTCGTGTCCTCGATGGACCCTCACGGCACGACCTTCAGCGTGCACCTGCCGTGGCGCGCGCACGGCCTTCAGGCGGGGTGAGCTTCCGCCGGGAGTGCCGGACGCTCAGACCCTGAGGAAGGTCCCTGCCTGGTACCGCTCGAACGAACGGACGATGTCCGCGCGGGTGTCTCCGATGAAGGGGCCGTACCAGGCCAGGGGGATGTTCTGCCGCTGGCCCGTATAGAGCAGGACACGCAGCGGCTCCGCGCCAGCGTTCGCGATGCGCAGCGCCGTCTCCCCGTCGCCCATCACACGATCGAGCCAACCCACCTGCCCGGGCCTCAGCGGCTGGGCATCGATGCCGATTCGCGCCTCGCCTTCGAGCACGTAGAGGAAGCCATTGTGGGACGCGGGCAGGAGCTGCGTCACCTCCGCGCCCGGCTGAACATGCACGTCGACGAGGGTGACGGGCACGCGGTTGCGCGTCGGCGAGACGAGCGAGCCGGTCGCTCCGCTGTAGAGACGGACCTCCGCCCCGGGCTCGCGGCGCACGAGCGCTGCATCGCGGCGGATGAACTGATGATCGGGCTCCGTCCAGCGCTGGGCCTGGGGAAGCGTGAGCCAGAGTTGCAGCACGCGCATCCGTCCTTCGATGGGCGCATCGGGGCCGTGAACGATGCCACTGCCAGCGGTGGTCCACTCGACGTCTCCGGCGGCGAGCGCGCCTTCGCGCTGGTGCTCGGCGGGCATGGTTCCGTCGACGAGGAAGGTCACGGTCTCGAAGCCGGCATGGGGATGAGGGCCGGCCACCAACCGACCGTCCAGGCGGTCATCCATCAGCAGGATGAACGGGTCAGCGTCCTCCCACTCGTGAGGCCGGATGACCTCGATGGCGGTGTGGGCCGGGCCGAACTGGCCCGGTGAGGGGGCGGGCAGTGTGCGCACGCGAGCGAGCTTTCGGTGGGAGAGGAGGGGGAGGGCCATGGACGGGCTCCAGTCATAGGTTGGTAACCAGCAGGAGGCTGGTTACTGCTTGTTCCCAGAGTCTCTAAAGAGGAGCCTGTGGCCGCGCAAGGAGGCACACCGATGTCACCAAGGAACACCAGGCATCCCGAGGCCGAGTGCCTCGCCGCGCGCGAAGTGCTCAACCGCGTGGGCGACAAGTGGAGCGTGTTCATCGTCGGGAGCCTGGGGGACGGGCCTCTGCGCTTCAGCGATCTGCGGCGGAGCATCGAAGGCATCTCCCAGCGAATGCTCACGCTGACGCTGCGGGGACTCGAGCGCGACGGGCTGGTGACGAGGACGGTGTTTCCGACGGTGCCCCCGCGGGTGGAGTACGGACTGACGGAGCTCGGGCGCACGTTGCTCGAGCCGGTGAATGCCCTGGCGGCGTGGGCCCAGAATCATCGAGAGGCGATCCAGGCCGCGCGTGAGCGCTTCGATGCGAGCGGGAGGAAGAGTGGGAGCGCAGCGCCTACGTCGGGCGGCACCGTCCGAGCGGCTCGGCGGCCAGCGCCCTCACCCCGTCACGTCCCATGAGAGCGACACGGTGCCGCCCTGCTCGGGGTACAGCTCTCCGAGGGCCACGAAGTGGCGGGCGACCGGGTCGAACTCCTGCACCTCGAGCTCTCCCGCGCCGTGAATGAAGAAGCGACCCTCGTGCTCACCTGCCATGAGTGCCCGAGAGGAGCGGGATGTGTCGTCTCGACCTGCCAGCGGCGGACATGCGCCCGGCCAGGGAGGCACCCTGGGAGCGGACCGGTACCGAACTGGTATGACAAGCAGACCAGTTCGCACGGAGTCGCGGAAACTCCTCGTCGGACCTGAGTGGACGGCCAGGTAGTGCCCTGCGCGATGTCCGAACGCACCTCGATGGTGCCCGGTGCGCGTGGGCGATCTCCTGGACGATGTAGAGCCCCGGCCCGTAGCTCGTCTTCGCCGTGCGCGAGGACTGCGGTCTTCTCTGGGTGTAGCGTGAAGTCTTCCGCCTTGAGGGAGGCATCACATGAGCCCACGCGAAGTGGGAGCGCTCTTCCTGGTGCTGTTGATGGGGTGCTCGGGGACACCCCGCGTGGTGCACCGGGAGCTGGGTGTGGAGCCGGAGGAGGCGGAGTCCGCGGCGGCTGGCTACGAGGAGCACGAGCTGAGCGCGGACATGGGACGCGCCGAGCCGGTGGTGGTACCCAAGGAGGAGTTTCAGCGGGCCATGAGGATGGTGGCGCCGGAGCTGCACCTCACCTCGGAGCCCCGGGAGCTTGCGCGCTGGCTGATGGAGGGCGAGCTGCGAGCGGAGTTGAGGGCGGAGATCGAGCGAGGGCGAGTGGTGCGGCTGCTACCGCTGGAGGAGGGCGGCCCTCTGGAGGCGGCCTCCGTGGCGGAGATTGCACGCGGCTATGGGGGAATGTGCCAGGAGGAGTACGGCGGGGGCGACTGCCTGGGGCTGTTCACGGACGGGCCCGTCCTGACGCGTGAGGACCTGCGCACCCTGGGGTTGGCGCTGTCGTTGAGGCAGGTGCTGAAGGAGACGCGGATGGCGCTCCGGCAACTGGTGTCGCCCGCGGCGCTGGTGTCCATGGTGGTGTGGACCGGCTGCTTCTATCTGTTGCTGTGGCTGTTGCCCGAGCCTGTCTCCAAGGCGCTGGCGGCGAGCCTGACGGTGGCACTGCTGGCGTGGTTGCCGGTGCAGGCGCTGTGGAGCCTGATGGATGGGTGGGCGCTGCTGGTGAGGGAGGTGGACCGGGCCACCAGCTACGGACAGATAGAGCAAGCCAGCGAGCGCTTCCGCCGGGTGATGGGGGAGAACACGGCGCGAGTGGTGGTGATGCTGGTGACGGCGGTGCTGACGGGGGGAGCGGTGAGGTTCGCCGCGAAGCTGCCCCGGCTGCCTGGCTTCGAGCGCGCGGCGGCGTGGGCAGAGGCGCAGGGGCTGAGGCTGACGGCAGTGGGCGAAGTGGAGGCGGTGGGGGTTGCCGAGGAGCGGACCTTCACCCTGATGGTGCGCCGTCCCGGAAGCACCGCGGCGGTGGCGGAAGAAGCCAGGGCGGTCCGGGCTGGTGTCACCACCATCATCCGCCACCGAGGCGGCAACCGTCAGGTCTTCCTCGACAATGGCCAGCGCTGGCACCTGCGAGCCGGCCAGTCCAGCCGGGAGATTCCCCTCAAGGATCCGGTGGGGGATCGACTGGTGGAAGCGGGGAGGCGCATCGCCAGGGACTGGGGCCCTGACAAATTTTCGCGAGAGCAGTCCGCCGCCATCGACAAGGCGAGAGCTCAGGGCAGGTTTCTCGAGGCACACCTGATGGAGCGCAGGTTTCGGGGACAATGGGTGGAGCGGATGTTGAGCAGGGAGTTCACACACCTGCGATGGAACGGCAGGGGAGTGGATGCGGTTGACCCTGCCACGGGCATTCGCTACGAGGTGCTCTCTGGAACCCACTCGAACATGGAGCTTCATGGACGGCGGATGGCGGACATCTTCTTTCGCATGATCGCGTTCTGAGCCCGAGGGCGGGAAGACTTGACCCAGGTCAATCTCGAAAACAGGGAGCTCACACACGAGCGGCTCGAGTTCGGTTCCGGGGTCGTGTGCTTTCTCGGGCCGATGCTGACGCTTCGCGGTTGCACGCTCGTGCTGGGGATGTCCGCGCGCAACCTGATCATTCCCCAGGCCCGGTTCATCGACTGCACGTTCATCATCAAGAAGCCACTGAAGGACTTCCGCTGGGACACGGCTCACCTGCGGGGCTGCCGGTTCAAGGGGCGCTTCAGTGGAAACGATTTCGGGAGCTGGCCGGATCGGCCCACCGAGGGAAGCATCGAGGGGTGTGATTTCTCCGAGGCGCACTTGAATTGGACGCGCTTTCTCGGGTGCGACACCCAGACGCTTCGGTTCCCTTCATGGCCCTGCTTTACCATTCTGGAACCTGCGGCCAGGTGGCGTGAGCTGCAGGCTCTGCCATGGCCCGGAGAACATGGTTCCATCTTCGGGAAGCGCTTTGCGAAGGATCCTCCTTCGACCGTCGCCGTGACACATGCAGCCCCGGAGCTCGCGGCCTTCTGCGGCACGACAGAAGAAGCCATCAGGGCCGTTCTGGAGCAGGTAGACGGCGTGTACCTCTGAACGGTCCGCCCCGCCTCACGGGCGCTGAGGCGCCACCGGGGACGGGCGCTTCATCAGCTCCATCGCCGCGGGCGGCACTCGCGGCAGGCACACGGTGAACGTGGTGCCCTCCTCGATGTCCGAGCGCACCTCGATGGTGCCCCCGTGCGCGTGGACGATCTCCTGCACGATGTAGAGCCCCAGCCCGTAGCTCGTCTTCGCCGTGCGCGAGGACTGCGGCCCCCGCCGGAACGGCTCGAAGATGTGCGGCATCAGCTCCGAGGGAATGGGCTTGCCCTGGTTGTGCACCGCGAGCACCACCTGATCCTTCTCCCCCCGAGCCCCCAGCCGCACCGCCGTGTCCGGCGGGCTGTACTTCAGCGCGTTCTCCAGCAGGTTCGACAGCACCTGCCCCAGTCGATCCGGATCCCAGCTCCCGTGGCTGTCCGCCCCCTCCACCTCGAACGACACCGCGCGATCCGGGTACGCCACCCGGAACTCGTGCGTCACCTTCTGGAGCAGCTCACGCATGTCACACCGCCGCGGCTCCAGCGTGATGCCCCCGCCCAGCCGCGCCCGCGCGAAGTCCAGCAGCAGCCGCGTCAGCCGCTCGATGCGCAGCGCCGCCGACGTGATGCGCTTGAACGTGCGCTGCTGCTCCTCCGGCGGCGGGCCTCCCGCCGCCATGATGCGCGCCCAGGAGATGATCGCCCCCAGCGGGCTGCGGATGTCGTGGCTGACGATGCCCACCAGCTGCTCCTGGAAGTCCACCGCCCGGCGCGACTCCTCCTCCATCTGCAGCTCGCGCGTGACGTCCTTCAGCGTGCCCAGCATCCGCGTGGCCTGCCCGTCCCGCGACAGCACCCGCACCTTCGAGCGCATCCACCTCGGCGCCCCCTGCGGCACGTAGACCTGGAACTCCGCCTCGAAGTCCGCCGGCGCCTTCAGCGCCGCCGCCACCTGCTGCGCGAAGCGCGTCCTGTCCTCCGCCAGCACCCGCTGCAGGAAGGCCTCGTACGTGTCTCCCGGCCCGCCCGGCACGCCTCCCAGGATGGAGTCGATGTTCTCCGACCAGCGGATCCGCCCCGCCTGGATGTCCCAGTCCCACGTGCCTACCTGGGCCGCCTCCATGCACAGCCGCAGCCGCTCCACGTTGAGCGACTGCTCCTCCTCCACCCGCTGGTGCCGGGTGATGTCCCGGTGGACGCAGAAGGTGCCGAACGCCTGCCCCGCCGTGTCCTTCAGCACGCCCTGCGTGGACAGCAGCACGCGCGCCCCGCCGGGCGTGTGCTCCACCCGCTCGAAGGTGATGGTCTGCCCGGTGGACAGCACCTGCCGGTCCTTGGCGATGGCGTCCGCGGCCTGCTCCGGTGGGAGCAGCTCCGAGTCATCCCTGCCCAGCACCTGCTCCACCGAGCGCCCGAGCGCCCGAGCGCCCGCCTCGTTGATGAGCAGGTAGCGGCCCTGGAGATCCTTGGCGGACACCGAGTCGGTGGAGCCCGCGACGACGGCGCGCAGCGCCTCGTAGGCCTTCTGGGCCTCCGGCGAGTCGGAGGCCGGGCCCGCCGCGGCCACGCGACGCCCCTGCTGGCCGGCGGGGACCTTCTTCGTGTCGCCGCTCTGCGCGGCGCGCTTGCTGGCGGTGGGCTTGCCCGAGGTGGGGTCGGGGGCAGGGTCGGTGCGCCGGGAGCGCTTCTTGGCGGGGGGCTCGGACATTCGGGGAATCAGCTCATCCTATCGATAACACCAGCATGGTCGCGCGGGGGAAGCTAGGGCCTGGGGGTGAGGCCCAGCCTTCGTGCAATGTCCTGGAAGGTGGACACCGCGGCCGTCTCCGTTCGCGTCTTCTCCGGACTTTCCAGGTCCACCGTGAAAAGACCGAACTTCGGCTCATAGCCCTCGGCCCACTCGAAGTTGTCCAGCAGGCTCCAGTGGAAGTAGCCGCGCACGTCCGCGCCCTTCGCGATGGCCTGCTCCACGGCGTAGAGGTGGCTCTGGAGGTAGTAGGGCCGTCGCTCGCCCGCTCTGTCCGCCATGCCGTTCTCCGTGACGACGAGGGGCAGGCCCAGCTTCGCGTAGCGGGTGAGGAAGAGGTAGAGGCCTTCCGGGTAGAGCTCCCAGCCCAGGTCATTCGTGTCCCGGCCGCGCGGCACGTACTGGCGCGACAGCGAGGGCTCGCCGAAGTACTGACGCACGTAGTCACGCGTGTAGTAGTTGATGCCCAGATAATCGATGGAGCCCTTCAGGTCCTCCACCGCGCGATCGATGCTCACCTGCCCCGGCACCGAGAGGCGGATGCGGCCGGTGCGCAGCGACTCGGGCACGCTCTCGTTGAAGAAGTCGTCCGTCAGGCCCGCCACCAGGGTGTCCGCCGTGGTGCCGGTGGCGGGCTGGAAGACGCGCACGTGGTGGGCCAGGCCGATGCGCGTGGCGGCGCCGTCCCCGTCCACATCCACCGTGTCCAGGGCGCGGAGCTGGCGGGCCGCTCGGGCATGGCCCTCCATGAGGTGGGAGAGCACGTCGGCCGTGGCCTTCATGTCCTGCTTGCCCGGAGGCCACTCGCCATCCAGGTAGCCGAGCACCGCGTAGACGTTGGGCTCGTTCACCGTGCACCACCAGTCCACCTCGCCGCCGAGCGCCTGGGCCACCCGCGCCGCGTACGTCTCGAAGGCGTCGATGGTGGCGGGGTTCTCCCAGCCGCCCGTGTCCGAGACCCACGTCGGCAGGGTGAAGTGGTACAGCGTCACCAGCGGGGTGATGCCTTGCTGGCGCAGCGTGCGAGCCCACCGCGCATAGCGTGCCAGGGCCTCCTCGTCCCAGGTGTCCGGCGTGGGCTGGATGCGCGCCCACTCCACGCTGAAGCGGTAGGCGTTGGCGCCCAGCCGCTCCATGAGCCGCACGTCCTCGTCGAAGCGGTTCCACGAGTCCGTGGCGTCCCCGGACACCGACTCATCCTTGATATGCGGGCGCCCGTCCGGCCAGCGGCCGCGCTCCCAGACGGCCCAGTCGTTCTCCAGGCCGCCCTCGGTCTGATGGGAGGAGGTGGAGGTGCCCAGCATGAAGCCGGCGGGCAGGCCCTCGCCCAGGGGCGTTGCCTTCACCACGTCCTCGTCGAAGTTCGGCCGATCACTGCACGCGGCCAGCAGCAGGCCCAGGGAGAGCAGGTGCCGGCGGCTCATGGCTTGCCTCCTGGCCGGGACGACGGGGGATTGCCCACCAGCCCCACCACGAGCATGGCGCTGTGGGCGGTGCCCAAGCGGAAGGCGAAGCCATCCACCTGGATGCCCGCGCGGGCGGAGAGCGGGATTCGCACGGAGGCCCTGGCGCCCAGGGGCAGCACGTACGCCAGGCTCACCGGGCCGTAGGTGGCTCCCACGTGCGCGGGCACCAGGCCCACCAGGTCCAGCAGGCCCGCGTCCAGCGACACCTTCTCGAAGCGGTAGAGCCCCCGCACCGAGGGCAGCACCGTGACGAGCGGCGTCGAGGGGTACGAGGCCTGGATCACCGGGCCGGCCAGCACGCTCCAGCGCTCGCCGGTGTAGCCCAGGCGCACGCTGAGTGAGGCGCTCAGGTTGGGGCCGCCGCGCTCCAGCGGCGTGAGCGACAGGAGCCCCGCCTCCACGGTGAAGCCGTTGAAGAGGTAGTGGCCCCCGGTGATGCTGGCCATGTACAGGTCGTCCCAGCTCCCGCCGCCGTGCGAGTAGCCTCCCGTCAGCAGCCCCCACTGAGAGTGGATCTCATGGGTCAGCGCGCGCGGCGGTGGCACATAGGGCACGGGGCCCGCGCTGTCCTGGGCGCGAGCCGGCTGACTCGCGGCGAGGACGAGGACGAGGAGCAGGGGACGCATTCGAGGCCGCCACCATACCCCGTCACGCGCATGGCCCGCTGCCGGTTCTCCCGCGGAATGTCGGACCGGCTTACCGCAAGATTGTAATCACGGCGGAGCCCCGCTCTTTCAGGGTTTGGACTCGTCGTCCTCGTCGCGGTGGAGCTTGCGGTAGAGCGTCTTGCGGTCCACCCCGAGGACGCGCGCGGCCAGGGTACGGCTGCCGCCCACCGCCTCGAGGACGCGGTGGATGTAGCGGCGCTCCACCTCCTCGAGCGTCACCCACTCGGACACATCCGACACCTCGGGCAGCACCCGGGGCGCGGTGTAGCTGCGCACGCGCTCGGGCAGGTCCTCCACGGTGAGCTGCTCGAAGGTGGTGAGCGCCACCGCGCGCTCGATGCAGTTCTGCAGCTCGCGCACGTTGCCCGGCCAGCCGTAGGCCAGCAGCTTCTGCGCCGCCGCGGGGCTCAGCCCCAGCACGCGCTTGCCGGTGCGCGCGGCGAAGTGCTCCACGAAGTGCTGGGAGAGCAGCAGCACGTCGTTGCCTCGGGCGCGCAGCGGCGGCAGCTCCAGGTTGATGACGTTGAGCCGGTAGTAGAGGTCCTCGCGGAAGCGCCCCTCCTCCACCGCCAGCTCCAAATCGCGATTGGTCGCCGCGACGATGCGCGCGTCGAAGGCCACCTCCTCGTTGCCGCCCAGCTGCCGCACCTTGCGCTCCTGCAGCGCGCGCAGCAGCTTGGGCTGGAGCCCCAGGGGCAGCTCGCCCACCTCGTCCAGGAAGAGCGTGCCGCCGCTGGCCTGCACGAAGAGGCCGGTGCGCGAGGCGTGCGCGTCGGTGAAGGCGCCCTTCACGTGGCCGAACAGCTCGCTCTCCAGGAGCGGCTCGGGCATGGCCGCGCAGTTGATGGCCACGAAGGGCCCGGCCCGGCGCCGGCCTCGGGTGTGGAGCGCCCGCGCGGCCACCTCCTTGCCGGTGCCGCTCTCGCCGGTGATGAGCACGGTGGTGTCCACGTCCGCCACCCGGTCGATGACGGTGTACGCCTGGCGCAGCGCCGGGCTCTGGCCCACCAGGCCGCCCAGCTCCACGCCCTGGGCGAGCGCCTGGCGCAGGCGCCGCACCTCTTCTCGCAAGGCGCGGTGCCGCACGGCGCGCTCCAGCACGAGCACCAGCGCGTCCAGGTCCACCGGCTTGGTGATGAAGTCATAGGCCCCGGCGCGGATGGCGGCCACGGCCGTCTCCATGCTGCCGAACGCCGTCACCACCACCACGGGGATGTCCGGCCGGGTGAGGACGATGCGCTCGCACAGCGCCAGCCCGCTCATGCCCGGCATCCGCAGGTCCGTGAGCACCGCGTCGAAGTCCTCGGCGACCACGAGCGCCAGCGCCTCGTCCGCCGTCTCGCACACGCGCGGTGTGAAGCCCCGGCGCGTCAGCCCCTTGTCGAGCAGCGCGCGCATCTCGCGCTCGTCCTCGGCGATCAGGATGCGTCCTGGCATGTGGTGTCTCCTCGCGGCAGGTAGATGGAGAAGCAGCTGCCGCGGCCGGGCTCGCTGCGCACGGAGATCCACCCCCCATGGTCCTGGATGAGGCCATGGGACACGGACAGCCCCAGGCCGGAGCCCTCGCCCACGTCCTTGGTGGTGAAGAAGGGCTCGAAGATGTGGGGCAGGTGCTCCGCGGAGATGCCCTCGCCCTCGTCGCGCACGTCCAGCCGCAGCCAGTCCGCCTCCGGTCCGCCGATGTCCGCCGGAGGCGTGGCCCGGGCCGGCTCGGCGCTCACGCGCACGGTGCCGGGCTTCTTCATGGCCTGCAGGCCGTTCATCACCAGGTTGGTGAGCACCTGCTGGAGCTGCCCGGCATCCACCTCCAGCGTCAGCGCCTCCGGCACCTCGTTCACCAGGGCCACCTCCCGCTTGTGGGCGATGGGCCGGAGCATGCTCAGCGTGCGCGCCACGAGCTGGGCGAGCGGCTCCGGGGTCCGCTGGGGCTCTCGGCGCCGCGCGAAGTCGAGCAGCTGGCGGATGATGCGCGTCATGTGCTCGGCCTGCTGGGAGATGATGCGGGCGCACTCGCCCACCTCCTCGCCCACCACCTCGCCGGAGGAGATCATCTTCGCCCGGCCGAGCACCACGTTGAGCGGGGTGCCCAGCTCGTGGGCCACGCCGGAGGCCAGCTTGCCCACCGTGGTGAGCCGGTCCGCGTGGCGCAGGTGCTCGAGCGTGTTCAGGCGGGCCGCCGTCTCCGCCGCGAGCGTCTCTCGCGCGTGCTGGAGCATCTCGCCCATCTGGTTCATCGCCGCGGCCAGCGTGGCCAGCTCATCCCTCTGGCGAAACTGGACGCGGGCATCCAGCTGCCCCTCGCCGATGCGCCGGGCCAGCTGCACGAGCTGATCGATGGGGCGGCCCACCAGCCGGTTGCCCATGGCCATGGCCACGAGCAGGAAGGCCCCGGCGATGGCCAGCGTGGCGATGGTGGTGCCAATCACCGTGTTGCGCACGTGCCGCTGCGCCTCGACGAGCGGCTCGGAGAGCTCGATGGCGCCCGCCCGGCCATTCACGGGCACGGGGATATAGGAGCGCAGCGTGCCCGGCGGCTCGTCCAGGTCCGTCACCGCGTCGTCCAGCCCGGCGCGCAGCCGGTCGAGCACGGGCGCCGGGAGCGGCACGCGGGGCGGGTGCTCCAGGGAGCCCTCGAGCCACACCCAGCGCAGGCGGACCTGGCCCTGGACGCGGTTGGCCTGCTCGAGCAGCGCGAGCGCCTCGGTCTCTCCCGCCTGCTGCCAGGCCTTGCTGATGGAGCCGGCGATCGTGTGGCCCATCAGGCGGTGATTGTGCCGCATGTCCGCCGACGAGTGCGCCAGCTCGCGCCTCACCTCGAGCGACTCCATCCCCGCGAGCACGGCGATGGCGAGCAGGGCCAGGGCAAGGCTGATCTTTCGCGCGAGCTTCAAGGGACCTCGGGGGACGGAGGTAGGCGCCGGCTGTCGCCTCGCGCCGCGGCAGGGGCGGAGCCGTCAGGAGCGGGCGTCTTCGGCGGGCGGCTGCTGGGACAGCTGCAGCGCGGGCAGGCTGAAGGAGAAGGTGCTGCCCTCACCCGGAGTGCTCTCGGCCCAGATGCGGCCGCCGTGGGCCTCCACCAGGCCCTTGGCGATGGCCAGCCCCAGCCCCGTGCCACGGCTGGCCGCGTCCTTGGCCTGCCAGTAGCGATCGAAGACGTAGGGCAGCTGCTCGGGGGCGATGCCCTTGCCCGTGTCGCGCACGTGGAGGCGGATCTCGTGGCCGCGCATCCGGGCGCTCACGGTGAGCTGTCCGCCGGCCTCGGTGAACTTCACCGCGTTGCCCAGCAGGTTGCCCAGCACCTGGAGCACGCGCGTCCGGTCACACCGCACCCGCGGCAGCTCGTCGGGCACATCCAGGGTGACGTGGAGGTGGTGGGCCTCGGCCAGGGCGCGGATGCTGTCCACGGCCTCCATGAGCAGCGTCGACGGGTCCTCCTCGCGCAGCTCCAGCGGCAGGTGCCCTTCCTCCAGGCGGCCCCAGTCCAGCAGATCCGAGATGAGCCGCAGCGCCCGGTCCGACGCGTCGCGGATGCGGGTGGCGTGCTTGACGACGTGCTCGTCGCGCGGGACGCCGGGGCGCTCGCGCAGCAGCAGCGCCGAGCCGAGTTGCACCACGTTCAGCGGGTTGCGCAGGTCGTGCGAGACGACGGCCAGCAGGTCCTCGCGGGCGCGGGTGGCCCGGCGCGACTCGCCGAACAGGCGCGCGTTGTCGATGGCGAGGCTGGCGCGCTGGCACAGGTCCTCGGCCAGGGCCAGGTCCTCCTGCCCGTAGCGTCGCCCGGAGCTGGAGGCCACGAAGGTGACGGCCCCGAGCGTGTTCCCGCGCGCGCGCAGCGGGACGATCATGTACGAGCGGGCCTGGAGCACGGAGAGCAGCACCGGGTGGTGGGGCTCGGCGGCGGCGGCGCGCAGCAGCGAGTCCGTCACCGCGGGCACCAGCTCGGACTCACCGGTGCGCAGCACGCGCAGCAGGCCGATGGGCGCATCCGGGCGCAGCTCCAGTCGCTGGGGCAGCGCGCGGACCTTCTCCTCCTGGGTCGGGTCCAGGCAGGCGGAGGCCACGCGAGACACCCAGGCGCCCTGCTCGAGCGCATCCACCAGGCACCAGTCCGCCAGGTCCGGCACGGCCAGGTGGGCCAGGAGCGTGTACATGGCCTGGGGGTCCGGCGGGTGGGCGAAGAGCGTGCTCATCGCCTGATAGAGGAAGGAGCGGCGGCGCTCGGCGGCCTCCACTTCGGCGCGGGCGGCCTGCTCCAGCTCCAGGGCGCGGGCATAGACGGTCTCCGCCTCCGAGAGCGAGCGCGCCGTCACCAGCACCCGCGCGCCTGCTCCGGCCGCGCCGGGCACGAGCGTGAGCTGGAAGGCATGCAGGCTGGTGCCCTCGGGCGTGGGCCAGGAGAGCTCCACGGAGCGGGGCAGCCCGGTGGCGAGCACCTGGGTCCGCTCGGTCTCCAGACGGGCGAGCAGTTGAAGCTCCACGGGGAGCTCGCCCCAGCGGCGGTCGAGGAGCTGCGAGGGCTCCAGGCCCAGGGTGCGCGCGCCGGCCGCGCTGCATGCGCAGATGCGGCCTGTCTCGTCGAGCAGGTAGGCCGGATCCGGAAGGGCCGTGAAGACCTGGGCCCACGTATCGGTCTGCTCGCTCATGACTCTGGGGATGCTCACGCGCAGGAAGAAGACAGCGGGGGGAGATTTGTTCCTTGGACCCCCGGAGTGTCCAGGGGCTCGGCTGCTTGTTCAAGGCCCTATCTGATGATGGAGAACAGTTGCCCGGGTCACCGCCATCCGTCCAGGCCCGTGGACCCGCCGATCCATGCCGTGGGACTTCGGGGAGGCTCTCGGTTTTCCCAACCCATTGAATTCAAAGGGTTTCCTGTCTGGTCTGGATCCTGCTCTGGGGCGCTGCGCTCCACCACTCCCAGAACGAGGCAGACACCCATGAACGAGAAGAACGCGGAGATCATCCCCTGGACGATGACGCTCGAGCAGTGCCACGACGGCATCCTTCAGTGCCTGATGCAGGGCACGGCTGGCCACTACCGCATCGGCCTGCTCTACAACCACATCGTGGCCCGCCGGCTGGCGGTGAATCGCGGGTACCGGACGACGCGCGAGTACTTCCGCCGGCACGTCCGGGTGCTCTCGCAGTCGACGCTGACGATGTACGGGGCGGTGGCGCGGGCCTTCCCCCTGGCGGTGTGTGAGAAGTACGGCATGGCCAGCCTCGGAGCGCTCCTGGAGTACCTGCGGCTGGCCCACATCTGGATCTGGCACATCGACAGGAAGGAGCCGGGCTCCACGCCCATCGAGATTCCGCGCCGAGGGGGACTGCAGATCGCCAAGCCCTTCGCGGACTGCACCGCGGATGACTTGAGGGCGGCCATCCAGGCCCGGCGCGCCTGGCCCGGCCATGGCAAGCTGGAGCCGGAGGAGGCGCCGGTGGAGAGCTTCCTCGAGACGCTGAAGCGCTTCTTCCAGGACAACACCCGCTTTCCTCCCAGGGTGGACGCTCAGGTGCACAACCGCCAGGTCCACCTGCGCATCCGCTACCTCCGGGTGTGGGAGCTGGGACGGCTCATCGAGGCGCTGCGGCTGACCTTCAAGCCCTCCGCGCCCGCGAGCCCGGAGGTTCAGCCCGCGGCCGGAGCGGCCAGCTCCCTCACGTGGGCGGCGATGCCGTCGAGCGGGAGCACGGCGTCGGCCAGCCCCGCGCCCACCACCACTCCGGGCATGCCGTAGACGACGGAGGTGGCCTCGTCCTGCGCCAGCACCCGCCCACCGGCCTGGCGTAGCTCTCGCACGCCCTCGAGGCCGTCCTGGCCCATGCCGGTGAGGATGAGCGCGATGCCGCTGGAGCCGTAGGCGCGCGCCACCGAGCGGAAGAGCCAGGTGCCCGAGGGCCGGAAGCCCCCCACGGGCGCCGCGTTCGACACCTGCACCCGCCCCTCCGAGGTGACGCCGAGGTGCCGATCGTCCGGGGCGATGTAGACGGTGCCCGGCTTCAGCAGCTCGCCCTCGCTGGCCACCTTCACCTCCAGCGGTGTGACGGAGTCGAGCCACTGCGCCATGCCCTCCGCGAAGCCCAGGGCGATGTGCTGCACGACGAGGATGGGCAGGGGGTAGTTCTCCGGCAGCCCCGAGAGGATGCGGTGGAGCGCCGCGGGCCCGCCCGTCGAGGCGGCGATGGCCAGCACCGAGGGCCGGGTCCTCGACACGGGTGTGACGGGAGGCAGCGAGGTGGACACCCGCCCGCGCTGGGGCCACTGGCGCACCACCTTCACCACGGCCATGGCCTTGAGCGTGTCGCGCAGGTGGCGGCTCTCGCGCTCGAAGTCCGGGGACTCGGGGCCCACCAGCTTCTGCAGCACGGCGAGCGCTCCGGCGCGCAGCGCGGCCATGGACGTCTGGATGTCGCGCTCCACCAGCGTGGACACCACCACCACCGGCGTGGGCACCTCCGTCATGATGCGCTGGGTGGCCTGCAGCCCATCCATGTTCGGCATCTGGATGTCCATGGTGACCAGGTGGGGGCGCAGCCGCTGGGTGAGCTCCACCGCCTCGAGCCCGTCCCTGGCCTCGCCCACCACCTGCATCCCCGGGTCGGCGCGGATGATCTCCACCAGCAGGCGGCGGGCGGTGGGCGAGTCCTCGGCCACCACGACTCGCAGCGGGTTGGGCAGGTTGGCGTTCATAGCAGTCGCCTCAAGGTCTCCAGCAGGTTCGTCTGATCGAAGGCGCTCTTCACCAGGTAGGCGCTGGCGCCCACCTCGAGGCCGCGCGTCTTGTCCTCGGGCTTGTCCCTGGCGGTGACGAGCACCACGGGCAGCCGCGAGAAGCGCGGCGAGGTGCGCACCGCCTCGGTGAGGGCGAAGCCGTCCATGCGCGGCATCTCCACGTCGGTGACGAGCGCGTCGGCGCCCACGCGCTGCAGCCGCTCCCAGGCCTCGGCGCCGTCCGCGCACGCCAGGACTTCGTAGCCCGCGGCCTCCAGCAGGCTCTGCTCCAGGGCCCGCGTCGTGGGCGAGTCATCCGCCAGGAGGATGCGCTGGCGGGCCCGGCGCGCGGTGGGCGCGGGGAAGAGGCTGGCGTGGGGCAGGCCCTCGGCGATGCGAATCAGGGAGGCGGGGTGGAGCAGGAGCGCCATCTTCCCGTCGGGAAGCACCGCGGCGCCGGAGACGTGGCGGGCCCGGCGCACGCGGGCACCCAGCCCGCGGACGAGCACCTCCTGCTCGGCCAGCACCTCGTCCACGCCCAGCGCCACGCGCAGCGAGCCCGAGGCGAGCACCACCGTGGCGAGGCGGGCGCGCGGAACCCCGGCGGGCAGGCCCAGCACGCTGGCTAGCGAGGTGAGCGGCACCAGCACGTCCTGGGCGACCCAGACCTGCCGTCCCTCCACCTCGCGCACCTCGGTGGGCGCCAGCCGCATCAGCCGCTCCACGCTCTCGGCGGGGAGGGCGAACTGCTGCCCGCCCGCGCTCACCAGCAGCACCCGCAGCGTGCTCAAGGTGAGCGGCACATCCAGCACGAAGCGGGTGCCCGCGCCCGGCAGGAAGGACACATCCACGCTGCCCCGGAGCCCTTCCACCTGGGAGCGCACCACGTCCAGCCCCACGCCTCGCCCCGAGACGGACGTCACCTGCGAGGCGGTGGACAGGCCTGGGCGGAAGATGAGCCGGGCGGCGTCGATGCCCTCGGGGACATCCCACCCCTGGGCCCTCGCGCGGGCTCGGATGGCGTCGAGGTCCAGCCCCCGCCCGTCGTCCTCCACCGACACCTGCACGCGGCCTCCGGACAGCCTGGCGGCGAGGCTGATGCGCCCCTCCGGCGGCTTGCCCGCGCGGCGGCGCTCCTCGGGCGTCTCCAGGCCGTGGGCCACGGCGTTGCGCACCAGGTGGAGCAGCGGCTCGCGCAGGCCCTGGAGCAGCGAGCGATCCAGCTCCAGCGCTCCGCCATGCACCTCCAGCCGCACCTGCTTGCCGGCGCCGCGGGCCACGTCTCGCGCGGTGCGCTCCAGCCCCTCGCAGGCCTCCGCGAAGGGCAGGGTCCGCGCGCGTCGCACCTCTTCGTCCAGCCCGCTCACGGCCTGGGAGAGCGCCAGCCGATCCGCCAGCAGCTCCCGGGAGAGCTGTCCCAGCCGGGCCTCCAACCTGCGGGCGGAGGCCTCCTCGGAGCCCTGGAGGCGGGAGCGCAGCGAGGCCAGCTCCTCGCGCAGCGTCTCCACCCACTCCGCGCGCCCCTCCAGCCGCAGGCTCGACACGCGGAGCTCACCGCTGCGCGACAGCAGCGCGTCCAGCTTCTGCGCGGACACCCGCACGGGCAGCGTCTCGGCGACGGGGGCCTCCGTGGCGGGAGCGGCGGGAGGCTCGGGCGCGCGGGGCGCGGGCTCGGGCGGAGCGGGAGGAGGGGTGGACGCCACCGCGGAGGGCTGTCTCTGCGCCGCCGCCGCCAGCCGAGGCAGCAGCGCCTCCAGCGGAGAGCCGACCAGGTCCTGCTTCCGGGCGAGCCTCTGCCGCGCGTCATCCAGCGCATCCGCGAGGGCGAAGCCCAGCTCATACACCTCGGGCGAGGTCGGCTGCCCTTGCGGCAGGGCGACGAGCACCTCCTCCAGCCGGTGGCAGGCCGTCTCCACCAGGGTCAGGCTCACCGCGCGCGAGGCGCCCTTCACGCTGTGCACCGTGCGCAGCAGCGAGGTGATGAGCTCCTGGGCGCGCGCGGGGCTGGAGGCCTTCTCCCAGGCCAGCAGGTCCCTGTTGAGCGCGGCCACGTGCCCCTCGAGCTCCTCGAGGAACGTGGCCATCAGCGCCTGTGCGAGCCTGTCCCGGTCCATCAGCGTCCGTAGTCGCTCAGCATGCCCTTGAGCTTGAGGCCCATGGCGTTGAGGTCCTGCACCGCGCGCTCCGTCTGCCGCGTGGAGGACAGCGCCTGCTGGGAGGACTGGTTCACGTCCCGCATGGCCTGGCGGATCTGCCCGATGCCGGTGGCCTGCTGGTTGGCGGAGGCGGCGATCTGCGCGGCCGTCAGCGAGGCCTGGGCCAGCAGCTCCCCGAGCGTCTGGATGGTGGAGCCCGCCTGGCCCACCACGCGGGTGGCCATGGCCACGCTCTTGGTGCCCTCCTCGGTCGTCATCACCGCCGAGTGGGTGGCCTTCTGGATGTGGCCGAGGATCTGCCGCACCTGGGCGGTGGCCTTCTTGGACTGGTCGGCCAGCGCCTTCACCTCGGCGGCCACCACCGCGAAGCCGCGGCCATGCTCACCGGCGCGGCTGGCCTCGATGGAGGCGTTGAGCGCCAGCATGTGCGTCTGCTCGGAGATGTCGTTGACGGTGTTGATGATGTCGCCGATGGCCTGGGCCTGCTCGGCCAGGGCGAGGATGCGCGCGGCGATGGACTCCACCTGCGCCCTCACGGCGGCCATGGCGGAGACCGCCTCGTCCACCGACTGGCGCCCGGTGCGGCCCAGCTCCTCGGACTGGCGGGCGGACTCGCTCACCGCGCGCGCCCGGCCCGCGGCCTCCTCGGACGTCTGGGCGATCTCCTCCACCGTGCTCACCGTCTCGGACACGGCGCTGCCCTGCTCCTGGGCGCTGGCCACCTGCTCGCTGGTGCTGGAGAGGATCTGCGAGGTGGCGCCGGCCAGCTGGTTGACGAACTCGGCCACCGTCCTCAGGTTCTGCTCCCGCTGCTGCGACTCCTTGGCGAGCTGGGACTCCGACTGCTGCCGGCGCTCGGCCATGGTGTTGAAGGCGCGGGCGAGCTGTCCCGTCTCGTCCTCGTTGTGCACCTCGATGCGGTGGGCGAGGTTGCCGCGCCCCAGCTCCTGCACGCCCTTCATCAGCCGATCCAGGGGGTGGGTGATGTCCCGGGTGATGATGATGCTGCCGGCGGCGACGACGACCAGGCCGAACACCGCGCCGATGATGAGGAAGATCATGCTGCGCTGGGCGTTCTCCCGGCTCGCGTTCTGCTGGTCCTGCCAGCTCTGCTCACCCAGGGCCTGCATCTGATCCACCTGGTCGCGGATGTTCTGCATCGTCTCCAGGCCGCGGTTGGTGCGGACGAACTCCATCGCCGCCTCCACGCCCTTCTCCTGCCGGATGCGGATGCCCATATCCAGCTCCTCCAGCCGCTTGCGCAGCAGGGGCTCCATGCGTCGCAGCCGGTTCTGCAGGTCCGCGTCCCTCAGGGCCGTGTGCAGCGCCTGGAGGTTGGCCTCCAGGTTCTCGCGCGCCGAGCGGTAGGGCGCCAGGAACCCCTCGTTGCCGGAGAGCAGGTAGCCGCGCTCGGTCGTCTCCGCGTCCGCGATGGCCAGGCGCAGCTCTCGGATGTACTTGAGGTTGTTGCGCGTCTCGAGGAGCACCTCGGTGGTGCGGGTGAGCTGCTGGATGACCTGGTAGGCCACGCCGGCCACCGCCAGCAAGACCAGCAGGGACAGGCCGAAGCCCACGCCAATCTTCTTCCCGATGCTCATGACTTCCCTTCGTCGGAGACGTCGAAGATGAGGCGACTGTCGCCCAGGAGGGCTGCTCCCTCCAGCAGGAGGGTGCCGTCGCGATGAATGCCGGACACCAGCGCCGCGGCCTCGGCGGAGAGGGTGCCGGGCGGAGGCAGCAGGGCGTCACGCGAGAGGAGCGTCACCTCCTCCACCGTCTCCACGCACACGCCCAGGTCCGCCCGGGAGGCGCCCACGGTGAGGACCACGGCGCCGAGCCCCGAGGCCGGGCGGCCGAACAGGGGGGCCAGCTCCACCACGGGCAGCACCTCGCCGCGCAGCAGGGTGAGGCCGCGCAGCAGGGGTGGAGCGCCGGGCAGGGGCGTGAGCTCGGGGGCCCGCAGCACCTCGTGCACGAAGCGCGTCTCCAGCGCGTACGCCTGGCCGGCCGAGTGGAAGCGCGCCACCTCCAGCAGGGCGCCCACCGGCTTCTCCGGCGCGGAGGTGCGCGCCAGCTCCCGGGCGCGGGCCTCCAGCACGGCGCGGGCCTGCTCGGGGCTCAGCGTGCCAGCGCTCTCCGTGGCCTCGGCCAGCCGGGCCAGCCGCGCGCGGGCGGCCTCCCAGTCCAGCACCTGTCCTGGCTTGTCTTCCGCCATCAGCTCTTCTCCCGAGACTCAATGGCCTCCAGCCGCCGCTGCTCGCCTCGCGCCAGCTCCGCCAGTCTGCCCGCGCGCTCACCCTCCGAGAGGGGAACCGCCGCCTCGGGCGGCAGGGTGGCGCAGAGCGCCTCGGCGGTGCGAAAGGCGCGCACCGCCCCGGAGATATCACCCAGCCGCCGCAGGACGTGGCCCAGCGTGAGGTGGGCGACGGCCAGGGAGGGCTCCAGGTAGAGCGCCTGGCGCGCGGCGCGCTCGGCCTCACCCAGCCGGCCGAGGCCCAGCAGCAGCAGGGCCTCCAGGTAGCGCAGCTCCACCGCCATGGGGTGCCGGGCGGCGGCCTCGGCGCAGGCCCTCACGGCGGCCTCCGCGTCGACATTGGCCAGGGCCCGGATGGCCATCACGGAGGACTCGGGGCTGTCCTTCTGGGCGCCGGCCAGCTGTGCCGCCTCGCGCCAGTCTCCGCGCACCAGCGCCTGTCGCGCGGGCTCCAGCGCCTCGGAGGGCTTCGGGGCCATGGGAGCGGCGGGCGGCGGGCGGGGCGCGGGAGCCGGAGGCGCCGCCCTCGGGGCAGGCGCGGGGGGAGGCAGCGGGGGAATGACGGGCAGCGACGTCTGGGAGCGCGTCCTGGAGGGAGGCAGCACCCGGGGCGCCTCGGCGGGGAGGCGGCGGTACGCGACGCCCCACTCGGTGAGGAAGGGCTCGAAGGGCGCCAGGCCGATGAGCGAGGGATCCGAGGGGCCGGTGACGAGGAAGCCCTGGTCCGCGAGGCTGGCGTGGAGCCTGCGTGCCACGGCCTCGATGGTGGCGCGGGTGAAGTAGATGAGCACGTTGCGGCAGAAGATGACGTCCAGGTCGTGGATGCCGCTGCCGGGAGAGGGCCAGGTGTCGAGCGCGAGGTTCAGGTAGTCGAAGCGGACGCGCTGGCGGACCTCGGGCGCGAGCACGTAGCGCGGCCCCTCCTGGCGCAGGAAGGGCCGCATCCGGTCGGCCCGGGTGCCGCGGAAGGACCACAGGCCGAAGCTGGCCTCCTGGGCCCGGGCGAGCGCGGCGCGGGAGATGTCCGTGGCGAGCACCTCCATGCGGTCCCCGAACCCCTCCTCCATCAAGAGCACGGCGAGCGAGTAGGGCTCCTCGCCGGAGGCACAGCCCGCGCTCCACACGCGCAACGTGTGCTCCGGAGGGCGCAGCCGGCGCAGCTCGGGGAGCGCCTGCCGGCTCAGGAAGTCGAAGTGCTCGTGCGTGCGGAAGAAGTACGTCTCTCCGATGGTGAGCTCGGTGATGAGGTCATCGAGCGCCGCCGCGTCCGACGTAATCCGCTCCAGATAGGAGGAGAAGTCCGAGTCCCTGGCGCGGGCCATGGCGCGGGCGATGCCCTCCTCGGCGGCGGGCACGCACGTGGGGGGCAGCAGGCCGGCGCGCTCCTGCACGCGCTCGAAGACGCGCGCATAGCCGATGTCGCTCCAGGGGAGCGGTCCGGAGCTCACACGCCCTCCCGGGCACCCGAGAGGGCCGAGTCCAGCGCGAGCGCCTCGGCCTCGGACAGGAAGGTCCTCAAGTCGTGCACGAGCACCAGCCCGTCGGGCAGCTTCACGGCGCCGGCCACATAGCCCACGCCGGGCAGGGTGCGTGGCGTCTCATCCAGCGTACCGGGCTGGATGGCGAGCATCTCCTCGGTGCGGTCCACCCGGAGGACGACGCGGCGCGCTCCGGCCTGGGCGACGATGAAGTGGTCCGAGGGGGACAGCGGGCGCGGGGGCAGCCGGAAGCGGCGGCGCAAGTCCAATACGGGCAGCAGCTCGCCGCGCAGGTTGAGCAGGCCCTCCACCACGTCGGGCGCGCGGGGCAGGGGGGTGAGGAGCGCGGCGCGGACCAGCTCGCGCACATCCGCCGACGGCAGCGCGTAGCGCTGGCCCTCCAGGGTGAAGAGGAGCACCTCACGGGGCAGGGGCGTCATGGGGGAGCGGGAGCCACGGTGTAGCCCCCTCGCTTAACAGGGCTTCCCGGGCTCGGGAACCACCTCGTTGACGAGCTGTGTACCGGAGGAAAGAGGGGCTCCAGGTTCTCCGGAAAGCCACGTGCTTGCTGCAACGCCGGGCCGTCCCGGGCATCGTAGGGGGCATGGTGCGACACGTCATCGTCGTGGGAGCCGGCCCGGGAGGCCTGTCGGTGGCCATCAACCTGGCGGGCCAGGGGCTGAAGGTCACCGTGGTGGAGAAGGACACGCTGCCGGGGGGGCGCATGAAGGGGCTCACCCTGGGCGAGCGCGGCGAGTACGCGCTGGACACCGGCCCGTCCATCCTCCAGCTGCCCGGGGTGCTGGAGCGCATCTTCGTGCGCTCGGGCAAGCGGCTCGAGGACTACGTGAAGCTGGTGCCGCTGGACCCGAACACGCGGGTGCACTTCTGGGACGGCACGTACCTGGACACCTCGAAGGACCCGGCGCGCATGGAGGCGGAGGTGGCGAGGTTCGGCGCCGACAAGCCTCGCGCGCTGCGGGCGTGGCTGGAGGAGGGCCGGGAGAAGTACGCCATCGCCTACGAGAAGTTCATCGCCACCAACGCCGGCAGCCTGGGGTACTACGCGCCGTGGCGGCTGGCGCCCACGCTGCGCTTCAAGCCGTGGCAGACGCTGTACCGGCACCTGGACTCGTTCTTCCACGACGACCGGATTACGTACGCGCTGTCCTACCCCTCCAAGTACCTGGGGCTGCACCCCACCACGTGCTCCTCGGTGTTCAGCGTGATTCCGTACCTGGAGCTGGCCTTCGGCGTGTGGCACGTGGAGGGCGGCTTCCGGGCGCTGTCGCGGGGGATGATGAAGTGCGCGGAGGACCTGGGCGCCACCTTCCGCATGGGCGAGGCGGTGGAGCAGGTGCGCGTGGACGCGGGGCGCGCGGTGGGGGTGCGGCTGGCCAGCGGGCAGACGCTGGACGCGGACGCGGTGGTGGTGAACGCGGACCTGGCGTACGCGGCGCAGAACCTCATCCCCCCGGACGCGCGCCAGGGCACCCGGCTGTCGGACGCGTCGCTGGAGAAGGCGAAGTACTCGTGCAGCACCTTCATGGCCTACTACGGGCTGGACACGGTGTACTCGGACCTGCCGCACCACCTCATCTACCTGTCTGAGAACGCGCGGCGCACGGACCGGGACGCGCTGGAGGACCGGTTCGTGGACGTGGAGGATCCGCCCTTCTACGTGTGCAACCCGACCGTGACGGACCCCTCGGGGGCGCCGGCGGGGCACTCCACGCTGTACGTGCTGGTGCCCACGCCGAACACGGCGCAGCCGGTGGACTGGGCGGCCACGGAGAAGGCGCTGCGCGAGCGGATCCCGGACATGCTGGCGAAGGTGGGGCTGAAGGACGTGCGCCGGCACATCCGCGCGGAGCGCTACTTCACGGCGGAGACGTGGCGGGACGACTTCCACGTCTTCCGAGGCGCGGTGTTCAACCTCTCGCACACCTGGCTGCAGCTGGGGCCGCTGCGCCCGAAGGTGAAGAACCGCGAGGTGGAGGGGCTCTACTGGGTGGGCGGAGGAACCCACCCGGGCAGCGGGCTGCTCACCATCATGGAGAGCGCGAACATCGCGGCCGACTACCTCACGCGCGAGGCGGGCAAGGGCGCGCTGCCGCAGTGGCCCTATGTGCCGCCGCTGGAGGGGCTGCCCGCGGCCCAGGTGCGCGCGGGCTGAGCCCGGCTCGCGTCAAACCTGGGAGAACACGGGGGCCGCCGCGGTGGCCTCGGCCTCCGGCCCCAGCTCGCGCCTGAGCCGGTTCACCAGGACGATGAAGCGCACTCCGTAGATGAGGTTGACCAGCGCCGCCACGAAGTACAGGAGGCGCAGGATGTCGTCGGACGCCGCGAAGAGGACCAGCCCGAACGTCGCCGCGCTCGAGATGAGCAGGACCTGGCCCACGTGCCTCGTGGTGTCGGCAAGGGAGGGCGCCGCCCGGATGAAGGAGCGGACGAGGAAGGCCATGCCGGTCAGGCTGAGCACGCGGAGCCCGATCGAGAACACCGGGTGGGCCACCCAGGCGATGGATGAGAACACGAGCACGAACAGGCTGACGGCCACGTAGGCGGGCACTCGCGCACCGGAAGCCTCCGGCACGCGCGCGTACTGGAAGAGGCCCATGGCCAGGAGGACAAAGGGGGCGCAGAACGCCACGACGACGGTCGTCTTGGAATCCCAGCTCGCCAGCACGAGCGCGAACGCCAGGAGGCCCCCGCCCACGAGCGTGACCAGGCCCCAGAGCCACAGGCGGAGTCCCTTCCGCGCGGCGCTCCACTCCGAGTCCTCGGGCTGTGCCTCCCGCGCGCGCAGCAACTCCGCGCGGGTCAGGAAGAGGGCTCCCACCAGCAGGCCAGCGCTGGCCAGGGTGGGACCTTGCAGGACCATGTACAGGGTCGGCAGATCCGGGTCGCCGGGCTGGAGGAAGTGGCTGAGGAGCCGCCCCACGAAGACCAGCGCCGAGATGCCCCCGATGGCCAGGAAGAGCTCCCGAGGCGGACGGGCTTCGAGGCTCCGGCACCCCTTCCACACCGTCACGAGCATCGCCGCGAGGAAGGCCAGGAACACCCCGTTGCCGACGACGGAGAGGACGGTGCCTGCCGGTCCTCTCCTGCCCTCCATGGCCCACGAGAGCGCCATTCCGGTGAGGCTGGTGGCCACCTGGACACCGAGGAGGCTGACGGTCGCCCACGACCACCGGCGCACCGTCGGGTTCTCCAGGGACGCTCCGAAGCGCAGGAGGCCGAGCACGACGAGCCCCTCGGGCAGCAGGGAGATCAGCGTGTACGCGGCGAAGTACATCCGCAGCCCCGCTCCGGAGGAAGCCACATGCGCCATGAAGAGGGCGTCCGCCGGAATGCGGAGGAGCCTCAGGAGGAGGAGGGCGAACTCGCCGAGGAACAGCAGGCGAAGCGCGCCGGCGCAACGCTCATGGGCGGAGAGGGCTGAAGTCGTCATGGGAAGGACCAGGGTGGGAGAGGGAGCCACCCGTGCTCACCCGAGAGATTAAGCCATTCCGAAGAAGTTCATGCATCTGGCGGGAAGGGGCCTGCGCCAGGGCCACGGCCTGGCCAGGGAGGCGCCCTGTGCGCGGACTTGGCCCCAACTGGTATGACAAGCAGACCAGTACGGCCACGGTTCGCCCGGCAGGGAGGGTGGACTGGACATGGGGGTGATGAGGACTCGGGTCGCCCTCGGCCCGTTTCAGGTGGCGCGGCCTGATGCGCTCCGCTCCTGCGAGGTGGGCTTCAGGGGTGGAGCCTTCGCAGGCCCGCCTGAGGAGAAGGGGAGCGCGCGGGCGGCGATCGGCTCGCGGGTGGGAGCGGATTAGGGTGCGGGTGGAGGTGTCCGCATGTTCTTCCTTCTGCCCGTCGCACTCGGCGGCATCGCGTTGACGACGCTGGGGCTCGGGCTGAAGCGCGCCCTGGAGGAGCTCTCGCCGCCGCCGCCGTTCCCGGAGGGCACCGCGGGCCGGGAGGCCTGGGCGCGGCACCAGGAGGCGGTGAAGACGCTCCGGGCCACGCGTCAGCGGGTGAAGGAGCGGGCGCGCACGTACGGCGAGCGCCAGTCACTGGCGTGGCAGCAGACGGCGCTCCCCTTCCGCGAGCTGCTGGAGCGGCTGGAGCGCTGGGAGCACGCGCGGGCCGCCGAGGTGCTGACGCCCGAGGGCGCTGTCGCGGTGGGTGCGCTGCCCCGTGAGCCCGTGGCTCCCTCGGCGCGCCGGGCCTGGGCGCTGCTGGGCGTGGGCGAGGTGGCGCCGCCGGAGCTGGCGCCGATGCTGGAGTGGCTCGAGCGGGGCTGGCTGAAGGAGCAGGCGCCGGCCGTCATCGTGGACGGTGTCTCGCTCTATCCCGCGGCGGCCTGCGGCCCCACGTCGGCGCAGAGCGAGTCGATTCGCGCCTTCGACGCGGCGTGCGGAGAGCTCGGCCGTGCCACGGCCTTCCTCGAGGCGATGCACGTGCGGCTGGAGGCGCTCGACGCGAGGCTGGGGACGCTCCACGGCCGGGCCTCGGCGCAGCTCGAGTATCTGGATGCGGCGAGCTTCGAGGAGGGACGTCCGGAGCCCCGCGAGCGCCTGGCGCGGCTCGGGGCCCTCATGGGTGAGCTGGCGCGGACACTCCGCCTGCCGGTGCTGAGCGTGAGCGGCGGGCTCGCGCCGCTTCCGGAACCCCTGGCGGACTGAGCCCCGCTCCTCGGAGAGCGTGCGAGCGGACGTGGTCCCGACGCCTGCCAGCCTTGAAGTGTGTGCCCACCTTTGACTCGGGGCGCCACGGCGCACACGACACAGGAGGAAGCACCATGGGTGAGTGGACCGACAAGGCGAAGGGGAAGATCAAGGAGACGACGGGCGTGGCCACGGGCGACCGTGAGCTGGAGGCCGAGGGCAAGGCCGACACCTTCAAGGGCAACGTGAAGGAGAAGATCGAGGACGCCAAGCGTGTCATCAAGGACGCGGTGGATCCGGATCGCCGCCGGGAGGAGCCGTAGGCTCGGACCGGCGAAGGGGGGACTGAGGGGCCGTGGGGGGTGCAGCTCCCTGCGGCCCTTCGTGTCTTCAGGGGTGGCGCTCGCACTGGCAGGCCACCTCGAGGAAGGTGGTGGACTTGCCGCTGACGAGCGCCCACAGACAGCGCACGAGGCAGCTCGCGCCGAACTCCCGGTAGATGAGGCCGAGGTTGGCGACCACCTCACGTCCTGTGATGACTCCGCGCATGGCTGTTCCCCCTTCTACGCTCCCGCTCTGTCACCGCGGCAGCTCCCCAACTGACGCCCTGTTCCTCTGCAAAGGGCTGGCCGTCGCTGCGGCTCGCGCGGAGCCGGAGCGTGTCGCGGAGCGGACACGGCAAGGAGCCGATTTGTGGTTGCGGGATGCATGCCTGCCTGCGCGCAAGTGCGTGGAACTGCGCACACTCCTGTAATTCCTTCCGACAGGGCGTGGACTGGAGGACGGAAGAGCGTCCCGTTGTGCCAGGGGCTGCACGCGGCCGCATCCCGAGCGACGCAGGGGGCGGTGTGGCGACGGGTGGGGGGGCGTGGCCGAGGGAGCAGGCCCTGCGAGCGGGGGAGCGGGCTGTTCCCGAAAAGGTGGCGGCGACGTCCCGGAGTCTGAAGCTTCAAAAGAGAGGAGGATGGAGGTGTCGCGATGGCTGGAACCTCACATCTCGACGTGGGCTCGACGGTCACGCCGCACCCATTCCTCAAGAAGCTGCTGCACGCCAGCCAGAAGGCTCGGGGGCTGACGCGGCTGCTGGTGGCGACGGACTTCTCGATGTGCTCGGACCTGGCGTTGGCGCGAGCGCTGCGGCTGCCGCTGGTCGAAGGGGCCTCGCTGACGTTGTTCCACGCGGCGAAGCAGTTGCCGTTGATTCCGGTGCCCGGGGAGATGTTGCTGGAGGGGCGCTGCCTGAGCCGGGTGGCGGGGGCGGCGCGTCGGAGGCTGCGCGAGCGGGAGCCGGTGGAGGTGAAGGAGGAGCTGCGGGCGGGGGATGCGGTGGAGGAGATCTCCGGGGCGGTGCGGCGGCTGGAGGTGGAGGTGGCGGTGGTGGGGCGCCCGCATGCGGCGCGAGGGCAGGAGCGAGGCGCGACGGTGCGAGGCCTGGTGCGTCGGATGGAGGCGCCGCTGCTGGTGGTGGGGGCGCATCCGTCGCGGGCGTATCAGCGGCCGCTGGTGGCGGTGGACCTGTCGGAGGACTCGCGGCGGGCGCTGGAGCTGGCGCTGCGGCTGTGTCCGGCGCCGGTGGGAGTGGACGTGGTGCACGTGCCGGCGCCGTGCCTGGCGCCGGGGTTGTGGCACGCGGGGATGACGTCGAAGGAGCACTGGCTGTCGGTGCGCCAGGAGCTCGAGCTGGCGGCGCGCAAGGCGCTGAGTCGGTTCCTGGCGCCGTACCGGGAGGCGGGGCGGGAGTGCGAGGTCTCCATCCGGTGCGGCGAGCCGCTGGTGGAGGCGATGCTGGCGGAGGCGGAGGAGCGGGGCTCGGATCTACTGGCGCTGGGGATGAGTGGCGAGGAGTCGCCGCTGCCGGGGCCCGGGTTCCCCGAGCAGCTGGTGATGCGCGCCAGCTGTGACGTGCTGGTGGCCAAGGCCCACGCGCCGTGAGTGGAATGCCCACACGATAGCGATGTGCCCGGCACCAGGCCAGGGGCGTCGTGGGACTCTTCCTCCTCGCTACAGATATAGGGAGGATGGGCGGGCAAGCGGACCGGCCGCGAATCGATTAGTAACAGCGGATCGTGGCTCCACCCCTCGCATCCCCTCCGGCTTCACTCACGTCCCGCCTGAAGAACGCGGGCAGCCTCTTCAAGCAGCTCCCGGGCACGTTCCGGATCTTCTGGCAGTCCAGCCCCAAGCTGGCGGTGATGCTCGGGGGGCTGACGCTCGTGGCGGCGTTGCTGCCCGCGGCCATCGCCTACGTGGGCAAGCTCATCGTCGACGGCGTGGTGGCGGCGGCAAAGAGCGGTGGAGACCCGGCGCTCCGCTCGCACGTGATGGAGCTGGTGGGGCTGGAGTTCGGACTGATGTTGGGCTCGGCGCTGGTGGAGCGCAGCCTGGCGCTCACCCGGGAGCTGCTGCGCGCCAACCTGGGCAACCTCCTCAACGAGCGCATCCTCCACAAGGCGCTGGAACTCGAGCTTCGGCACTTCGAGGACTCGGACACCTACGACAAGATGCAGAACGCGCGGCGTGAGGCCAACAGCCGCCCGCTCTCCCTCGTGATGCAGGTGTTCACCATCGCGCGCAACGTGGTGACGCTGTCCACGTACGCGGCGCTCCTGGTGTCTCTGGCGCCGTGGAGCGTGGCCGTGCTGGTGGCCGCGTCCATCCCCGCCTTCATCGCCGAGGCCCGCCTGGCGGCCGCGGGGTTCCGTCTCTACTCGTGGCGTGCCCCCGAGGGCCGCAAGCTCAACTACCTGGAGTGGATCCTCACGCGGGACAACCACGTGAAGGAGGTGAAGCTGTTCGGTCTGGGCCCCCTGGTGCTGGGCCGCTACCGCACGCTCTTCGAGAAGTTCTTCAATGAGGACCGGGCCCTGGCGCTCAAGCGGATGGGGTGGGGGCTGGGGCTGGGCATCCTGTCTCTGGCCGCCTTCTACGGCTGCTATGCCTTCGTCGCGAGCCGGGCGGCCTCCTCCGCCATCTCAGTGGGTGACATGGCCATGTATCTGGCGGTGTTCCGTCAGGGGCAGGCGGCGTTCCAGGGCATCCTGACCAGCATCGGCTCCATGTACGAGGACGCGCTCTTCATGAGCAACCTGTTCGCGTACCTGGACATCCCCACCGGCGCGGAGCAGCCGCGCGTCCTGCCCCCGCTCAAGCCTCCTCACGGCCGCGGTAACTCCATCGAGCTGCGGGACGTGTCCTTCAAGTATCCCGGCAAGGACGCGTGGGCACTGAGGCATGTGTCGCTGACGCTCAAGCCCGGGGAGAAGCTGGCGCTGGTGGGAGAGAACGGAGCGGGCAAGAGCACGCTGGTGAAGCTGCTGCTGCGCCTCTACGAGCCGACCGAGGGCTGCATCCTCTACGGAGGCGTGGACCTGCGCGACATGGACGTGGAGGACCTGCGCAGCCGCTTCGGCGCGGTGTTCCAGGACTTCGTCCGCTACCAGTTCAGCGTGGCGGAGAACATCGGGCTGGGACACGTGCCGGCGCTCGAGGACCGCAACCGCATCGTCCGCGCGGCGGACCTCGGAGGCGCCAGTCCCGTCATCTCGGCGCTGCCCCAGCAGTTCGACACGATGCTGGGCGGGTGGTTCGAGAAGGGGCAGGAGCTCAGCGCGGGCCAGTGGCAGAAGCTGGCCGTCGCCCGCGCCTTCATGCGCGAGGACGCGGAGGTGCTCATCCTCGACGAGCCCACCGCGAGCATCGACGCGGAGGCCGAGCACGCCCTCTTCGAGCGCTTCCAGGCCCTGGCTGCCGACCGCATCGCCATCGTCATCTCGCACCGCTTCTCGACGGTGCGGATGGCGGACCAGATCGCCGTGCTCCACAACGGGCAGGTGGAAGAGCTGGGCAGCCATGAGGAGCTGATGGCCAAGGACGGGCGCTACGCCCACCTGTTCCACCTGCAGGCGCGCGGCTACCGGGACTGACGCGGGCCCACCTGCTTCGGACCGACAGGGAACAACGCCAGCGTCAGGCGCACGGCTTCACCGTCCTCGTGCGCCTCGGCGGCCTGGAAGTCTTTCAGCAGCTTCCGAAGCTGCCGCATCAGCCGCGGCAGCGCCCGTGGGGAAAGCGGGAGACGCAGGCTGGCCACCTCCACGCGCTCGCGGTCCGTCAGCGGAATCGTCCCGGCCTCGATGCCGGTCCGCAGCTCGTCCAGCGTCACCGCGAACATGGTCGAGGCGGCACTCGTGACGTCCGCGCCGTGTTGCCGGCGCTGTCGACCCTCGAAGAGGGCTCGGTCCACGACGAAGCTCCGAGCCGTAGGCTGGTAGAGCCGCTCCACCGCGCCCCGTCGCGGCCGTGTCCCCGTCACGGTGATGAGCCCCGCCTCCTCCAGCGCCGAGAAGTGGTGGTACAGCCGCGTTGGCTTCGTCCCCAGCATCTCCGCCACCTGCTTGGGAGAGGCCTCCTGGGCGCGGAGCGCCTCGATGATGCGCATTCGGAGCGGATGGGCCAGGACCCTCACCTGGTGGGGTTCTCGCAGCAGCAGCGTCTTCTTCATGGGTGCCTGGAGCCGCCCTCCTGCCAGACGGACTCTGTCCGAACTGGTCTGCTTGTCATACCAGTTGGGTACCGGTTCGCTCCCAGGGCGCCTCCCTGGCCAGGCCGTTGCATTGGCACAGGTGCCTAACTCATCCCAGCTGCCAGGCCCCCGTCCACGGTCAGCAGCGAGCCATTCACGTAGGAGGCCTCCGCCGACAGCAACCAGACGATGGCGCGCGCCGACTCCTCGGGAGCACCGATCCTCCCCAGGGGAATGTGGGAGTTGTACATGGCCTCCGCCTGCTCGGGAGCCCCCGGAGACACGCTCGCGAACACCCCCTCCAGCATGGGAGTGCGGTGCGCGCCCGGGCACACCACGTTCACGCGCACGCCCTTCCCGCCGTACTCCATGGCCGCCGTCCGGCTGAGGCCGTGCACCCCATGCTTGGCCGCGCAGTAGGCCGCCGCCATGGGCGTCCCCGAGAACCCATTCACCGAGGACACGTTGACGATGGCGCCTCCGCCTCCACGGAGCATGGCCGGCAGCTCGTGCTTCATGCACAGCCAGACGCCCTTGAGCGACACCGAGACCGTCCGGTCGAACTCCTCCTCCGAGAGCTCGGCCAGGGGCGCCAGTCGCAGCCCCGCCAGCGAGGCGTTGTTCACGGCCAGATCCAGGCGTCCCCAGCGCTCCATCACGCCGTCCACCAGCCGCTGGACCTCGTCCGAGCGGGAGACGTCGGTGGCGATGAAGAGGGCATCGGCTCCTGCTTCCCGCAGGGCCCGGACGGCGGACTCCCCTCGGTCCGCATTCCTGGCGGCGATGGCCACCTTCGCTCCCGCGCGACCCAGGGCCTGGGCCGTGGCCAGACCGATGCCCGAGCTGCCCCCCGTGACGAGCGCGATCTTTCCAGCGATTCCCTGCATGCTCTCCTCCGGATTGTTCAAGAAGAGTTGAACAATGCCGGGGCGCGTGTGCAAGCCTGGGCGACGTCTCGGGCGAGGCACTGTCACCTCGGAGGCGCTGCCGTACCCGGAGAGAGGCGTGGAAGGCTCCGCTTCCCTTCGAGGTGGCTCCTGTGACACTCCTCGGGAGCCTGCGGCCATGCGACCGCTCTTCCTTCCGATGCGCCGGACCGGGTCCACACGATGTTGATCGATCTCTCACCCTTGCGGCGGTACCGGGACTACCGCCTGCTGTTCATGGGACAGCTCGTCTCGTTCCTGGGCAGCATGATCACCTATGTCGCCGTCCCCTATCAGGTGTACGAGCTCACCCAGTCGAACCTGATGGTGGGCCTGCTGGGCACGGTGCAGCTCGTCCCGGTCCTCGTCTTCGGGCTCGTGGGAGGCACTGTGGCGGACACGATGGACCGCCGCAAGCTGCTCCTGGCCGCAGAGGCCTTCATGTGCCTGGGAGCGCTGGGGTTCACCGTCAACTCGCTGCTGCCCAAGCCGAGCCTCGCGGCCATCTTCGTCATCTCCGCGCTCACGCAGGCGGCCAACGGCTTCCACCGCCCCGCGATGGATGCGATGACCCAGAAGCTCGTCCAGACGAAGGACCTGCCAGCCATCGCCGCGCTGGGGTCCTTTCGTGGAACCGTGGGCATGGTGGCGGGGCCCGCGCTCGGTGGCGTCCTCATCGCGGCGGGCGGCACGAAGCTGGCCTACTTCGTGGACTTCGTCTCGTTCTTCTTCGCGCTGGCGATGCTGTGGATGATGCGGCAGATGCCTCCGCCCGAGACAGCTCATGCGCCGGGGCTCGCCAGCGTCCTCGAGGGGCTCCGCTACGCGATGAGGCGGCCGGAGCTCATCGGGACCTATGTGGTGGACATCGTGGCCATGACGTTCGCCTTCCCCACCGCCCTGTTCCCCGCGATGGCCGAGGGGTGGGGCGGAGCGACGGCGGCCGGCGCCCTGTTCTCCGCCATGTCCGTGGGCAGCCTGGTCCTCACGGCCTTCAGCGGCTGGACCGGGCGGGTCCGACGCCGGGGCGCCGCCGTCGTCATCGCGGCGGGCCTGTGGGGCGTGGCGATGGTGGCGTTCGGTCTGGCGCCGAACCTGCCGCTCGCGCTCTTCTTCCTGGGGCTGGCCGGGGCCGCGGACATGGTGAGCGGCCTGTTCCGAGGCGTCATCTGGAACGAGACCATCCCCAACGAGATGCGAGGCCGCATGGCGGGCATCGAGATGATCAGCTACCTGAGCGGCCCGCTGATCGGCAACGCTCGGGCCGGCTGGATCGCCTCGCTCACCTCGACGCGGGTCTCCATCACCTCGGGAGGCATCCTCTGCGTGGTGGGCGTCATCCTCTGCGGGTTCCTGCTGCCCGCCTTCTGGCGCTACACCTCGGGCCTCACCGCGCCACAACAGGTCTCCCCGGAGACCTGAACACACCGCCAGCTCCCCGGGCGGACCGACCTGCGGAGTCGGCTCCACAGCCTGGGGTGAAGCCTACCCGGGGCGCAGGCGCGGATGTGGGCCGGGAGCCCGAGCGCTGCCCCCGGGAAATGTCAGACCGATCCGTATTCTTCACACCTGCCACGCCCCTCTCGAGGAGGGGCGGATACCAACGCAAGGAGTGGAGAGTCATGTCGAGCCTGAACACGATGTCGTGGGTTGGAGTCGCTGTGGTGTCCCTGTTCGCCGTCGGCTGCGGCCAGCCCGAGGCTGTGGAGGCCGGTGCGGACCTGGCCACGAGCACCCAGGCCCTGGATCGCTGCAACGACGAGGGAGCCTTCGACGTGTCCGGCGTCTTCCAGGCGATGGGTCGGTTCCCCGCCGCGATGGCGTGCGCGGACTTCAATGGGGACCGTCAGGTGGATCTCGCCGTGACGGACCCGGACAGCGGCACGGTGAGCGTGTTCCTGAACCAGGGCGATGGGACGCTCGCGTCGCAGGTCTCCTTCCCCGTGGAGGGTGGCAGCGCCGTGGTGGCTCGTGACATCGACGCGGATGGCTGGGTGGACCTTGCGGTGACGAACGGCTCGGACGGCACGGTCAGCGTGCTGCGTGGCCACGGGCCGGGTGGCTTCGCGGCCCAGGTCTCCTTCGCCTCCCTGCCTTCCGCCGAGGCGCTGGCCGTCGCGGAGTAATCCGGGTCACCTCGGGATCCCTCGCGTCTGCCCAGGGGCGCTGTCGCATGCCGGAGCGGGCGGGTCGCGTGCGCCCGCGGCCCCAGCCGGATCCACAGGAGTCGACTCGTCTTCAGGCGGGCTGCTCCTTCGCGCTTAGCACATCGCCGGGAGGAGTCACGGGGCCGGCTTCGCCACCGTCCTCGGCACCTCCTCCAACAGCTTGAGCCGCGTGCTGGCCAGCGAGTCCACGCTGCTGATGTCCGGCTTGGAGCTCCGCGCGCGCTTGTAGGCTGCGCGGGCCTCCTCCAGCAGCCCGTAGCCCTCGGCGATCCGTCCCACCACGTACCAGTCGTAGGTCTCCAGCGTCCCCACGCCGTGCAGCTCCAGGGACTTGAGCAGGAACTGGCGCGCCTCCTGCCCCTTGCCCAGCTCCGCGTAGAGCGTCGCCAGTGTGTGCACGTAGGACGCGTTGCCGTAGCTCGTGAGGCTGTTGGCCTTCAGCGCGTCCTCCACCGCCTCCTGGCTCACCTTGCCCAGCAGCAGCGTGTTCCACGCCAGCTCGTTGTACGTGTGCGCCGTCGCCTTGCCCGCCTCGACGATCTGCCGCCGGTACTCCTGCGCCTTGTTCAGGTCGCCGCGCATCGTCGCCACGTTCGCCAGCGTCTCCAGCGCCCGCTCGTCGTCCGGCAACAGCTTCAGTCGCGCCTCCGCGCGCCTCACCAGGTCATCCGGCCGCTCGAGCTGCTGCAGCGCGTACGCCACATGGGAGAACGCCACCTCATCCACCGGCGCCGCCTCCAGCAGCCGATCCGCCGTCTCGAGAATCTCCGGCAGCCGCTTCAGGTGGTAGTACGCCGCCAGCAGGTCTCGATCGAACCCCCGTCGCTCCGCGTCCGTCGTCGCCCGCTCTCGCGCCAGGCTCAGGTGGGGAATGGCCCGCACCGCCTGCTGCCCGAAGGCCATCAGGCTCGCCGCCGCCAGCCGCATCTCCTCCCGCCCGGCCTCCGCGCCCTTTCGCCACAGGCGCAGGAAGTTGGCGCCCGCCTGGCTCTCCACCAGCGTCGAGGGCATCGCCGCCCTCGCCCAGTTCAGCCACTGGCGCGCCCCCGCCAGGTCTC
The DNA here is from genome assembly GCF_020103725.1 of Hyalangium gracile. Lineage (NCBI taxonomy): Bacteria > Pseudomonadati > Myxococcota > Myxococcia > Myxococcales > Archangiaceae > Hyalangium > Hyalangium gracile. The sequence goes on along the minus strand of NZ_JAHXBG010000010.1, from coordinate 168,281 downwards.
CCGCCTCCAGGCGCCTCATCGCCTCCTGGCCCAGCACCCCGTAGTCGTACCCCGTCCCCAGCAGCCGGAACTCGCCGCCCGAGCGCACCACGAACCAGTTCTCGCTGGCGTTGGCGCCCTCGAAGGGCAGGCGCGACTGGATGCGGAAGCCCTGCTTCGCGTCCCCATCCATGCGCAGCTCCATCAAGGACAGCGCCAGGTCCACCGCCGCGTCCTGTGGCACCTCCGCCAGCAAGCCCTGGTTGAGCACCACGCGCACCGTCCGCAGCAGCTCGGCGGGCAGGGTCGGATCCGCCGTGAGCACCGACTTGAGGATCAGCCCCTCCGCCTGCGCCTGGCCCCCGTCCTCGTCCAGCACGGCCAGGAACAGCCGCTGCACCACCGAGCGCGGATCCTCGCCCTTCAGGGCCTTGCGCTCGAAGCGCGTCGTCTTCGTCAGTGGCGTCAGCCGCCGCTGCTTCTCCACGGCGTCCGGCGCGCCTCGGGCCGACTCGGTGAGCAGCGCCACGGCCTCCGGGTAGCGCCGCAGCCGCAGCAGCCGGTTGGCGGCGTCCTCCAGCGCCTCGCGGCGGGCATCGATGGCCGGCACCCACTTCGCCGCGTTCTTCACCGCCGCCGCCGGTCCGTCCACCAGCGCCGAGGCGCTCAGGCGCACGCTGCTGCGCAGCGGCGAGGCTTCCAGCGTACCGCCCAGCTTCAGCACCTCCGCGTACCGCTCCAGCAGGAACAGGTCGAGCAGCAGGTGGTCGTCCATGTCCTTGCGGCCCAGGTCCTCCCGCAGCGCCTGGAACTCCGCCACGGCCTCCCCCAGCCGGGAGTCCCGGGCGTAGCGCTCGCCCCCAGGGCCGTACTCCAGCAGGATGCCCAGGTCCCCGCGCGTCTCGAAGTCGTCCGGATCGAGCGCCCGTGCCTTGCGGTACGCGGCGATGGCGCCCGCGTAGTCGAAGCCCGGCTTGAAGCGCCGGCCCAGGCCGTCGTGCTGCAGCACCCAGCCCAGGGTGCGCCAGGCCAGGCCGGACTTCGGCTCCACCTCGGTGGCTCGGCGTGCCATCGCGCGCGCCTCTTCCCCCGCGCCCGCCTCCAGCAGCGCGAGCGCCAGCTGCGCCCGGTGCAGCGCCTCGCCCGGGTGCCGCTCCACCGCTCGGCGGTAGGCCACGAGCGCCTCGGGAACGCGGCCGTCCGCCAGCAGCGTCGCGCCGTCGTGCTCGAAGCCGAGCATCGGCTCGTCCTCCTCGCGCAGGTCCTCGAAGGCCGAGCGGAAGGCCTCCACCTCCGCCGCGGACCAGCGGCGCTTGCCCGCATCGAAGCGGAAGGTGACGTGCACCTCCCCGCCCTTCACGGCGTACACGCCCGAGTAGGTGGCCGGCCCCAACCGGCGCGTGAAGTCCCTGGGCAGCGGCTTGGGCGAGTAGCCCGGCGGAGGCACCACGCGGTAGCGCAGCTCCGCGGTGTAGGGCTCCATCAGGACGAGCTCGCCCTCCCGCTTCATCCACGGCTCGTCGTCCGAGGGCGCGTCAATCAGGTAGTCCGGCAGCCGGCCGAGCACGGACGCGCCGCCGAGCCCCACCGCCGCCTCCCGGTCATCCGTGAAGCCGCGGCTGGCGTCCTGCACCTCCAGCTCCACGCGGAAGGGCTTCTCCAGCGTCTCCAGCTCCTGGGACTTCAGGCGCGCCACGTCCGAGGCGGCGAAGACGCTCTTCACGTACTCCACGTAGCCCTCGCGCACGCGGGAGGCCTCGGTGAGCGCGAAGTGCTCGCGGTACGCGGCGGCCACGGCCCCCGTGGAGTCCTTCACCTCCACGATGCGCGAGGGCCCGCGCTCGGACAGGTACACCTCGCGCGTGGTGGTGAAGCTGTTGGCGGACGACGGCGCCTCGGGGATGCGCACCAGGCCCTTGGTGTCCGGGCTGGCCACCAGCGCCAGCCGCCCCTGCACCGTCACCGGCAGCTCCCCCACCGGACTGAACGAGTCCGTGGCGTCGATCCACAGCGCCGGCTTGCCGGGGATGTAGACGATGGCGTGGTCGAAGAGGCCGAAGCCCGGCAGCGACTCCTGCACGTCCTCCGAGCCCGTGCGCAGCAGCGCCACCGAGGCGGGAATCCCCGAGGCGCGCAGCAGCCCCACCAGCAGCGTGGACAGGTCCTTGCAGTCGCCGTAGCGGCGCACCAGCACCTCGGCCGGCTGGCGCGGGACGACGGCGGCCTCGCCGAACTGGAGGCTCGTGTAGCGTACCTGCGAGTGCATCCACTTCGCCAGCCGCGCGGCCACCCGCTCGCGGCGCTTCTCGTCTCCGACGAGCTCCCGCGCGGTGCGCTCCAGGTCCGCCCCGGCGAGCTGGGCCTCCACCGTCTCATGGTAGCGGCGGGCCAGGTCGCTCCACGCCCGGCCCGTGGAGAAGGCCACGTGGGGGAAGCTCACCGCGTCCGCGGGGAGGAAGGGCTCGGGAGGCTCCACCGCCTCCAGCGGGCCCTGCTCGAACACCAGCCGCGTGCGCCCCTCCGCCTGCTCCTGCCGGGGCTTCACGCGCACCCCGCGCGGGACGAAGTTCAGCGTGCCGCCCCGAGGCACCTCGAGCGTGAGGCGCACCCGCCGCACCGGCACCTCCCGGCCGAAGAAGAAGCGCCGCACCACCCCGCTGGAGAACACGCTCTCCGTCTCGCGGGTGGTGATGAGCTGCTCCACCACGGCGCCCGCGGTGATGGCGGGCAGCGGGCCGTGCAGCAGGCGCCGGTCCGACAGTGTCTCCGGCGCGCTGTCGGTGGGGGTGGAGTCGATGAGGGTGGACGGATCCAGCAGGTGCGCCTTGCCGTCCGGGGTGATGACGCGGGCGCGCACCTCCGGGCGCTCCTCGTGCCAGGGCGTGTAGTCCACCCCCACGGTCGCCCAGCCCTTGGCCCCCTCGGACGTCAGCACCCGGTAGACGAGGCGCGAGGTGGACGTCTCACGGCCCTTCGCGTCATAGGAGAAGGTGCCCTCCTCCAGGAGCACCTCGACGTCCACCCCCTCGGGGGTGGGGAGCGCCGCCGCGGCTCCCACCAGGGCGGCCGGATCCGCCGAGAAGGCGGGCGCGTCCCAGGGGGAGGCGGCGAACGCAGGCAAGGAGGCGAGCAGGACGGCGAGGACGAGGCGCATGCGAGCCTCCACTCTCGCACTGTCCACCGCTGGCCGGGAGGGGGCCGGAGGAGGCTGTCGGGTAGCCGCCAAGGCCTGGGCTCCCCCCTTGCCTGGCGCTTTCCACACAGGGGGACTGTCTGTAGGGGGTGGAGAATTTCTATACTCCGAGGCCTTCTCCGGGCCGGCTCCATGCCCGCCTCGGGGCACTCGCCCATGGTCCGTCGTCTCAAGCTGTTCTGGAAGCTGGCTCTCATCGCCGTACTCATCCCCGTGTCGGTCTTCCTCGTGCTGTCGCTGGCACTGCGGGGCACGTGGGAGCTCCAGTCCGAGTACGACACCGTCTACGGCTCCATGCTCGTGCCCATCATGGCGCTCGACGAGGCCCTCACCCTTCGCGAGGCCCTGGCCGGAGAGCTGCGTCTGCTGTCCCGGGCGAACCTCTCCCCGGAGGAGCGCGCCGCGCGAGCCGCCAAGGTGCGCGAGCACGAGGCGGCGCTGCTGGCCCTCATCGAGCGCTACAAGAAGGAGTGGATCAGCACGCAGAGCCTCGCCTTCACCGAGACGCTCACGGGCCTGGACGAGCTGAAGCTGCAGCAGGACGAGAGCTCCGCGCTCCAGCTGTTCGATGTGGCCTTCGCCGGGTATCGGCCGCTGAGGGATCGCGTCCTGGCGCAGGCGCCGGTGGACGGAGAGCAGCTCGAGGGCGCGCTGGGGCGGCTCGCCGAGGCGCTGAACTGGCTGAGGGCCATCAACCGCCGCTTCGCGGAGCTGTCCAACACCAGCGCCCAGTCCGCCTTCCTGTCGCTCAGGGTGCAGCTCGTCCTGCTCGGCCTGGTGCTCAGCGGCCTGGGGCTGCTGCTGGCCTGGCGCATCTCCGGCATCATCATCGAGCCGGTGGCGCGGCTGACGCGCATGACGATGCGCCTGTCGCGCGGCGAGCTGGAGCTGCTGGAGGAGGGCGAGGACGCGCTGGATCTGGAGGTGGAGACGCAGGACGAGGTCGCCCTGCTGCTGCGCTCCACGCTGGACATGGCGCGCTCCACGCAGGAGATGGTGGCCATGGCGGTGGGCCTGGCCCACGGAGACTTGACGGCGCGGGTGCTGCCGCGCTCGGACCAGGACGCGCTGGGCAAGGCGCTGGGCGAGGCGGTGGGGCGGCTCACCAAGATTGTCGCCGAGGTGCGCGCCGGCGCCTCCACGCTGGCGTCCACCTCCGCGATGCTGGCCTCCTCGTCGCGGATGCTGGCGCAGGGCGCCACCGACCAGGCCACCATCACCGAGGAGAACGCGCGCACGCTCAAGGAGATCAGCGCCGCGGTGCTGCGCAACACCGAGAGCTGCCAGAAGATGGAGGAGATGGCGCGGGTGGGCGCGCAGGACGCCGAGGTGAGCGGTCAGGCGGTGGGCAAGACGGTGGAGGCCATGCGGCGCATCTCCACCAACGTGTCGCTCATCGAGGAGCTGGCGCACCAGACGAACATGCTGGCGCTCAACGCGGCCATCGAGGCCATCCGCGCCGGCGAGCACGGCAAGGGCTTCAGCGTGGTGGCCGGCGAGGTGCGCCGGCTGGCCGAGCGCAGCAAGACGGCGGCCCGGGAGATTGGCGAGCTGGCCGTCTCCAGCCGCAACATCGCCGAGCAGTCCGGCCGGCTGTTGAGGGACCTGGTGCCCTCCATCCGCCGCACGGCGGAGCTGGTGCACGAGGTGGCCGCCTCCACGCGCGAGCAGTCCACCAGCGTGGGGATGATGAGCCACGCCATGTCCGAGGTGGAGCGCACCACGCAGGGCAACGCGAAGTCCGCCGAGGACCTGGCCAAGGAGGCCGAGGCGCTGGCCGTGCAGGCCGACACCCTGCGGCGGCTCACGTCCTTCTTCCGCGTGGGCAGCCTGGAGGGGATCGATCTCAGCGGGCCCTCGGAGCTGCCTCCCGAGGGTGGACCGGATCCCATCCTCGTCACGCCGCCGCTCGACGGGGTGGCCGGAGGCCTGGAGGGCGGAGACCCGCCTTCATCGCCCACGGCCCAGAGCGCCTGAGCCCTCAGGCCCGAGAGGGCAGGTGCTCGCGGACGACGCCGAGCCAGTACTCCCGGCCGTAGTACTGGCTCATCTTCCCGAGCAGCTTCCCGTCCCGGAAGAGCAGGAAGGTGGGGATGCCGAACAGGCCGAAGCGCCGCGCCAGCTCCTCCTGCTCGTACGCGTTCACCTTCACCACGCGCATCGGGGCGCCCTCCAGCTCGGAGAGCAGGGAGGGCTCGGCCGCCGCGTAGATGTCGCAGTTGGGGCAGCCGTCGCCCCAGAAGTCCACCACCACCAGCTCGCCCTTGGGCTGGAGCACCAGGGCGTCGAAGTTCTCGGTGGTTGCCTCGTAGGTCGTCGGGTGGGCCATGGGCTTCTCTCTAACGGGCGGGCCGTCAGGGTGCCAGCGGCCTGCGCTCGAAGTCCTCGCTCTGGGGCGTCTTGCGCCCATACACCGTCCCCGAGGGCAGCGGCCCGTAATAGAGGATGTCCTCCGGTCCGTACACGGGCAGCTTGCCGGACTCCGACAGGCGCTTGCCGTCGAAGAGGCCCACCTCGCCGCCCTCCCGGGAGAGGGTGAAGGGCAGGTGCAGGGGGCCCGCCGCCGTGTCCCCGTCCGCCTCGAAGCGCACCGTCTGCCCTGGCTCCAGTGTCAGCGTGGGCAGCACGTGCCGGGAGGTGGCGCGCAGATCATTCGTCAGCTCGTAGCCCTCCAGCGTGAGGGGCGTGGCGCCGCGGTTGTGCAGCTTCACGTAGCCCGCGCTGCCGGCGTTCACCTCGCTCAGCACGAGCGGCCCGCTGCCGTGCGCCTTCAGCGTGTCGAGCACGCCGCGCAGGTACCTGGCGCGCTCCTTCACGTACTTCTTGAGGAAGCCGCGGGCCCGCGCCATGTGCTCGGACGAGATATAAGGATCCTGCTCCAGCTGCGGCCGCACCAGGTTCCACAGCGCGTCGATGTGCGCGTTCGCCTGGGTCTCGGAGAAGGGGCCGGCGAGCGCCGCCTCGAGCTTCGCCAGCAGGCGGGCGCGCAGGGCGGGCCGGTCCCAGATGCGGGTGTTGAGCACGCTCCAGGTGGGCCGCTGCGCCGGGCGCTGGGCCAGGCGCGTCTCGTAGAGGCGCTGCACCCACGGGTCATACACGCTGAAGGCCTGCGGCCACCGGTTGGTGATGGGCGGATCCGTGGGCTCCCACGTGCGCCAGAAGAGCATCTGCGCGTTGTTCAAGTCCCACGGCACGTACTGCCACCGGTCCTTCTGGTGCTCGTGGATCCAGTAGCCGCGCGCGTCCTCGATGACGTTGTTGGAGATGAGCGCGTCCACGGCGAGGTTGCCCAGGTAGGCCTCCACGTCCAGGTACCGCCCCACGTGGGCCTCGAACTGCGCGTCATCCGAGCGGTTCACCCAGGCCAGGAAGGCATCCAGGTCCGCGCGGCCCGTGTCCTCGTTGGTCTTCTTCTCGAAGTCCCCCTGGTAGGAGCCGCGGCGCAGCGTCAGCTCGCAGTTGCGGTCTCCGCAGCGGTAGATGGAGGCGCTGCGCTCCAGCGCGTGGTGCTTCAGGTAGTCCTTCCCCACGTGCTCCATGTCCAGGTAGAGCCCGTTGTGCTGGCCGTTGATGCTCACCCGGACGTAGCGGGCGCGCGGCACCGGCAGCCCCAGCGCGGTGAAGAGGTCCACCGCGAACTTCTCGGTCAGCTTGGCGCTGTCGTAGTACTCGGCCAGCAGCTCGAAGTGGTCCCGGTCCTCGAACTCGTAGCCCGGGTCCAGCTCTATCTTGAAGCTCTTCTGGGGCAGCGTCCGGGAGCTGGCGCCGCGGTAGCGCATCATGCCCGGGGCCGGCACCCCGTCGAACACCACCACCACCGGCACCTCGTCGTCCGACTCCGGGTTGGCCTCCAGCTGGGCCAGGTGCTCCGGGAGGATGCGCAGGTCGAACGTCGGCACGCGCGTCTGGACGGCGGGGTACACGCCCAGGCGGGGGCCCGCATCCGGGGTGCCCCCATCCGGCAGGGTGGGCCCGCCATCCCCGGGCTCTCCGTCCGGGGGGCCCCCATCCGGAAGCGTGGGGACCGGTATGCCCCCATCCGGATCTCCCGGGAGGGGGTCCGTCCCTGTCACACCGGGGAGGGGCGTCCCGGGAGGCTGATGGTCCGCCGGCCCACATGCCACCAGTCCCGCGATGCCCACCCCCAGCAGCCAGCTCCAGCGCCCCATACGCCCTCCGTTCCAGGGCAGGGGGGCGTGCACCGGGCGTGCCTTGCGGTGTGTCGGGTGGTGGATGCTGGAGGTCCTTCTGGAGCAGGGAGCCGAGGAAGCAGGCCCGCGAGGGTGGGCAAGGAATTTCCCACGGAGGGGCCCGCGGGGGCCTGGTCGGGGCAGGCGCGAGGGGTGCTCGGACGAGCAGAACGTCACCCCGGGAGGTGAAGATTGGCGAGGAGAGGCAAAGAGCGGTGTAGAACGGTGGTTGGACGGAGCATTCCCCTGGTCAGCAGGTGCAGGAGGACCGACATTGGCACTGCGCAGAGGGGCATGAGCGCCTGAACGGGGCGCTGTTGTTTCGTGGAGGGGCCATGCACGAGTGGTTGGAGGCGCTGCAGAAGTCAGCAAAGACGAAGAACCCGGGAGTGGCCGCGGAGGAGCTGCGGCGGGCCGAGACGGAGTCCGGGGTGCCGCTGCCGGGTGAGCTGGGCGATCTGTACTCGGCCTTCAATGGCGGCGCGTTCGAGGGGGACGTGGTGCTCTACCCGCTGCATGGCGAGGGCGAGCAGGCCAGCGTGCTGGAGAAGACGCGCAAGATGCTGGTGGGGCTGCCGGTGGCGGGGGTGTGGCGCTTCGGCCTGAAGGGGACGCACCGCCACCTGTTCACGGCGCGCAAGTCCGCCATGGTGGAGCAGGGCGATGGGGGCGGGCCCCTGCCGGAATGGGTGCATGCGCTCGGGGACGAGGACTGGCTCTACGGCACGTGGGACGAAGACAAGAAGGAGATGCGGCTCTACCGCTCGCTGTCGAACATGCTCAGCGTGCTGGTGCCGCCGGTGGAGCACGAGGAGTTCGGCGACCGGACCTTCGCGCGAGCCATCGCCGCCGTGCAGGGCGCGCTGAGCGAGCTGGCCGGGGGGAAGGAGGCCGCGGAGGGCGAGGAGGAAGAGGAGGCGGTGGCTGCCGAGGGCGAGGAGGCGGAGGCGGCCGCCACGCAGCAAGAGGCGGGCGAGGAGGAAGCGGCCGCCGAGGTGCCGGAGCTGGCGTACGAGTATGAGGAGGGCGTGCGCCCCAAGGTTCCGGAAGCAGCGGTCAAGGCGATGAAGGCCGCGACGAAGCCTCCGAAGGCAGCGCCCAAGGCTCCGAAGGCCCCCAAGGCCGCGAAGCCGCCCAAGGGCGAGGAAGCAGCGCCCAAGGCCGAGGAAGCAGCGCCCAAGGCCGAGGAGGCAGCACCGGTGGCGGGCGAGCCGACGCTCGACAAGCCCGCGGTGATTGCCGCCGAGCGGCGCATGAAGAGCCTCAAGGGCAAGGCGGGCAAGAAGGAGGCAGGGCTCGAGGAGCCCGCGGTGATTGCCGCCGAGCGGCGCATCGAAGGCCTCAAGAGCCAGGAGCAGCCCGCGGTGCCTCGCAAGAAGGCTGCGGCGCGCACGGCGGCGAAGGCTCCAGCCGCGAAGGCCCCGGCGAAGCAGGCTGCGGCCAAGAAGGCTCCGGCGAAGCAGGCTGCGGCCAAGAAGGCTCCGGCGAAGCAGCCCGCTGCGAAGAAGACTCCGGCGAAGCAGGCTGCGGCCAAGAAGGGCGCTGCCAAGAAGGCTGCGGCCAAGAAGGCCGCTGCGAAGAAGGCCCCGGCAAAGCAGGCCACTGCGAAGAAGGCTGCTGCGAAGAAGGCTCCTGCGAAGAAGGCTCCTGCCAGGAAGGGCGCGGCGAAGAAGGCCCCCGCCAAGAAGGCCGGGGCGCGACGCGGTCGCTGAGCCGTGCGCGGGAGGGCCTGCGTGGGAGGCCATCGACGCCTCCCACCCGAGCCCTCCTCAGTGCCGTGCCTCGGGGGCGTCCTCGTTGGGCACGGGGGGCGGTGGAGGCACGGCGAGGGTGTCGTCCTGGCCCTCGATGCGCCAGCGCTCCTGACGTCGGGCGAGCATGTCCTGCGCGAGCACCTGCACGGCCCCGGCGACCGGCAGCGCCAGCAGCGCCCCCAGGATGCCCGCGAAGGCCGTGCCCGCCAGCATCGCCAGCGCGATGAGCAGGGGGTTCATCCGCAGCGTGCGCCGCTGGATGAACGGCTGGAGCAGGTGGTTCTCCACCTGCTGGTACGCCAGGAACACGCCCAGCGAGATGAAGCCGGCGTGGGAGCCGACGGTGGCGAACGTCGCGCCCACGATGAGCATCCCGCCGAGGAACGCCCCGATGAACGGGATGAGCCCCAGCACCGCCATCACCAGGCCCAGCGGCAGGAAGTAGGGCACTCCGAGCAGCGCCAGGGTCACCGTCGTCACCACGCCGCCGATGAGCGAGATGAAGAACGAGCCCGCCACGTAGCGCCCCACGGTGCGGTGGATGCGCAGCGCGAGCTGATACCAGTGCGTGCGCTTGTCCGGGGGCACCCAGAGCATCGCCGTGTCGAACAGCTCCTTGCCGAAGGCGAGGAAGAAGGCCGCCAGCACCACCACCGTGATGAAGGCCGCCACGCGGTGGAGGATGCCCGTCACCACGCCCAGCACGGGCATGGCCGCGCCCGGCAGCCCCTGGCGCAGCTCCTCCGCCATGCGGTCGAAGAGGCCGAAGCGCGCGTCCAGCTGCTCCATCCACCCCTGGTGGCGCAGCGACTCGATGAGGCCCGGCAGGGCCGTCACCAGCCCCCGGCCCTGCTCCAGCACCATGGGCACGAAGGTCGTCAGCAGGGCCGCCAGCAGCCCCAGGGAGCCCAGGAACAGCAGCGCCACCGACAGCCCTCGCCGGATGCCGTGGCGCTCCAGCCAGGCCACCAGCGGCTGGGCCGCCAGCGCCAGGAAGAGCGCCACCAGCACCCAGGACAGGGCGCCACTGGCCGCGCGCAGCAGCATCAGCAGGCCCAGCAGCCCCAGCACGTTGAGCCCCACCGTCCACACCGTGCGGGGCGACACCTGGGAGCGCGGGCGCGATGCCGTGGCCACGGCTCTAGCCCTCGGGCAGCTCTTCCTTCTGGATGGGACGCATGTCCTGGCTCGGCCGCGCCGTCAGCTCGCGGTCCTCTTCCTCCTCGTCCTCCTCGCCCCGACGGAACTCGTGGATCTGGTCCGGGAGGATGTCGCGGAAGTCAGGCTCCTCTTCCAGCGGAGGGGTGGCCGCCAGGTCCTGATCGGTGATGTTCACCTCTTCCTGTCCCGTCACCGGATCCACATGGCGTCGCGAAGTCGCCTCCCCCACATCCTCCGAACCCAGCTTCTTGAAGCGCATGATTCTTCCTCCTGAGGAACTCGGTGGCTCGGCTGCTACCGAGCTAACAGTGCGGACCCCAGGGAGGCGCGGCAACGAGCGGTGCCTGCCCGCCTGCCCTCGGAGGCTTCAGCGCCCGGTGGCCGCCGTGCGCTCGGCCGGGTAGGTGGGCTTGCGCTCCAGCGTCACCATGGCCAGCGCGAGCACCCGGGAGAACATCTCCCGCACCGCGTAGCGCCGGGTGGAGGGCCGGCCCTCGTCCGCCGCCACGCCCCAGGCGTCCATGCCCACCGAGTTGGCGATGTACAGCGCGCGCGGCAGGTGGAAGCCCTGCGTCACCAGCAGCGCCTTGCGGACCTGGAAGACGGTGAAGGCGCGCACGCAGCTGTCATAGGTGGACAGCCCCGAGTCGTCTCCCAGCACCGCCTGCTCGGGCAGCCCCCGGTCGAGCATGTAGCGGCGCATGGCGCGCGTCTCGTCATGGAAGCGGTCCGAGTTGTCCCCGCTGACGAGCACCGCCTTCGCCTTGCCCGCCTTCCAGAGGGCAATCGCGGTGTCCAGCCGCTGCGCCAGCACCGCCGAGGGCACCCCGCCCGGCGCCAGCCCCGCGCCGAACACCAGCACCACCGGCGCCTCGGGGGCGGAGCTCAGCGGGACGATGCGGTCCTGGTAGCGCACCCGGACGAAGTGCGACAGGGCCAGCACCCCGAGCACCGCCAGCGCGGCCCCGAGGAGCCCTCTGCGCATCCACACTCCGAGCACGCCGCGACGCCCCATTCCAAGGAAGACCGTTGAAGGGAAGGCATTGTCTCCCGGCCTCCCGGCGCCTGGAAGGGGGTGGAACGGGCTTCCGTCACGCCGGGGCGCCTGCCGGCTCGCTCGACGGGCGCAGCGCGTGGCGCTCGATGGTCTCCAGGAGCTGGTCCGGGTCCGCCGGCTTCTTCAGGAAGGCGGCCACGTTGTAGTTGGCCGCGTAGAGGGCCCTGTCCCGGGGGTTCATCGCCGCCATTCCCGCCGAGACGATGATGACGGGCACCTCCTGGAGCCCGTTCGTCTGTTTGCGGTAGGTGAGCACCCGGTGTCCGTCCATCACCGGCAGGGCCATGTCCAGCAGGATGAGGGCGGGCCGGGGCTGGCGCTGCAGCTGCTCGACGGCCTCCCGGCCGTGGGTGGCCAGGACCACGTCATAGCCCTGCAGCTCCAGGAAGCCCTGGAGCGCTTCCCGGATGTCCTCGTCATCCTCGACGATGAGAATGGGACCGTTCAGCAGAGAGGCCATGGGTGTCCTCCGACGCGGGTGCCTGCCCTGGAAGGCTATGCCCCGATGGGGGCCGCGGCACCCCACTCGAGGGGCCTCTCCGCCCGGTCGCTCCCTGTTGGACACCCCCCGGCATCCAGAGTGCAGGCTCCGGTTGACCCGCTGACGTGCCGCTTATATAGGGGGCGCCGCTCGGCGCCTGCCTCCTCGTACTGGGGTAGCGGGGCCGCGTCCGAACAGGAGCTACCGTCCCCATGGCGTCCCTTCGCGACATCCGCAAGCGCATCCGCTCGGTGAAGAACACGCGGCAGATCACCAAGGCGATGAAGATGGTGGCCGCCGCCAAGCTGCGCAAGGCCCAGGATGCCATCATCGCCGCCCGCCCCTACGCGCAGATGCTGGACCAGATCATCTCGGATCTGGCCGCGCGCTCGGGGGATGAGGAGGTGTCCCACCCGCTGCTGACGGCCCGTCCCATCCGCCGCGCGGAGGTGGTGCTGCTCACCTCGGACCGCGGCCTGGCCGGTGGCTTCAACTCCAACGTCATCCGCCGCGCCAGCCGCTTCCTCTACGAGAACAGCGCCCTGGAGCGCATCCAGTTCTCCACGGTGGGCCGCAAGGGCCACGACTTCCTGCGCAACCGCGGGCAGACCATCCGCAAGGACTTCGGCGGCCTCTACCAGCGGCTGAACTACCTGTCCGCCAAGGCCGTGGCCGAGGAGCTCACCGCCAGCTACCTCAACGGCGAAGTGGACGTCGTCTACATCATCTACAACGAGTTCGTCTCCGCCATCAGCCAGAAGGTGCTCGTGTCGCAGATGCTGCCGCTGCAGACCTTCGGGCCGGCGGCTCCTGCCGCTCCGGCGGGTGCCGCGGGCGGCGCGCTGGCCACGCCGGGCGCGGGGCTGGTGGACTTCAAGTACGAGCCGAGCCGCAACGACGTGCTGGACCGGCTGGTGCCGCAGGCCGTCTCCATCAAGCTGTACCGCGCGCTGCTCGAGAGCGTGGCCAGCGAGCACGGCGCCCGCATGAGCGCCATGGAGAACGCCACCAGCAACGCCACGGACATGATCGGCAAGCTGTCCTTGCACTACAACCGCACGCGCCAGGCCGTCATCACCAAGGAGCTCATGGAGATCGTCTCTGGCGCCGAGGCCCTCAAGTAGCCGCTCCAGCGCCTCGTTCCGCACACCCCCGGGGCCTTCCCTCCAGCTGGAGGGCGGGCCCCGCGGCGTTTCAGGCCTGGCGGTCCGCCGCTGGTCCACCAGCCAGCCTCGCAGGCAACCCTGGCGCCCGGGCAGGGGGGGCCTTAAGTCCCGCTTCTGACTCGGCCGCCACGAGGCTTGACCCGGAGTGTGCCCCCCGGTAAAGGGGGCCCGCCCTCCCACCCTCGGGCCGACTTTCGACGCGAGGCGGTTTCCACCGCTTATTCGCAAGAGGCAGACGAACTCATGAGCGCTCAAGCTGCGACGGTAGGCAAGATCACCCAGGTTCTCGGACCCGTGGTTGACGTGGAGTTCCCGCCCGGCGTGCTCCCGGAAGTGTACACCGCCCTCAAGGTGACCAACCCCACCATCAACGCCGAGGCGGACAACCTCACCATCGAGGTGGCGCAGCACCTGGGCGAGAACATGGTGCGCTGCATCTCCATGGACTCCACCGAGGGCCTGGCCCGCGGGCAGGCGGTGAAAAACACGGGCGCCCCCATCCAGGTGCCGGTGGGCAAGGGCACCCTGGGCCGCATCCTCAACGTCACCGGTGAGCCGGTGGACGAGGTGGGCCCGGTGAAGGCCCAGCAGACCTGGCCCATCCACCGTCCGGCCCCCACCTTCGTGGACCAGGACGTGCGCGTCCAGGCCTTCGAGACGGGCATCAAGGTGATCGACCTGCTGGCCCCCTACACCCGTGGTGGCAAGATTGGCCTGTTCGGCGGCGCGGGCGTGGGCAAGACGGTGCTCCTGCAGGAGCTCATCCGCAACGTCGCCAAGGAGCGCGGTGGCTTCTCGGTGTTCGCCGGCGTGGGCGAGCGCACCCGCGAGGGCAACGACCTGTATCACGAGATGCAGGAGTCCAAGGTCATCAACATGGAGAACCTGGAGGCCAGCCAGTGCGTGCTGGTGTACGGGCAGATGAACGAGCCGCCCGGCGCCCGTGCTCGCGTGGCGCTCTCGGCGCTCACCATCGCGGAGTACTTCCGTGACGTGGAGGGCCGCGACGTGCTGCTCTTCATCGACAACATCTTCCGGTTCACCCAGGCCGGCTCCGAGGTGTCCGCGCTCCTGGGCCGCATCCCCAGCGCGGTGGGTTACCAGCCGACGCTGTCCACGGAGATGGGCGCCCTGCAGGAGCGCATCACCTCCACCACCAAGGGCTCCATCACCTCGGTGCAGGCCATCTACGTGCCCGCCGACGACCTGACGGACCCGGCGCCCGCCACCACGTTCGCCCACCTGGACGCGACCACGGTGCTCAACCGCGCCATCTCCGAGCTGGGCATCTACCCCGCGGTGGATCCGCTCGACTCCACCAGCCGCATCCTGGATCCGCTCGTGGTGGGCCAGGACCACTACGGCGTGGCCCGCAAGGTCCAGGGCATCCTCCAGCGGTACAAGGAGCTGCAGGACATCATCGCCATCCTCGGCATGGACGAGCTGTCCGAGGAGGACAAGCTCACGGTGGCGCGCGCGCGGAAGATCCAGAAGTTCCTGTCGCAGCCCTTCTTCGTGGCCGAGGTGTTCACCGGCAAGCCGGGCCGCTACGTGAAGCTGCAGGACACCATCCAGGGCTTCCGCGAGATCGCCGACGGCAAGCACGACGACATCCCCGAGGCGGCCTTCTACATGGCGGGCGACATCAACGAGGTGCTCGAGAACGCCCGCAAGATGGCGGCGGCGTAAGCGGCTCCCGGCATCCCCCCGAGGTGCTTCATGAGCCGCACCCTCCTCATCCTGGCGTTGCTGGTGGCGCTCCCGGGGTTGGCCCAGGAGCGTCGCAGCAAGTCTCACGTCAGCGCCAACGGCATGTACAGCGTGCGGTTGGTGGAGGAGGCCCCCGGCAAGTGCCGGGTGGAGATGCACAAGGAGAGCGGCCCGGTGTGGCAGTTCGAGGGGTGCATCGGCACGGTGGACGACTTCTACTTCGCCTCGAATGACGGGGAGCGCTTCTGGCTGCTCCGTCCGCTGGCGGAGAAGGGCAAGAAGTCGACGGTGGAGAAGAAGGGCAAGAAGAAGGTGAAGGTGCCGGCGTGGGCCAACACGCCGGTGGCGGAGCTGTATGACCGCAGCGGGCAGAAGCTGCAGGAGAAGCGCCTGCAGGACTTCCTGCTCGGGTCGCGTGAGCTGGGCGAGGTGCGGCAGATGCATGCGCACTTCAAGTGGCTGGAGGGGACGCTGGGCATCCCCGGCAAGGGCCCTCGGCTGACGGACGACGCGAAGGTGGAGTTCGAGTCGGTGGGTGCGAAGACGCACCGCCTCTCATTCTGACGTCGCAGGACGTGAGGAGCACATGGCCAAGCTGACCGTGGAGATTGTCACCCCTGAGAAGCGCATCCTCTCCGTGCAGGCGGACGAGGCCATCGTCCCGGGTGGTCACGGCCTCTTCGGTGTGCGGCCGGGCCACACGCCCTTCCTGTCGCTGATGGAGCCCGGAGCGCTCACCCTCATCGACGGCGGCCGGCGCGAGGCCTTCTTCGTGGCGGGCGGCTTCGTGGAGGTCGGCAACGACAAGGTGCTGGTGCTCGCCGATGGCGCCGAGCCCGTCGCCGGCATCGACGTGGAGGCCGCGCGCCGCCGGATGGCCGAGGCCCAGCAGCGCATGAAGGACCTCAAGCCCGAGGACGCCCGCTACGAGGTGGAGCAGGCCACGGTGCGCCGCGAGACGGCGCGCATGCACGCCGCCGGCGTCCGCTAGGTCGGTCCGAAGTAGCCTCTCTCGGCTCCCGAAGAGGCTTCGCACACTGAAACAACCAGAGGGCTCGAGTCCGCCCCCGCGGCCGGCTCGCCCTCATGCCGTGCGCAATCTGTGCGAACTGGTCTGCTTGTCATACCAGTTCGCTACTCGTTCGCTCACAGGCCGCCTCCCTGCCAGGTCGCTCCACGCGTTCAACCCCCTGAACTTTCGGGTATTTGACGTCGCGCCCAAAAAGATGCATTCAAGATACATATTTAAGGGCCCGCGAGGCCGGAGGCGCACATGAGCACCCTGTTCGAGCAGATCGGCGGTTCGAAGGCGATGGATGCGGCGGTGGAGCTCTTCTACCGGCGCGTGCTGTCGGACGACCGCATCAGCCGCTTCTTCGAGGGCGTGGACATGGAGCGCCAGGCCGCCAAGCAGAAGGCGTTCCTCACCATGGTATGCGGCGGGCCGAACAGCTACACGGGCCTGGACATGCGCAAGGGGCACGCGCACCTGGTGAAGCAGGGGCTGAACGACTCGCACTTCAACGCGGTGGCCGAGCACCTGGGCGGCACGCTGACGGAGCTCGGGGTGCCCGCGCCGCTCGTCCAGCAGGTGCTGCAGGCCGCCGAGAGCATGCGCGCGGACGTGCTGAACAAGTAGGGAGGGCGCGCGCATGTCCCGGGTCAGGTACGAGGCGAGGTGGTATCCGCTGGAGCCGGAGGAGTCCGTGCTCGATGGGCTGCTGCGGCAGGGCATCTCCGTGCCGCATGCGTGCAAGGCGGGGGTGTGCCAGTCCTGCCTGATGCGCGCGGCCAACGGAGTGGTGCCGGAGAAGTCCCAGGCAGGGCTCAAGGAGACACTCAAGGCGCGCAACTACTTCCTGGCGTGCTCGTGCCGGCCGGAGCCGGGCGCGGAGCTGGAAGTGGCCGGCGGTGGAGCCGAGGAGCTGCGAGTGCCCGCGCGCCTCGCGTCCCTGGAGCGTCTGAGTGAGGACGTGCTGCGCGTGCGGCTGCGGCCGGAGGCGCCCTTCGAGTACCGGGCGGGCCAGTACCTCACCCTGCTGCGCGCGGATGGGCTGGCGCGCAGCTACTCGGTGGCGAGCCTGCCGGACGAGGAGCTGCTGGAGCTGCACGTGCGGCTGCTGCCGGGTGGGGCGATGAGCACGTGGCTTCGCTCCGAGGCTCGGCCGGGAGACGAGGTGCGGCTGCAGGGGCCCGCGGGTGAGTGCTTCTACCTGCCGGGCCGGCCGGAGCAGCCGCTGCTGCTGGCGGGCACGGGCACGGGGCTGGCGCCGCTGTACGGAATCGTCCGGGACGCGCTGGCGCAGGGCCACTCCGGTCCGCTCTGGCTCTTCCACGGCGCGCTGAATCCGCGAGGCCTCTACCTGGTGGAGGAGCTGCGCGCCCTGGCCGCGCGCCACCCGAACCTGCACTACCGGCCAGGGGTGCTGGAGGGCCGGCTGGGCGAGGATGTGCACGTGGGCCCGCTCGACGCGCTCATCCGCGCCGAGTGCCCGAAACCCGTCGGCTGGCGCGCGTTCCTCTGCGGGAACCCGGAGCTGGTGCTATCCCTCCGAAAGAAGCTCTTCCTGGCCGGGCTCTCGCTCAAGGACATCCACGCGGATGCCTTCCTGCCGAGCGCCAGCACGCCAGCGGGAGCAGGAGCCACCTCTCGTGCATCTGACGCTTCACGCTGACTACTCGCTGCGCGTGCTGCTGTACCTGGCCGCGCGGCCCGGGCGCCTCGTCTCCACCCAGGAGGTGAGCGAGGCGTACGGCATCTCCAAGAATCACCTGGTGCGCGTGGTGCAGACGCTGGGCCGGCACGGCTTCATCGAGGTGCGCCCCGGCCGCACCGGCGGCATCACCCTGGCGCGCGAGCCCTCGGAAATCTCCCTGGGCGAGGTGTTCCGCGTGGCCGAGCCGGACTTCCACCTGGTGGAGTGCTTCGAGCGGGACAAGAACACCTGCCCCATCGCCCCCGCGTGCGGCCTCAAGGGCGTGCTCTACGAGGCGCGCGAGGCCTTCCTCGCGGTGCTGGGCAAGTACACGGTGGCGGACGTGGTGAAGCGCTCCCGCAGAGACCTGGCGGACCTCTTCCTTCCCGTCTCGGCGGAGCGCGGTCCATAATCCTTCGGGAGAATGGCCGTGGATCTGCTCGAGCTCTTTCATCGCATCGCGGACCCGCCCTCGGCGGTGGCCCGGCGCTACATCGTCGACCATGCGTTGGAGGACCGCGTGCGCTTCCGCAACCTCACCTACCCGGAGGTAGAAGCGGACTTCCACCGCCTGGGTGGGAAGACGACGCCCGCCTTGTGGGATGGGACACACCTCCACCAGGGAGCAGAGGCGGTGGTCGCGCGATTGCAAGCGGTGGTGAACCTGGGGCGTGACGCCGACATGTAGCCGATTTCTGCTCTGGCCATGGGCGATCCGTCGGTTAATCTGCGCGCCTCCGATGCCGCTGACTCCCGCTGAGCGCCAGGACAGGTTCCATGCGGCATTCCTGGGCCTTGCCATCGGGGACGCGCTCGGCTTCCCGCTCCGAGGCATTCCGCCGGCCAGCCTCACGCGGCTGACGCACCTGGCGGATGACTTCTCCCCGCGGCCGCGCGGCAAGTTCGCCAAGGGGCAGTTCTCGGACGACACGCAGCTGATGCTGGCGGCCGCCGAGAGCATCATCCGCGAGGGCAAGGTGGACGGGCGCAGCGCGGCCGCGCACTTCGCCTGGCTGTGGCAGGAGGGCGTCATCCTCCAGCCGCCCCGGGGGCTCTCCGAGTCGCTGCAGCGGCTGGCCGGTGGCAAGCCGTGGATGAGCGCGGGGGCGCCCATGGGCGTGAAGTGCCCCTCGGTGCTCAGCCGGGCCATGGTGGTGGGCCTCTTCGAGCGCAGCGGCCACAAGCGCCTGCCGCATGACGCGGGCGTGCTGACGGTGGTGACGCACAAGGACCCCACGTGCGCGGCGGCGGCGGCGGCCTTCGCGCAGGCGGTGGCCCTGGGCCTCGAGGAGGAGCCGCTCACCGCGGTGGCCTTCTGCGAGAAGCTGGCGCTGGCGGCGGCCGAGCACGACAAGGACCTGGCGGACGAGGTGCGGCACCTGCCCCGGCTGCTCACGTGGGACCCGACGCGGGCGCTCACCGCGCTGCGGAAGATTGGCGTGCCCCGCTCCGAGCTGCAGGGCGTGGACGGGCTGCCGGCGCACGTGGTGCCGGTGCTGCTGACGGCGCTGTACGCGGCGCTGAAGGTGCCGCACGACTTCCGCGAGGCGGTGGCGCTGGTGCTGCGCTGTGGCGGCGAGGTGGACGTGGCGGCGGCGGTGACCGGAGCGCTGCTGGGCGCGCACCTGGGCACGCGAGCGCTGCCCGCGCGGCTGCGCAAGCAGGTGCTCTACCTGGACAACCTGGTGGACACGGCGGACCGGCTCTTCCAGGCCCGGCAGGTGCGCGAGACGCTGGCCACGGCGCTCGCGCTGCACCGCAAGCGCTGAGGCCCACGTCTCCGAGGACTCCCCTCAGGGGAGGACTGCGAGGACCGGCGAGGCGCGGTACGAGGGCGAGCCGTCTCCGAGCTGCCCCTCCTCACCGAAGCCCCAGGCCCAGAGCGTCTTGTCCGAGCGCAGTGCCAGCACGTGGTAGCCGCCGGCGGCCAGCGCGGTGATGTTGGAGAGCCCCGGCAGCTGCACGGGCGAAGGGCGGCTGATGATCGTCCCATCCCCGAGCTGACCGGAGCTGTTGTCGCCCCACGCGAAGACGACGCCTCCGGGACCGATGGCCAGCGAGCCGGAGCGGGCGGCCGCGATGGCGGTGATGCCGCTCAGCCCTGGCACCTGCCGCGGCTCGAACCGGTCGATGGTCGTTCCATCTCCGAGCTGACCGTCACCGTTCTCACCCCAGGCCCAGACGGTGCCGTCGCTCTTGAGGGCCAGGGAGTGGTCGCTCCCGCAGGTGATGGCGGTGACGCCCGTCAGGTTGGGCACCACGGCGGCGGTGCCGCGGTTGGTGCTGGTGCTGTCCCCGAGCTGCCCCGAGCCGTTGTAGCCCCAGGCCCAGACGCTGGTGCCACGAAGCGCCAGCGAGTGCCCATAGCCCGCGGCGACGGCGGTGACTCCCGCCAGGCCCGTCACCTGCACGGGAGCGAGGCGGTTGGTGGTCGTGCCATCGCCGAGCTGGCCCAGCCCGTTGTAGCCCCACGCCCAGACGGTGCCATCGCTCCGCGCCGCCAGCGAGAAGGACTCTCCCGCGGCGATGGCCGTGATGCCGGTCAGGCTGGTGACCTGCACGGAGAAAGGACGCTCCATGGTGGTGCCATCTCCCAGCTGGCCATAGAAGTTGCTTCCCCACGCCCGCACGACGTTGTTGCTGAGCCGCGCCAGGGAGTGGCTCCTGCCGCCAGCGACACTCAGGACGTTGGACAGTCCGGACACCTCGGTGGGCAGGCTGCGCTTCACCAGCGTCCCGTCTCCCAGCTGGCCGTTGTCGTTGTCCCCCCAGGTCTGGACGCTGCCATTGGCCAGCGCGGCCAGGGAGTGGGAGTCACCGGCGCCAATGGCCAGGACGGAGCTCAGCCCCGCCACCTGCACGGCGGAGAGGCGCAGGCTGGAGACGCCGTCTCCCAGCTGGCCCAGCACCGTGCTTCCCCAGGTCCTCACGGTGCCATCGGCGTGGAGCACCATCGAGTGGCTCTCGCCGCTGGCGATGGAGGCCACATTGGACAGACCGGGCACCTGCTGGGGCAGCAGGCGATCCGTCGTCGTTCCATCCCCGAGCTGGCCGGCGCTGTTCCTTCCCCAGGTCCAGACAGTGCCGTCGCCACGCAGGGCCATGGCGTGGCTGGTGCCCGCGGCCAGCAGGGTGACGTTGGACAGGGTCGCCACCTGGATGGGGGCGTTGCGCTGGGTGGTCGTCCCATCCCCCAGCTGGCCATCATCATTGTCTCCCCAGCCCCAGGCGGAGCCATCGCTCCTGGCCACGAGGGAGGACACGGAGCCGGCTGCAATGGCGGCCACCTCCGTCAGCCCGGGCACCTGGCCAGGGCTGGAGCGGCTGGTGGTCGTCCCATCCCCGAGCTGACCGGAGTTGTTGCGGCCCCAGGTCCAGACCGTCTTGTTCCCGCGCAAGGCCACGCCGTGGCTGGAGCCTGTGGCGATGGCGGTGACGTCGGTGAGGGTGAGCACCTGCACGGGCGTGTTGCGCTGGGTGGTCGTGCCATCCCCGAGCTGACCGGAGTTGTTGTTGCCCCAGGCCCAGACGGTGCCGTCGCTTCGGAGGGCCATGCTGTGGGTGGTACCCGCGGCGATGGCGGTGACGCTGGTCAGGCCCGTCACCTGGACAGGCACATTGCTGCTGGTGGTCGTCCCATCTCCAAGCTGGCCGGAGTTGTTGTAGCCCCAGGCCCAGACGGTGCCGTCGCTTCGCAGTGCCAGCGAGTGCTGCTGGCCCGCGGCCACGGCCGTCACGGCGGTCAGCCCCGGCACACGCCCAGGCTCCGCCACGAGCACGATGGGAGAGCCGTTGCCGAGCTGGCCGAAGACGTTGAGCCCCCAGGACCAGACCGTGCCATTGGCGCGCAGGGCCAGGGAGTGTCCCCCGCCGGCGGCCACCTTGGGAGTGGGGCAGGCGTTGACGGTGGCGGTGAAGGACTTCTGGGTGGAGAAGCCGCCATCATCCATCACCGTCACCGTCACCGTGATGGGGGTGCCCGCGGGCAGGCACAGCGGCGCTGTCCACGTCACCGTGCTGGTGGTGTCGGTGTGGGTTGGCTCCGCGAGGGTGCCGGCGCTCGCCGTCCACGAGAAGCGGAGCTGGGCCGTCTCCGCGTCCTTCGCCGTGACGCTGAAGGTGAGCGTCTGCTCACCCAGGGCGCTGGGAGCGGACTGCTGGCTCGCGGTGATCTCGGGAGGCGTCTTGTCCGGATTGCAGGCGGCGGGGTTGCGCTGACAGAAGGACTCTCCCTCCTTGTCGAAGTCCGTGCAGCCCAGAGCCCCGGCGAGAAGCAGGGCCGAGGCGAGCCATATGTTTCTCCGGCTCATCACGGCCACCTCCCGTACACGAAGGCGGACCTCCCATCCGTCGTGAGCCCCACGGTGGCGGGCGTGTCCGGAGCGCCCAGGAAGTAGATGCCCGCCGCCGCGGCCAGCCCCGCGGTCCCTACTCCGAGCAGGGCGACGCCGAGCGTCTGGTACCGGTTCCCCTTGGCGACGGTGTCGTCCACGGCCTGGCGGCTCTGGAGACTGTCATCGTCGTCGCGCAGGCGGCTGAGCTCGCCGCGAGACAGGGCATAGGAGACGCCGCCGGCCACCACGAGCGCTCCTCCGGCGATGGCGGGGATGAGTGCATGGCGGCGCAGGAGCTTCGACCCCGCCGCCTCCCGGGAGACCTCCGTGGCGGAGGGCGTGACGGTAGCTGGAGCGGGCGCTGGGGGCGTGGCCGCCACCTCGGGCCGGGTCGGCGTTGCGGGCATGGCCGCCAGCTCGCGCTTCACCTGCTCGCGGACGGACTCGAAGAGGGTGGCGACCTTGGGGGCGACCTTCACCGGCAGCTTCGCCTCGGGCTGGACGAGGAGCGCCGACTTGAAGGCGGCGGTGCACTCGTCCTGATGGCCCAGCTCCGCCTGGATGATGCCCTCATAGAGCGACAGCTTCACCTCCTCGTCCGAGCTGTGCGGCTTGCCGCGGGCGAGGTTGATCTGGGTGAGGGCGCGCTCGTACTCCAGGCTCTGGTAGAGCCGGATCGCGGCGTTGAGGTGACGCTGGAACTCCCCCGGGGCCTGGGCCTGGGCCGGACGCGGGACTGCCGACAGGAGCAGCAGCCAAGCGACCAGGGTAGCGGACACAAGACGCCTTGGTTGTCTCATGAGACAGCACCATAGGAGCCGCACATCCAGTGCGTCCATTGCCGAGCAAGTCGGCACGCGCCGTGCTGACTCGCGAAGTCGCGCCCCTCGGGCCCGACGTGCCTCCTGCTGATCCATGCTCCGTGGGACGGGCAGGCAGCCAGTCGTCTGGCCCGCCCAGTGGACTTCACCCGCTGCGGTGCCCTGCCCACCTTCACCCAGGAGCAGGGGCGCGTGGTGCCAGACACGGCACACGCCAACGCCCCTCTGGAGTCCGGAGGCGGAGACGTGGAACTCGAATCGGAGCGCCTGGAGCGAAGCCAACTGGAAACCCTGAGCACCGCCGAGCTCGTCCGGCACGCCCTCGCCGAGGCGAAGCTGCTGGTCAAGGCGGAGGTGCTCCACGCCAAGAAGGAACTGCGCGAGGAGGTGAAGGCCGCGCGCACCAGCGGCATCCTGCTGGGAGCGGCCCTCACGCTGGTGCTGTGCGGCCTGGCGGCGCTCTTCGTCGCGATAGGGCTGGCGCTGCCGTTGAGCGCCTGGCTCGGCGTGCTGCTGGTGGGGGTGGCCATCCTGCTCATCGCGGGAGGGCTGGCCTGGGCCGGGGTGAAGAAGCTGCCGAAGAAGCCGTTGCCGCACACCCAGGAGCGGCTCAAGGCGGACTTCGAGTTGGCGCGGGGGACACTGCAATGAACGAGTGGGGCCATCTCGAGCAGAAGAACGAAGGCCAGGACAAGCGCGAGCGCGGCGATCAGCTCCTGCGCGGTACCGAGCGCGCGCCCGTGGCCGAGCGCAAGCCCGACGGCGAGCACGAGCACATCACCAAGGGCATGGGCGACCGGGAGCAGGTGGAGCGCACCGCGGACCGCATCCGCGATGAGCTGCTCCTGACGCTGGAGGAGCTGGACCGGCGCCGGCACCAGGCGCTGGACGTGCGCTACCAGGCCGCGCAGCATCGGGACCTCCTGGTCGGCATCGCCATCACGGCCGCCGTGCTGACGAGCGTGGGCCTGGGCGTGGCGGTCTGGCGCGCGCGGCACCGGCAGCAGATCCTCGCCGACCACCGCCTCAAGGCGATGAAGCGCGCGTGGGCGCACCCGGACCGCGTGGCCTCCTCCGCCGAGCAGAAGCCGCTCGCCGTGGAGCTGGGCCGCAAGCTCGTCATCATCTTCGCGACAGCGCTGGCGTCGAATATCGCGAAGAACTCGGTGCAGGGACTCGTCCCGCGGCGCCGCCCCGTGCCCGCTGCAGTGAGGTAGTAGCTGATTTAATTGCGAGAGGAACGCGCATAAAGCAGACTCATCCACGTGGATGATCTGCTCTATGCGCGGGCCCAGATGGGGCTGTCGCTGGCGTTTCACATCGTCTTCGCCGCGGCGGGCGTGGCGCTGCCGGTGCTGATGGTGCTCAGTGACTGGAAGGCCCGGCGCACGGGGGACGCGGACTACCGGCTGTTGAGCCAGAAGCTGGCCAAGGGCACGGCCATCCTCTTCGCGGTGGGCGCGGTGAGCGGCACGGTGCTCTCGTTCGAGCTGGGCCTGCTGTGGCCCGAGTTCATGGGGCAGTACGGGGAGGTCATCGGCTTCCCCTTCAGCCTCGAGGGCGTGGCCTTCTTCACCGAGGCCATCTTCCTGGGCATCTACCTGTACGGCCGCGAGCGGGTGTCACCCGGGCTGCACCTGTTCTCCGGGGTGATGGTGGCGCTGAGCGGCGCGGCGAGCGCCTTCTTCGTCACGCTGGTCAACGTCTTCATGAACAACCCCACGGGCTTCACGCCCACGCCGACGGGGCCCACGAACATCCAGCCGCTGGTGGCCATGTTCGGCCCGGGCTGGCAGTACCAGACGGCCCACGTGCTGCTGTCGTGCTACCAGGCGAGCGCCTTCGCGATGGCGGGCATCCACGCCTTCGTGCTGCTGCGGCACCCGGGCTCGGCGTTCCACCGCAAGGCGCTGGCGGTGGCGCTGCCGCTGGCGTGCATCACCGCGCTCGCTCAGCCGCTGGTGGGAGACTTCCTGGCGAAGCACACCGCCGAGGCGCGCCCGGAGAAGCTGGCGGCGATGGAGGGCCTCTTCGAGACGCAGCGTGGCGCGCCGCTGAGCGTGGGCGGGCTGCCGGACGAGGAGACGGCCACCATGCCCTACGCGCTGGAGATTCCGCGTGCCCTCTCCATCCTGGCCTTCGGGGATCCAGACGCGGAGGTGCGGGGCCTGAAGGAGTTCCCTCGGGAGAACTGGCCGCCCGTGGCCAAGGTGCACCTGTCCTTCCAGCTCATGGTGGGCACCGGGAGCGCCATGGCGCTGCTCGCGCTGGTGACGCTGGTGCTGCGCTGGCGGCGGCGCGAGTGGCCTTCAGGGCCGCGGATGATGCGCGCGTGGCTGCTGGCCTCGCCGCTCGGGCTGGTGGCGCTGGAGGCCGGGTGGATGGTCACCGAGTGGGGCCGCCAGCCGTGGATCATCCACGGGGTGATGCGCACCTCGGAGGCGGTGACGCCCGTGCCGCACCTGGCCGCCCCCTTCTGGACCTTCACGCTCGTGTACCTCTTCCTGGGGCTGGTGGTGGCCTTCCTCCTCGCGCGGCAGGTGGCCGGGACGCTGCCCGGCCGGGAGGCGGACGATGCCCACTGAGCTCCTCCTGGCCTTCGCGGTGGCGGGGACGTTCGTCCTCTACTCCATCTTCGGCGGAGCGGACTTCGGCGGCGGCGTATGGGACTTGCTCGCCTCGGGCCCACGCAAGGCGGAGCAGCGCGCGCTCATCGCCCGCGCCCTCGGCCCGGTGTGGGAGGTGAACCACGTCTGGCTCATCGTCGGCCTGGTGCTGCTCTTCAGCGGCTTCTCTCGCGCCTTCGCCGTGCTCACCGTGGCGCTGCACGTGCCGCTGACGCTGCTCCTGCTGGGCATCGTCTTCCGAGGCACGGCGTTCACCTTCCGCACGTACGACGCGCGGGGAGACCTGGTGCAGCGGCGCTGGGGGCTCGTCTTCAGCGTGGCCAGCGTCATCTCTCCCGTGCTGCTGGGCATGTGCGTGGGCGCGGTGGTGAGCGGCCGCATCCGCGTGGAGGGCCGCGTGGTGGTGAGCGGCTTCTTCGCGCCGTGGCTGACGCCGTTCTCCGTCGCGGTGGGCGTGCTGGCGCTGTGCCTCTTCGCGTTCCTCGCGGCGGTGTACCTCACGGCGGAGGCGGACTCCGAGCCGCTGCGCGAGGACTTCCGGCGCCGGGCGTTGCTCTCGGGTGGGGCGGTGTTCCTCGCGGCGCTCGGCGTGCTGGTGCTCGCGCGGGAGGCCGCGCCGCGCGTCTGGAGCGGGCTGCTCCACGCGCCCTTCGCGCTGGCGCTGCACGCCATCACGGCGCTGTCGGCGGTGGCGACCTTCGTGCTGTTGTGGCGGCGGCGCTTTTCCTGGGCCCGTGTCACGGCGGCGGCGCAGGTGGGCTTCATCGTGCTCGGCTGGGCCGCGTCCCAGTACCCCTACCTGGTGGTGCCGGACGTGACGATCCAGGCCGCGGCCGTCAGCCCGAACGTGCTGCGCCTGCTGATGGTCGCCATCGCCGTGGGAGCCGCCCTCGTCGTCCCCTCCATCGTCCTGCTGCTGCGTGTCTTCGAGGCGCGGCCTCCGCGAACGTGATGATAAGGAAACACAGGTCTCGTAAAAACGGAAAATTCTAGGATAATCAGATATCCTCAGCTTCCCCTCTTCCGAGACTTCAGCCTTGTTTTCGATCGCAGCGGGCACGGTGTTCCAGGAGCGCTACGAGATCCTCTCCAAGCTGGGGGAGGGTGGCTTCAGCCAGGTGTACCGGGCCCGCCAGAAGGCGACGGGGCAGGAGGTGGCGGTCAAGGTCCTGCACTTCCTGCACACGGGTGACGAGGGGCTCACCGCCCGCTTCCAGCGCGAGATGCGGCTGTGCGCGCGGCTCTACCACCCGCACATCGTCCGGCTCATCGACTCGGGGAGCACCGAGGACGGGCAGCTCTACACCGTCTTCGAGTACGTGCCGGGCCGGACGCTGGGGGACGTGCTCGCCTCGGAGGGGGCGCTGCCGCCGTGGGAGGCCGCGCACCTGATGCTCCAGGTGCTGGACGCGCTGGGCTGCGCGCACAAGCTGGGCATCGTCCACCGCGACCTCAAGCCGCAGAACATCATGCTCACCAGCACGGGCGTGCGGCGCAACTCGCTGGTGCTCGACTTCGGGCTGGGGACGCTGTCCGACGAGGACCGGCGGGAGGACCTCTCGCGCATCACCCGCACGCGCGACACGCTGGGCACGCCCGCCTACGCGGCGCCCGAGCAGCTCCGGGGCGAGCCGGTGACGGCGCGCACGGACCTGTACGCGTGGGGCCTCATCTTCCTGGAGTGCCTCACGGGCAAGCGGGTGGTGGAGGGCACCAGCCTGCAGGAGCTCGTCTTCAAGCAGCTGGGCTCCGAGCCCATCCCCCTGCCGGTGTGGCTCGAGGGCCACCGGCTCGGGCGGCTCCTGCGGCGGGCCACGGAGAAGGACCCCAAGGCCCGGGACGTCACCGCGCAGGATCTGCTGCTGGAGCTGGAGGCCTGCGTGACGCAGGGGTGGCCCTCCACGGAGGCCGGGGTTCCCCAGAGCGTGGTGACGCCGACCCACGTCCCCGCCGAGGGAGAGCGCCGACAGCTCACCGCCCTCTGCTGCGGCCTGAGGCTGGCCGGCGAGGGAGCCGACACGGCGGACGTCGAGGACCTGGACGCGATGCTGTGGACGCAGCACGCGGCCGCCATCGAGCTGGCGCGGCGGCGGGAGGCCTGGCTGGGCAGCGTCCTGGGAGAGCGGCTGCTGCTGTACTTCGGCTATCCGCAGGCGCAGGAGGACGACGCCCTGCGCGCGGCCCACGTGGCGCTGGAGCTGAAGGCGGAGCTGGAGCAGCGCAGCGCGCAGCTGGCGCGGGTCCACGGCGTCCAGCTGGAGGTCCGGGTGGGCCTCCACACCGGGCTCGTCATCGGCCGCGAGCTGCGGGGAGAGGGCATCGCGGGGCTGCCGGTCCTCACGGGCACCACGCCCGGCATCGCCGAGCGGCTGGAGGCGCTCGCCCAGCCGGGAGAGATCCTCGTCAGCGAGGTGACGGCCAAGGTGCTGCGGGAGAACTTCACCCTGGAGCCCTCGGGAGAGCACCGCGTGGGCTCGGGCACGCGGCCGGTGGCGGTGTTCCGCCTGCGTGACAGGCAGCGCGTCTCCGCGTCGGGCCTGGAGGGCACCCCCACCGGGCCGATGTTCGGCCGGACGCTCGAGCGGGAGCTGCTGGTGCAGCGCTGGCGGCAGGTGGTGGCGGGCATGGGGCAGGGCATCCTCATCACCGGCGAGCCGGGCATCGGGAAGACGCGGCTGACGCAGGAGCTGGCCCAGCAGGCGCGCGCCACGCCACACACCTTCCTGGAGTGCCGCTGCGCTCCCGAGTGGCGCAACAGCACGCTGCGGCCGGTGGTGGACTTGCTGGAGCGGATGCTGGGCGTGGGCCGGGACTCGACGTCCGAGCAGATCACCGTCGCGCTCGAGAAGCTGCTGACGCGCTACGGCTTCGAGCTCCGGGAGTTCGTGCCGCTGTTCGCCTCGCTCTTCCCCCTCAAGGGGACCTCGGATCGCTACCCGCAGCAGACGCTGTCTCCCCAGCGCCAGAAGGAGGAGATCCTCGGCGGGCTGCTGGCGCTCATCTTCGAGATGGCCCAGCAGCAGCCGGTGCTGCTGGTGGTGGAGGACCTGCACTGGGCCGACCCGATGACGCTGGAGCTGGTGACGCTGCTGCTGAAGGACGCCTCCAGCGCGCGCCTGTGCGCCGTCCTCACCGCGCGTCCGTCGTTCGTGCCACCGTGGCCCTCCAACCAGGCGCTCCAGATGCAGCTCAGCCGGCTGGAGCGCCCGCAGGTGGAGGAGATGGTGCGCAGGCTCACCCGGGAGGCGCCGCTGCCGCGCGAGGTGGTGGAGCAGGTGGTGGGCCGCACGGATGGCGTGCCCCTCTTCGTCGAGGAGCTGACGCGCATGGTGGTGGAGTCCCTGGCCCGGCAGGGCGATGCCCCGGGGCGGGAGTCCATCCCCCTGGCCATCCCCAGCACGCTGAGGGACTCGCTGATGGCGCGACTGGATCGGCTCGGGCCGACCAAGGGCACCCTCCAGCTCGCCGCCGCGCTGGGGCGTGAGTTCAGCTACGAGGTGCTCGAGGCCGCCTTCCCGAGCAGCCCGGAGGCGCTGAAGAAGGACATGGATGTGCTGGTGGCGGCGGACCTCGTCCACCGGCGGCGCGGCACCCGCAACCCCACGTACGCGTTCAAGCACGCGCTCATCCGCGACACGGCCTACGAGTCCATGGTGAAGCCGCTGCGCCGCCAGGTGCATGCCCGCATCGCGGCGGCCCTGGAGCAGCGCTTCCCGGAGCTGGCGCAGCAGCGCCCGGACCTGCTCGCCCGGCACTACGCCGCGGGCGACAAGAAGCAGGAGGCGCTCGTCTACGCGCACAAGGCGGCGCTGGCGGCGCTGATGCGCTCGGCCGACCACGAGGCCCTGAGCCACGCCACGGAGGCGCTCGGGTGGCTGGATGCCGTCAAGGACGTGCGGGAGCGCGCGCGGTGGGAGCTGGACCTCAACGGCGTCATCACTCCGGCGGTGATGGCCACCCGGGGCTGGTCTGATCCGTCGGTCAAGGAGCGGGTGGAGCGCAGCCAGGCGCTCATCGATCTGCTCGGGAACAGCCCTCACGTGGTCCCCACGCTGTGGGCGCTGGTGAACTTCCACCACCTGCGCGCCCAGCATGCGCAGGCGCGCGGCCTGGTGGAGCGGCTCGTCTCCATGGAAGGGCTGGCCGAGGACGTCGGCCATCAGATCGTCGTGCTCCCCCTGAAGGGAGACTGTCTGTGCGCCCAGGGGCGCTTCGCGGAGGCCCGCGAGTGCACGCTCCGGGCCTTGTCATTCGACGCGGGCACCCAGCCTCGGCAGTCGCTCTACCTGTATGGAATCGAGCCTCGCATCTATGCCCGGCTCGTCCTGGCGCTGGCGAAGTGGCACCTGGGGCTGCCCGACAAGGCCGCGCGGATGATGGAGACCGCGCTGGCCCTGGCGCGCGAGCTGAACCACGCCAGCACGCAGGCGGTGGCCTACATCTTCGCGCTCGGGCTGTACCTGCTCCGGGAGGATCACGCCCGGCACGCCGAGCTGGCGGAGCAGGCCAAGGAGCTGATGGAGCGTCAGCGCTTCTCGTCCCAGGGGGCGTACTGCGAGGTCATGCGCTGCTGGGGGAAGCGGGACCTGGAGGGGATGGAGCGGGCGCTCGCGATGCTGGATGAGCAGGGCAGCGCGCTGCTCCTGCCCTTCTATTCGTCACTCGCGGCGCAGGTGGAAGCCTCGCTCGGCAGGACGGAGGCCGCCACGGCGCGTCTTGAGGGAGCCCTCCGTCAGGCACGCGCCACGGACGAGGGGTTCTCGATCTTCCACGTCCTCATCCGCCTGGGCAGCCACCTGCTGGAGACGGCGCCGGACCCCACCGCGGGCGAGGCCTATCTCCGGGAGGCGCTGGCGCTGGCTCGGGAGCGGCAGGCGAGGATGCTGGAGCTGCGAGCCGCGCTCCCGCTCTGCCGGCTCCTGCTCCGCATGCAGCAGCGCGCGGAGGCCCGCGAGCTGCTGGTGCCCCTCTACGGCCAGTTCACCGAGGGCCTGGACGCGCCGGACCTGGTGCGGGCCCGAGCGCTCATCGAGGAGCTGGGAGGCGCCTGAGCGCCGGCCTCACTTGCCGCCGAAGCGGGCCTCGAAGGGCGTGGCGCCCGGGGTGCGCTCCACGCCGTGGTCCGGGTTGGCGGCCAGGTGCTCGAGGATCTTGAACACCGTCTCCGCCTCGTCGGCGGCGCCCACGGCGGTGGCCAGCTCCTCCACGGAGCTCGCGCTGCCCCTCTTCGCGCGCAGGTGGGTGAGCAGCTTGCGCTGGAGCTCCAGCACCGCGCCGGCGGCCTTCTTGCCGGCCTCGACGCCGGGCTGGTGGTAGGCGTTGATGTCCACCAGGGAGGCGTAGAGGCCGACCGCGCGCTCATACAGCGCGATGAGGGCTCCCAGCGTGCGCGGGCTCACGTCCGGCACGGTGAGGGTGATGGACTCGCGGCCCTTCTCGAAGAGGGCGCGCCGCGTGCCCAGGAGGAAGCCCAGCAGGTAGTCGCCGCTGGTGGTGTTCTCCTCCACGGCCATGGAGGGGCCCTGCCGGTCCTGGAGCACCTCGATGAAGGTGGCGAAGAAGTTGTGGACGCCCTCACGCAGCTGCTGCACGTAGGCGTGCTGGTCGGTGGAGCCCTTGTTGCCGTAGACGGCGAGGCCCTGGTTCACCACCTCGCCCTTGAGCGACAGCTCCTTGCCGAGCGACTCCATCACGAGCTGCTGCAGGTACTTGGACATCAGCATCAGCCGGTCCTTATACGGCAGGATGACCATGTCCTTGGCGCCGCGCCCGTTGCCGGCGTGGAACCACATCAGGGCCAGCAGCGCGGCCGGGTTGCGCAGCACGTCCTGCTGGCGCGTCTCTCGGTCCATGTCCCGGGCGCCTGACAGCAGCGCGTCCACGTCCAGCCCCTGGAGTCGGGCGGGCAGCAGGCCCACCGCGGACAGCACGGAGGTGCGACCGCCGACCCAGTCCCACATCGGGAAGGCGCGCAGCCAGCCGTGCTTCTTCGCGTACTGGTCCAGCTCGCTGTTGGCGCCGGTGATGGCCACCGCGTGCGCGCCGAAGTCGAGGCTGCGGGCCTTGTAGGCGCGCTCGGCCTCCAGCATGCCGTTGCGCGTCTCCTTGGTGCCGCCCGACTTGCTGATGACGAGGGTGAGCGTCTCCGGCAGCTTGTCTCCAAGCTGCGCCAGGACACGGTCCATCCCATCCGGGTCCGTGTTGTCGAAGAAGAAGATGCGCATCGGGTCGGCGGGGCCGCCCAGCGCGTCGGCCACGAGCTGGGGCCCCAGCGCCGAGCCGCCGATGCCGACGACGAGCAGGTGGGTGAAGCGCTCGGCGGTCTGCGGGGCGATGCGGCCGGCGTGGAGCTCCTCGGCGAACCAGTGCACGTCCGCGAGGGTGTCGCGGATGGCGCGGCCGATCTCCGCCTCGGGCGCCAGCTCGGGGGCGCGCAGCCAGTAGTGGCCCACGCGGCGCTTCTCGTCCGGGTTGGCGATGGCGCCCTGCTCCAGGGCCTCCATGGCCCTGAAGGCCGAGCGCATGGGCGCGGCCATCTCTTCCAGGAAGGTGGCGGAGAAGTTCATCCGCGAGATGTCGAGCGTGAAGCCCACGGACGGGCAGACGCACAGGTACTTCTTGTATCGCTCCCACAGCGCTCGCTGGCTCATCGTTCCTCCGGAAGAGGCCATCCCAGCCCTGTCCTAGCGCCTCATCCCCGAGGGGGGAAGGTATGAGCGGCAAGCTTCCTTCTGGCGGACCCACTTCGCCCGACACTGAACACAAGTCCGTTCAGGAGGTTGCAAGTCACCCAGGGGGCGCCTTGGCGGCGGTGGCCACCTGGTCCAGCTTCGCGTCCAGCTCGCCGCGGGGGAGCCACTGGCCGCGCACCATGACGCCGACGAGGGCCCGGGTGAGCGCCACGTCCTGGAGCGGGTTGGCGTTGAGCAGCAGCAGGTCCGCGCGCAGGCCGGGGGCGACGGTGCCCCACTGGTCGCTCTCGCCGAACCAGGCGGCGGCGTTGCGCGTGGCGGCCTGGAGCACGGTGAGCGGGGGCAGGCCCGCGGCGGCCATGGCCTCCATCTCCCGGTGGACGGCGAAGCCGGTCACCATGAAGAGCTGGGGCGAGTCCGAGCCCACCAGCAGCGGGGTGCCCGCCGCGTGGAGCCCCTGGAGCACCTGGCGACGCAGCGCGAGGAGCCGGTGCTTGCCGGAAGCGGGAGCCTCCGCCAGCGGGCCGGTGAGCAGCTCCTTCGTCCAGGCGTCCACGGCGGTGGTGGGCACGTAGCGCAGCTCGCGGTTGGTTCGCAGCTCGGGGACGGCGCCATCGCTGGCGACGAGCTCGAAGAGGGCCAGGGTGGGGGAGTTGAAGGTGCCGGCCCGCTTCGTGGCCTCGGCGAGCGCGGGGATGCGAGCCGGGTCCATCCGGGCGAGGGCCGCGCCGAACTCCACCTGGTCCACGGGAGTGGTGTCCCCGGGAGGCAGGAGCGCGGCCAGGTAGCCATCGAGGTGCTCGATCTGCTGGCCAGAGGCGAGCGCGTGCGCGAGGCCGATCTCCTGCGTGACGTGGCCGCTCACGCGCAGGCCCTGGGCCTTGGCCTCGGCCATCATGGCGTCGTACGTCTCCCGGTTGAGGCCGCCGTGGGTCTTGAGCAGGTCATAGCCAGCGGCCTTCTGCTCGCGCACCCGCTGCCTGGCCTGCTCCGGCCCCTGGACGGACTTCGCGTGGAAGGAGGGCCCCGCCACGCGCAGCATGGGCCCGAGCACCTCGCCTCGCGCGATGCGCTCCCTCAGGGCCAGGCCGCTCGGGGGCCCGCCCAGGGCGCGTGCGGTGGTGACGCCATTGGCGAGAAGTAACGCCATCTGCTGGCCGGCGGGATCGGCGGGGGCTCCCTCACCGGGCAGCAGGTGGAGGTGCATGTCCGCCAGCCCTGGCATGAGGTAGCGGCCGCGCCCGTCGATGCGCATCGCCCCCTCGGGCACGGGGGTGGAGGCGGAGGGGCCCACGGCGACGATGCGGTCGCCGCGCACCACCACCGTCTGCTCGCCGAGCACCCGATCGGAGTCCAGCGGGAGGACGGAGACACCGACGAAGGCGATGACCGCCGGAGCGCCCGTGGCGGGGGTCGGAGCGGCGGGCACCGGCTGAGCCGTCTGCGTGGTGGCGCACCCCACGAGCGCGATGAGCAGCCCGAGCCCTCCCCACGAGCCCCACCTGGATTGCGACGACATGTGCAAGACCCTCCCATGCGCCGTGGCGGCGCGGCGCGCGAACACGGAAGGGAGTCTGCCTCTTCCCGAGCAGGCAGGTGGGGCTGTCGTCAGGCTGGGAGCGTCGACGGAGGAGCGGCTTTCTCTTCGGGGGGCTTCCAGGCCGGGTTGCGGAAGGCGCGGGCGAGCCGGAGCCGCAGGGGCTCGGGGCGCCGCAAGTCCTTCCAGATGGCGCCGAACTCGTGGAAGGCGATGCGCACCGGGTTGTACGTGTGGATGTTCTTGGTCAGCCCGTACACGGGCTTCTCCACCTCGGGCTCGAAGGTGCCGAAGAGGCGGTCCCAGATGATGAGGACGCCGGCGTAGTTCTTGTCGAGGTACTGGGGATTGGCCGCGTGGTGGACGCGGTGGTGCGAGGGCGTGTTGAGCACCCACTCCAGGGGCCCGAGCCGACCGATGGACTCGGTGTGGATCCAGTACTGATAGAGGAGGCTGATGGACTGGGCGGTGACAATCATCGCCGGGTGGAACCCGAGCAGCGCCAGGGGCGCCCAGAAGGGCACGCCGGTGATGGGGGTGGTCCACGGCTGCCGCAGCGCCGTGGAGAGGTTGTAGTGCTGGCTGGAGTGGTGGCTGACGTGGCCGGCCCAGAAGAAGCGGCTCTCGTGATGGACGCGGTGGAACCAGTAGTAGCAGAGGTCCTCACCGAAGAAGATGAGCACCCAGGACAGCGCGCCCAGCGAGCCGAGCCTCAGTGGCGTGAGGTGGTAGAGCGCCAGGTAGAAGGCGAAGGCGACGCCCTTCCAGAAGAAGTTGATGAAGAGGTTGCCCAGGCCCATGGAGAGGCTGGCGGCGGTGTCCTTCACCGTGTGGCCAGCGACGTCGCGCCCCTGATCCTTCAGCCGCTTCACCACGAAGGCCTCGACGAGCACCGACACGATGAAGAACGGCACGGCCGGGGTGAGCAGGTCGGGAATGTGGGAGTTGTCCATGGTTGACCTCGTTAGGCCCGCTCGAGCGGGCGGTGCCGGCCCCGGGAGAAGCTGCGGTGGACGAAGCGCGTGAGGACCTTGAGCATGCGCTGGAGGGAGGGGTGGTCCGGACGGGCCACGCGAGCGATGACGGCGCCCTGCACCGCGTCGACGACGAGCTCGACGACGGCCTCGAACTCCTTGTGCGAGGCGGCCTCGGGGAACAGCTCGCGCGCCACGCGCACCAGGTTGTCGCGGTGGGGGCCCTCCATGGCGGCCAGCGCGGCCTGGAGCTCGGGGTCGGTGCGCGCGGCGACGTACAGCTCGATGGCGGCTTGCAGCTCGGGGCGCTGGAAGACGACCCACAGCCCCTGGATGGCGGCGCTGATGCGGTCGCGCCCGGCCGGCTGGGCGCCGAGCCCGGCCAGATAGTCCTGGATGAGGCGGGGAAAGAGCAGCTCCACGGAGGCGCAGAGCAGGTCGGCCTTGGTCTCGAAGTGGGTGAAGATGGCGCCCTGGGAGACGCCCGCCCGCTTCGCCACCTCGTTCGTCGTGAGTCGCGCGTAGCCCTGCTCCACCAGCACGGTGATGGTGGCGTCGAGCAGCCGGCGGCGCGTCTCCTCGCGTCGCTCCTGCTGGG
This sequence comes from Hyalangium gracile, assembly GCF_020103725.1. Taxonomy (NCBI): domain Bacteria; kingdom Pseudomonadati; phylum Myxococcota; class Myxococcia; order Myxococcales; family Archangiaceae; genus Hyalangium; species Hyalangium gracile. The sequence goes on along the minus strand of NZ_JAHXBG010000010.1, from coordinate 133,311 downwards.
TGCGGTGGGGACGCGCGGGCGTCCCTGAGCGGGCCTTTCGCTGGGGCATATCCTCTGTTGTAGCCGGTTGCTTAAAAAGTGACCAGTCAGTCATTTCCGACTGTTTGGCTCGGAACCGCGCGAGCGAGGCGGAGAGGAGCAGCCGGGAGGGCAAGGGCTCTGCTCCGGGGACGTGAGGGGGACGAGAGGGACGGGAAATCCGTCACGGAATAGGCCGCGGATGTCTCTCCGTTGAGAGGCGGCCCCAACCATGATCCTTTCAACCCTCCTGGTTCTAGCGTCGGTTCCGGCGGTCTCCCCCAACTCCATCGCGGACATGCCAGAAGTAGGCGTCCCCTTTGCCTGTGGCCGCATCTATCCGGTGAGCCAAGGCCACGACACGGGTAGTCACAAGTACAACGACACATATGCCTGGGACTTCCGCATGCCGGAGGGCACGCCCATCGTCGCGGCGAAGGACGGTGTGGTGCGCCTGGCGCGCGGTGACAGCACGGAGGGCGGCTGCGATGAGAAGTTCGCCCCCAAGGCCAACTACGTCGTCGTCTCGCACGGTGACGGGCTGGAGACGCAGTACCTCCACTTCAACGCGGTGGTGGTGAAGCCGGGCGAGCGCGTGAAGCAGGGCCAGCTGCTGGGCTTCTCGGGCGCGACGGGCTGGGCGTGCGGCGCGCACCTGCACTTCAAGGTGGCGAAGGAGACGGGGCGCGGGTGGAACAACCCCTCGGTGCCCGCGCGCCTGGTGGGCTACGGCGATCCGGTGCGTGACACGCGCGTGGCGGCGCCGCTGTGCCGCGACACGCAGGACACCATGGTGGCCGCGCAGGAGCCGTCGCGCACGGGTGAGGCGTTGGTGTCGCTCTCAGCGACCGCGGATGAGGCTCAGCAGGCGCCGAGCGGCATCCCGGCCGGGGCGAAGAGTGTCCTCGACAGCCTCTCCCAGCCGCCCGCTCAGGGTGGCGAGGGCCTCCGTAAAACGCGTCCGGCCCGACCGGAGCGCGGCACGGCCAGCGCCCGCGAGACTCCCTGAGGCGAGCAGCGCCCCTGCGCCCGCGAGCAGGACGAAGAGCGCGCCCGCGTTGACGAAGTACTCCACCGTCAACAGCGGGCCCTCGAGGTACGCGCGGACGACGCGATAGCCCACGTGCCCCAGCAGCGCGAAGAGGGGCAGGTTGATGAGCGGGAGCACCAGCCAGCGGGCCACGCGCCACCAGATGGAGACGGCCTCCGCCACGGCGGTGGTGGCGGTGTAGCGCCAGGTGCTCGCGCGCACGGCCTGGAGCTCGGCCAGGAGTGTGTCCGTGTCGGGGACGCCGAGTGTCTCCGGAGGCAGCCCGCTCGCATGAGCGACGGCGCGGGCCTCCGTGAGCGCGGCGCGAGCGGCGGACTCGACGGCGAGATCATCCTCGAAGGGCTCCACCACGGTGGTCTCGGCGGCCCGGGCGCGAGTCCTGTCTCTCACCGCGTCCAGCGCGGTGGAGGCGGCGGCGACGGCGATCCCGACGGGGAGGCTGCGCCGGGCGAGGAGGGTGGCGGCGCCCATGCCGCCCGCGCCCCACAAGGAGAGGCGAAGCCCCCACGCCGCGGGACCCCAGAAGCGGCCCGCCGCCTGCCTGCGGACCTCGGAGGCGAGGTGTCCGTGGGCTAGGCCGAGGCGCGAGTCGAAGTCCTTGCGGAGGCCCTCGCTGGTGCGGCCGAGGCCTGACTCGAGGGCGGCGCGGGTGCGGGACAGCAGGGCCTCCGTCTCCTGGAGCGCCGTCTCCACCCGGGTGGCCATCTCCTCGAGCGCGCCCAGGGCGTTGCCACGGCGCACGCGGGCGGCGACGGCCTGGGTGGCCAGCTCGCGGAGGTGGAAGAGGAAGGCGCCGAACTCGCCCGAGGCATCCTTGCCCTCGCGGGCGGAGCGGGCGCTGATGGCGAAGGTGGGGATGGAGTCCTGAGGCAGACCGAGCTGCTCGGAGGCGAGCTTGCGGGCCTGGGCCTTGAGGGCCTCGCGGGAGTCGGCGGACAGCTCATCCGCGAAGTTGATGAGGAAGACGAGGGAGCGGCGCCGGGCGAACTCGGCGAGGAACTCGATCTGGGTGGCCTCGGCGACGCTGCCGCGGTGCATGACGACGAGGGCCACATCGGCGAGCTCCAGCGCGGCGCGAGCCACCTCACGGTGGGTGGTGGCCACGCTGTTGAGGTCGGGCGTGTCGATGAAGACCTGTCCGCCCCAGAGTCCATGAGGGCTGGCGGTGTAGCGCACCACGGAGGCGCCGACGCGTGAGAGCGCCTCCAGCTCCGCGCCGGCCGGAGCGAAGACGGTGGCGGTGGTGCTGGTGGGGCGGTCCTCGCCCTCGCGAGCCAGGTGCTGTCCGGCCAGCGCGTTGAGCAGGGTGGACTTGCCGGCGCCGGTGGCGCCCACGAGGGCGACGGCGAGGGGCGCATCCTTCCGGGCGACGCCACGGGCATAATCCTGGCGGAGCCGCTCCAGGCGCGCGGCATGCGGCTTGAGCGCCGGCAGGGCCAGGGCGGCGGCGATCAGGGGCTGGAGATCCTCGGGTTCGGGCAGTTTCGTCTCATCCACGCGGCCCCAGCCTCACCGAGTCGAGCGCGCGAGGCTAGCACTGGATGCAGCGAAGGTGCGGCGATCAACGGAGGCACCCTACCTGGAGGGTACACGCTTGTCGTGAAGGTCTATTCTCATGCACGTCTGCCTCCGGAGTGCTTTACCGTTCCGGAAGAGAGCCGCCTGGTTACCGTGGCGGCTCGAACGGAGGCAGAGGGCTGACATGCATGTACTGGCCGACAGCTTCTTCGCGCGCCACTCGGAACTGTCGCTCGCGGCGCTGGGCGCAGCCGCCAACGCGGAGGCGCTGGACCTGAAGCCCGTGGGGGTTCCCGTGAAGTTCCTCCCGGCCGAGCACCATGGCGACCTGGTGCGGCAGTACCGGGAGCTGAACCAGCTCGCCTTCCAGGCGATAGGAGTGCCGAACTGGGTGCTCTCCGATCTCTACCTGCTGCCAGGAGCCATCGGTCTGCTGCGCTGCCCGGCGAGGATGCTGGACGAGAAGGCGCGCGAGAGGCTGGGGCTCGCGCCCGAGGCGCTGGCCATCGGCGCGGCCTACTACGCGGCGCCCTCGGTGGTGCCGGGGCTCTTCATCGGCGTCTCGATGCTGAGCTTCGTGCGCGGCCTGCGCGCCGGCTCATGGATCAAGATGCTGACGCTGAGGATGCTGCGCGCGCGCCGCATGCGAGGCGTCGCCCAGTGGAACAACCCGAGCCTGCGAGTCCACACGCGCCTGGGTCCGCTCCGGCTGGTGGGCATGGTGCCCGGCGACCATGACTACGCGGACCGCAGCTTCCTCTACGAGACGGAGCTCGTGGACGAGGTGCGGCAGGTAGCCGCCATGGAGCGTCAGCTCCACATTCCGCCGACACTCCGGGTGGCGGTGGACGACCATGAGGCGCTGGCCGAGCTGCTGCGCCGAGCGGAGGAGGGAGAGCTGCTGCACATCGTCCCCCCTGGAGTGGAGGCGGGCCGCATCCTGGTCCACGAGGGGCCACTGCCCGAGAGCAGCCGCCCGATGCGGTGAGCCGGGTCAGGGGTAGCGGCGCACGGAGCCTCTCAGGGCGCGTGAGCGGAGGGCCCCTCGCTGTCCAGCTGTAGCGCCAGTCGGAGCGCCGCCTTGCCGGTACCGACGATGGGCTCGCCGTGCGCGAAGCAGACGGTGTCCACCGGCAGATGGTCGAGCACGCGCTGCACGCTCACGCGGGTGCGCTGGGGATCGTCCTGGTACTGGCTGGGGACGAACTCGGGGCGGCCGTCGCCCTCGTGGGTGAGCAGGTCCGAGATGAAGACGATGCCTCGCGGGTGCTGCTGCAGCCAGAGCGTGTACATGACCTCGGCGGGGCCGGGCGTGTGCAACGCCGACAGCCCACCGGGGAGGGAGTCGCCGCTGGTGTAGAAGTTGTCCGGCTCCTCCTCGAGCCCGTGAGCGTTCTCGGGTGCCCAGACGGGGACATTGAAGAGCGTGCGCAAGCGCCAGGCCGAGCGCTGGTGGTTGCCCGCAGTGAGGACGATCGCCGCGATGGTTCCGAGTGGCTTCAGCAGCTTCTCGTCGATGGGGAGCGGATCGATGAGGACGACGGCGCCATCCCGGTCGACCACGGCGTAGGCGTCGCTGCGAGCGCCGATGCGGTTGTCCTGGACGTGCCAGTTGTAGACGCCAGGGACCACTTCCTCGAGGTGCTTCGCTCTCGCCTTCGGCTCGGTCATGCGAGCAAAGCTATGCACCATCGTCCAGCCCCTGGCGGGTGGCCTGCCGTCCCTCTTGCTCACCAGGCGAGCAGGCCCACCCGCGAGCGAGGGCAGGGGCGCCCTGACTTCCCATCTTCTTCTGGGTAGCCGGGGGAGAGACATGCGCTGGGGCCCGACCATTCAGCCACTCATCACCCATGACGGAGCCTGTGGCTTCTGTCGGAGGTGGGGCGCGAGCTGGGAGGCTCGCACCCAAGGGCGAGTCCGGCTCCTGCCAGCCAGGGCTCCGCTGCGCTGGCTCTTCGGCACCTCGAGCCAAACAGCGCGGCTCGATCGGCTCCTTCTCGGGCGACGGTACGTGGGGCCTCCCAAGCACCGGCTGGTGCGGTGGCTGTTCCTGCGACTGCTGGGAGGCACCTTCCTCATCGCCTTCACGTCTCTGGGAAGACAGGTGCTGGGCCTCTACGGCTCGAGGGGCATCAGCCCGATGCGTGAGCTGATGGGCTCGGAGCGCTTGCAGGACATGGGGCCCAAGCGCTTCCACCTCATCCCCTCGGTGTTCTGGCTGGGGACATCCGACGAGGCGCTGGTGCGCGGCTGCCGGGCCGGGCAGGTCCTGTCGCTGCTGCTGATCCTCAACGTGGCCCCGAGGCTCACCACGGCGCTGCTCTGGGGCCTGTACCTGTCCTATGCCTCTGCGGGCCGGGAGTTCCTCTCCTTCCAGTGGGATGTGCTGCTGCTGGAGATGGGGCTGCTCGGCGTCCTGACGGCGCCTTCGGGGCTGCGGCCTGGGCCCGGCCGTGACGATGCCTCCGCGCTGGATGTGGCGCTCTTCCGCATGCTCCTCTTCCGGCTCTACCTGGGCTCGGGGCTGAGCAAGCTCCAGTCGGGTGACCGCACGTGGCGCGAGCTGACCGCGCTCCGCCACTTCTACGAGACGGCGCCGCTGCCCAACCGGGGAGGTTGGTATGCCCACCACCTCCCGCCGCGCGTGCAGAAGCTGTCCACGGCCGCGACGCTGGGGCTGGAGACGGCGGCGCCCTTCCTGGTCTTCGCCCCGAGACGCCTCCGCCAGCTCGCCTTCGCGCTCTTCAGCATGCTGCAGGCGTCCATCATGGCGACGGGCAACTACGGCTTCTTCAACGTGCAGTCGCTCGTGCTGGGCGTCTGGTTGCTGGACGATGAGGCCCTCTCGCGCGTGCTCCCGGTGCTGCCCGCGGAGCCGGCACGTCCCCGGCCTCTCTGGCGTACCGTGCTCGGGAGCGTGGCGGCGGCGCCAGTCCTGGCACTCGGAGCAAGGGAGCTGCTGGCCCGCTTCGAGCTGCCGCGCCGCGGCCCCGAAGTCCTCGAGCGCCTGGGGAGCTGGGCTCGTCCGCTCCGCTCGGTGAATCCCTACGGCCTCTTCAGCGTGATGACGGTGCGCCGGCCGGAGATTTCCATCGAGGGCTCGGAGGACGGCGAGCACTGGCGCGAGTACGGGTTCCGCTACAAGGTGTCACGGCCGGAGCAGGCTCCACGGCAGGTGGCACCGCACCAGCCACGCCTGGACTGGCAGATGTGGTTCGCCGCCCTGGGCTCTCCGCCGAGCTGGTTCCTGTCGCTGCTGGTGCGGCTGCTGGAGGGTTCACCAGACGTGCTCGCGCTCTTCGCCGAGAACCCCTTCCCGGAGCACCCTCCGCGCTACGTGCGAGCGATGCTCTACGACTATCGGATGACGGACCTGGACACGCGGCGGCACACGGGTGCGTGGTGGACTCGCGAGCCGCTGGGGCTCTACGTGCCGCCGGTGGCCCTGGGGCCTGGAGCCCGCTCCCGCCGCGGGCCCCTGCTCGAGTGGGGCGCTGATGCGTGAGACCCGAACATCCGCTCTCGGGTGTTCGGGTCCGTGAGACCGGGCGCTACTTGCGGCCCTGGGGAGGCTTCGGGGACGGAGCCTTCTTCGGCTTCTTGCCGGGCTTCTCCACGGGATCTCCCGGGCAGCGCGGCTCGCCCTCGGCGGCGGGCGGGAGGATGGTGAACTCGACGCGCCGGTTGCGCGCCATGCCCTCCTCCGTGTCGTTCTCGCCCACCGGACGGCTCTGGCCGAAGCCCTGGGAGCAGAGGCGCTCGGCCGGCACGCCGCTCTCTTCCAGGTAGGTGCGCACGCTGGCCGCGCGGCGCTTCGACAGGTCGAGGTTGTAGACCTCGCCGGCGCGCGAGTCGGTGTGGCCCTCGATGAGGACGCGCTGGATCTCCGGGTGCGTCTTGAGCACCTGGGACACCTCCTCGAGGACGGGGAAGGACTCGGAGAGGATGACGTCCTGGTCGGTGGCGAAGTTCACCGGCTCGAGGATGAGGATCTTGTTGCCCTGGATGCGGGCCACCGGGCAGCCGAACTTGCCACCGGGGCCGGCGAGGATGTCCGGGCACCGATCGATGCTGTCCTCGACGCCGTCGCCGTCCGCGTCGCGGATGGGGCAGCCGCCACGATCGAGCAGCCCGGGCTCCTTGGGGCACACGTCCTTGTCGTCGGTGAGCCCGTCGCCGTCCGTGTCGGGAGCGGGCGGTGGAGGCGGCTCCGGGGGCGCCTTGAACTTCTCGAGCGCTTCCCACTCGGCCGTCTTGGCGGGCACCCAGACGATGGAGCTGAAGAAGCGCAGCGAGGGCGCCTGCAGCGAGCACCCGCACCCACCGCCGCCGCCGACGGTGAAGGTGAGGCCGGTGGAGCTGTACCAGCGCAGGCCGAAGAGCAGCTCGGCGGGGATGTCCCGCGGCTGGTTCGGCAGCTTGTCGAGCCCCACTGCGCCGTGGACCATTCCGACGGCGGTGATGCCCCGCCCGCGGAGGATGGGAATCTCCGTGGCGAGCCCGAAGGGCGCCATGTCGCCCAGCTGCGTGCCGTTGAAGATGCGGTCCGGGCGGTTCCAGAGCCCACCGGAGGCGGACAGGAGGATGCCGCTGTCGAAGCGGTAGTCCACGATGAGGCCGGGCGTGTAGGTGAACTCACCGTCGCTGGCGAACGCTTCCTGGTCTCCGGTGGGGAGGCTGAAGCCGAGGGTGAGCGCGGCGCCCAGGCCCGAGTCCTCGGCGCGGCGCCGCAGGCCGGGGATGGCGACCTTGGCGTTGAGGCGCAGGTCTCCGAGCACGTAGCCCTGGATGGGGCCCTCGGTGCCGATGGCCTCGAGGTTGTCGCCTCCCTGGGCGAGCACCAGGGGCATGTCCACGCCGAGCTCCACCCAGTCGAGGACGCCGACGCTGGCGATGGCATCGAGCTGGAGGCGGTTGCCGACGATGCTGAGCACCTTGTTGGAGGAGCCACCCTCCTTGTTCACGAGGACCAGCGGGTCGAGCGAGAAGTTGAGGAAGAAGCCGCCGGAGGCCGACAGGTGCGAGAGGGGACGGGACTGGCCCACCATCACCACGTCTTGAGGAGCTCCGGACGGCCGGAAGAGCTGGACGTCGAAGCGAGCGTCCTGCGCGGTGGCGGAAGAGGAGGCGAGGCCCAGTGCCAGAGCGAGGGCCGTCAGGAGCGCATGCTTCATAAGGCCCGGCGGGAGTACAGGAAGAGGAAGCCGACCAGCATGAGGGCGAGGAAGGCGCCGGTGCCGGTGGAGGTCAGGTCGCTGGTGGTCGACTCGCAGCAGAACGAGCCACCTTGAGGAGTGGTGCCGGGCTTGCGGCGGCCCCGTTCACACTCCTGGGTGGTGGTGGAGCAGTACTCGACACCCAGGCAGTCCCCGCTGTCCTGGCACTGGGTGGTGCAGGTGCCGGTGCTCACGTCGCAGGAGCCGCCGCAGGGGCAGTGCGCATCGGCGAAGCACTCGACGCAGGAGGAGCCGTTGCAGACCTTGTCCTGCTCGGCGCAGTTCTCCTCGCAGCCGGTGGTGTTGACGCAGGTGAAGGTGGAGGGGTTGCAGGTGCCGCCGGGGCAGTCGGAGTCATTGCGGCACTGCACGCAGGAGCTGCCCGCGGTGGTGCCGTCGGTGAGACAGAAGGGCTTGTCCTGCTCGCACGCGCCGCAGCGAGCGCCGCAGTGGCGGTCGGTGGTGCAGGAGGAGCACTCGCCGCTGAGGCAGAACTGGCCGCTGCCACACTCGAGGTCATTGCGGCAGGCGACGCAGACCTGGCCGTCGAGGCAGACGGGGCGGTCGGTGGGGCACTTGACGCACTGGGAGCCGCAGCGCTCGGAGGTGTTGCACTCCGGGATGGCGTCGACGCAGCGGCCGTTCAGGCTGTCGCACTTCTTGCCCTCGGCGCACTGGCTGTCGGTGGTGCACTCCACGCAGGAGGGCGAGGCGCCGGGGGAGGGGGCCGCGCACTGGGTGTCGGAGGGGCAGCAGTTGCAGGAGTTGCCGGCGCAGCTGTCGTTGGTGGAGCAGGTGACGCACTGGTGGTTGGAGCAGCTCTTGCCGCGCTCGCATTCGGAGTCTTCGTTGCACTCCTTGCACTGCTTGATCTCGGGGGCGCAGACCTCGTCGGGCGGGCAGTCCTCGTCGCGGTTGCACTCCACGCAGGTGTAGTTGAGCTTGTCGCAGACCTGGCCATTGGGGCAGGCCTTGTCCTCGAGGCAGCCGGTGCAGGTGTTGGTGGTGAGGTCGCAGCGACGGCCGCCGCACTGGGAGTCATCGATGCACTCGACACAGGTATAGGTGCCGTTGACGTTGACGCAGTTGGGAGTGCTCAGGCCGCAGGGAGAGCAGCTGGGGCCGCAGAGTCGAGAGGTGTCACAAGGCGCGCACAGCGCGGCACCGTTGCAGTAGTAGCCCGAGTTCAGACCGCAGCCACCATTGCCGGGTGAGTTCGCATTGGCGCGGTTGCACTGCTGGCACTTCCTGAGCTCGTCGTCAGGAGTCGCCGGATCATCCGGGAAGGATGGGCGACCATTCTCGGTCTGGAAGAACTTCTCGGGCTGGACGAGCAGGAAGCCGGATTCGTTCAGCTTGACGATGGGGGTCTGGTTGGCAGTTCGTTCGAAGTCGGTGAACGTGCCGTCCAGGATGGCCAGTTCCAGCGCGCCGTGGTCGGTGACCTCGGCATACAGAATCTCGACAGGGTAGAGGCCAGACTGCAGGAAGGTGACACTATTCGTGGTGCGCCAGGTGGCGGCACCGAGTTGCGGCGGTCGGTTGATGACGGGGTACTGGACGTTGCCCTTGTCGAAGATGACGAAGCTCACCGCATCATCGGTGTAGAAGCCGAAATGCAGCGGCTTGTTCACCATGTCCGATGTGACGTTCAGGTAGCCACGAAAGCGCGAACCGAACGATGTGAACGGATCATTGACGAAGAAGCTGCAGCCGTAGCTGGCGCAACCCGGTACGGCATCGATGAAATCTCCCCTGCTCGCCTGAGTCCCGCCGGTGTTGTTGTTGGACAGGTCGAACGGGGTGCGGAGCACGTAGGTGGTCCGGCTCGCCGCCGTTCGCTCTATGAAGTCGTTCATGCCCCCGATGTAGGATGAGGCACCCTGAGGGAAATCGCCGGCCGGGTCCGTCGAAACACTGTTGGCGACGCACAGCCCCGTGCCGGGCTGGTCCGGCGACGGTGCCACTGGGTCACCCGTGACGATGACGTCCGGCAGCTTGGCGGCCCACGCGGGTCCCGCGAGGCACACGAATACCAGGGTCAGCGCCAGGGCGCTTCGGGAAGGTAGTGAGAACAAGGGGTTACATTATCCGCCATCTGCCCGTGCCGATCAAATGTTCCGGCACGGGCGAAGGCCTGGAGCTGCCGGCCCGGAAGCCCCTCAGAAGATCGGGTCCGGCCGGGTCTGGGAGTAGCCGAGCAGCTGGTCGGGTGTCGCCCCCAGTGTGCGACAGATGGCGACGAACATCTCCATCCGTGGAAGCATCGACCCTCGCTCCATCCGCCCGTACACCTCCACGGGCATGTCGAGACTCTCGGCCACCTGCTCCTGCGTGAGGTTGATGCGCTGGCGCGCCTGCCGCATGTTCGATCCCAGCACCTTCGAGAACTCCCTCATGTGGTCCTCCTCCTCGGAGACAACCCACCGTGGTGGGTTGTGAGAACGGATACAACCTCGTGCATTGGGTGGACAGGATGCCCCAGGTAGGGGCCTCGGAAGGTGACCCGATGGGTTGCCGCACCCCATGGGCCGTTCGAGGCGTGCGGAACGCAACCTCGAGGGTTTGGCAGGTGACTCAACCCAGGACGTCGGGGCAGTAGCCAGCGACGCCTCGTCGGCCCGATAGTCCGCCCGGCTCGGCTGCTGATGGAGCAGCCCTGCATCGAGGATCCGCCAGGTCACATCTCGACATGACGTAGCGAGTCACACCGCGCACCTCGCGGCTGACCGCCCAACCTGGTGTCCCTTCGTCAAACCACGAGTGCAGAGCCGGTGGCGCACGCGACCGGCTCCAGCCGCAGGCATGGCCGCGGCACGGGGGAACACATGAAGAGCGCGAAACAGACCATGTGGCATTGGTTGCTGGCAATCAGCCTGGGGGGGGCCGTCCTGGGCGGGACGATGGCGTCCGCGGCGATGCGCGAGTGCTGGGAGTGCTACCCCTGCGGTTGTTCCCCCGATGGCGGAGCCCTCCTGTGCTGCAGTTCCCGCGGCTGCTAGCCACCTCGCAGCAACCTCGAGGCCCATGTGCGACTCAGGTTCCTCCTGCTGGCGGCCGTGCTGTTCGTGGCAATCTCGTCAGCCCCGATGACGTCCGAGCTCCCACTGTCTCCTCGAGAGCAGGACGCATTTGTTGTCGTCTCGCGGGTGCTGGACCTGGCAGAGCCGGAATGCCCCTCGTGGCTCGGTGGCGAAAGCACCCTCGCTGATCCCGAGCAGGGCTCGGCTCCGGCCGCCGTGACGACCACACCCGCTGGTGGCCACGAAGCCGCTGCCGTCATCCCAGCCGCTTCCGCTGTCGCCTCCCATGCCGGCGCTCCTGGCTCGAACCCGCCTGCCAGGGAGGCGGAGAGCTCCACCTCGGACGGGCTCCCCGCGGACGGAATGCGGTGCTCCGTCGAGGGCGGAGCCTTTCGCTGTGGCGAGTGCCGGACCGACAGTGACTGCCCCGCGGGCAGTGGCTGTGTCGCCAACCGGGAGACGCGGCGCTTCGAGTGCCAGACGTCCGAGTGCGAGGAGGACGCGCACTGCTTTCCTGGCCTCGTCTGCCGCCCCGCCACCACGGGAGCCACCGGCCCCGTCATCCGCCGGTGCGTCCTCTCGGGCTCGCGCCGCGAGGGCGAGGCCTGTGACGGGCTGTTCATCTCGCAGGCAGGGGCCTGCCAGGAAGGGCTCGTCTGCCACCGGGGCATCTGCAGCGCGCCGTGTCGGCTCGGGGATGCCGCGAGCTGCCCCGACGGCTCTACCTGTGAGGAGGGGCTCAACGGCCCCGCCTGCTTCCCGGACTGTCGCACCCGGGGCTGCGCGCAGGGCCAGCGGTGCAAGCGCCTCGGGGACACGGACCACCAGTGCCTCTCTGAAGTGAGGGGCGAGTGTCCCGAAAAGCCCTGCGCCGCGGGCGAGCGCTGCAACCTGCGCCTGTCCCAGGGCCACGGCGTCTTCTGGTGCGCTCGGCTCTGTGACCCGCTCCGCGCGGAGAGCTGCCCGTCCGGCCAGGTCTGTGGCGTCGGCAGCTCCACCACCAGCACCTGCTACCGCCGGTGCGATCCGACGGTGCTGGACTCCTGTGGCGCCGGGTGGGTGTGCACCACCGTCACCGAGGACATGACGCAGTGGGGTTGCAGCCCCGCCTCCTCGCGGTAGCGGGAGCCGAGCTCCAAGGGCGCAAGGGAACCGAGCCGGGCGCCCCTCGCGCCCGACCTCGGGGTGACCTGGCAGGTCGTCTGGCCTCTTCAGCGCCGCTTCGGGCGCTTGGGAGGCTTCAGTCCGAGCAGCGTGTCCGACATCTCGCCGAGCACGCAGCAGATGGCCACGAAGCAGTCCAGGCTCGGGAGCATCGTGCCCCGCTCCATGCGCCCGTACGTCTCCACGGGCATGTCGATGCGCCGGGCCATCTCCGCCTGCGTCCAGCCCATCCGCCTGCGGGAATCGCGGACATTGGAGGCCAGCGCCTTCTTGAAGGCGCTGATCGAGGCCTGCGTCCCGGCCCGCGCCGCCGGAATCGTGTCCTCTTCCGCTGCCTCTGGTTGGGAAATCAGCCGGTCCGGCGACTCACCCAGGACCCGGCAGATGGCGACGAAGCGCTCCAGCCTGGGCGCGATGAGCCCGCGCTCCAGGCGTCCGTACACCTCCGGCGCCATGTCGATGCGTTCGGCCATCTGCTCCTGCGTGAGCCCCAACCGGCAACGGGCCTGACGGATGTTCCTGCCCAGCGTCCTCTTGTCGAGGCCATCCATGCGTCCTCTCCTCCGGGAGCAACCCAACATCATGGGTTGGATGGATGGAATACAACGTCATGGGTTGGAGGCACAGAATACCGCAGGTAGGCAAGATGGCAGGTGACTCATCAGGTTGGAAGCCTGCCACGCCGCTACCGCTTCGCCTCCGGGTCCTGCTGGGGCTCCAGGAACGACACCAGCAGCCGCTGGAAGTCCGCCATGTGCCGCCGCACCGCCTGACGCTGGATCTGCGTCAGCCGGGGCAGCACGGGGGTGAAGCGGTGCATCACCGTGAACCACTCGTCCTGACGCACCAGGTTCTCGGCCGAGGCTTCGGACAGAGGGAGCCCGAGTAGCTGGTCCGCGGACTCGCCCAGCTTGGCGCAGATGTCCACCAACCGCTCCACTCGCGGGAAGATGAGCCCTCGCTCCATGCGCCCGTAGACCTCGGGTGACATATCGAGCATCTCGGCCATCTGCTCCTGGGTGATGCCCAGCCGCTCACGCGCCTTCCGGATGTTCGCGCCCAGGGTCTTCTTGAGAACCTTCACGCGTTCGCTGTCCATGACCTTCGCCCACCTTGAAAAGTTGGGGGCATACGTAAGACGTAATGAGTCGGATTTTCAAGGACACGCGGGGTAGGTATGGATAAAAGACCACCCAGGTTAGAACTCTCCCGGTTCCCCGAGGGTTGCCTACCTGATAGGGGTGATCTGGGCTACTCTCGGGTCCGGCCACGCGCCTTGGGCGCGCGACGCGACTGGGCCTTGGACGGACCCTTCTTCTTGATGAGGGCGATGAAGCGCTGGAGGTGCGAGAAGGTCTGCATCAGCTCCTTGCGCTCCTCCTCCGTCAGGCGGGACTCCATCTGCATGAAGAAGTGGCGCATCACCGTCATCATCTCGTCATAGGCCGGTGACATGCGCGGGGCGACGGGCGTGCTCGGGCCGGACGAGAAGCCGAGCATCTGGTCGGGCGGCACGCCGAGGATCTTGCGCAGCAGGACGAGCCGCTCCAGCCGGGGGAGCACCTTCTTGCGCTCCATCCGCCCCAGCACCTCGGTCGACATCTCGACCATCTCGGCGAGCCGTGCCTGCGAGAGCCCCAGGCGCACGCGTGCCTTGCGGATGTTCGGCCCGATGACCTTCTTCAGGGTCTCGGTCAGCTCCTTGTCCATGATCGTCCCATGCCCACCGCTAAAAGTCGGTGCGATTCATAGGACTTGGAACGTTGGGCTCCAAGGACACCCGGGGTAGTGATTTTGAAGTGACCGGTCAGGTCATAACCCTTCTGGTCTTGCTGGCACTTCCTACCCAATACGAATGATCCGTCCTCTGGCTCAAGGCGCCTGGGCCTCGGCGCTCGCGCGTCCGGCGGGCTCTCCGTAGGTCCAGATCTCCACCGTCGCCCGGAGCCGTCCGCCCGAGCGCGCAGGCGTCACGTCCGCCGTCCAGCGGGTCTCTCCCTGACGGACCAGGTTCGACACCGAGGAGCCCTCCAGCCCCCGCACCTGCAGCGCCCCATCGGCGATGGGGGGAGCGCCGGCCTCCGCCGGCCGTGCGGTGACTTCGAGCTTGAAGCGCCCCGCCTCTGCCTTCAGCGCCAGCTCCGTGCTCACGGAGGGGAGGACCTCCGCGCTCACGGAGCCCACCGCGCCCTCCATGTCCACCGTCTGCAGCCCCGGGGACAGCAGCACCGCTTCGGGGCCCACGGCCTTTCCCTTCACCCGCAGGGCCATCCCCAGGGAGGGATCCACGGAGAGCTTCACCTGCCCCTTGCCCGTGACGCGGCCGGGAGGCTGCACCTCGCCACGCTCCACCTTCACCGCCACGACGTACACCTGTCGCGGCGCGGAGGGCATGCCCGGCAGTCCCAGGGAGTCCACTGCCTGCACTCGTGCGTAGTACCTGCCCGGGGCCAGCGCGCCCGTGCCGAGCGTGGTCGTCGGGTCCCCCGAGGAGGTCGCCTCGGCCACGACGTCGTTGAGGCTCTCGTCTCTCGCCAGCACCGCGCGGTAGCTCACCGCGCCCGGAACGGGCTTCCACCTCATGACGTGGGGCTGGGGCCCACCGCCCAGGGCCAGCAGTACCTCCCGAGGCCCCGAGACGTTCCACGCCGGAGCCGGGAGCAGCGGTCGAGGTGGCTCCGGCGCCTTTCCCTGCTCCACGCGCGTGCCCTTTCCGCCTGGCACCTCCACCTGCGCGCCGCTCGCGGCGACCTGGGCCCGGCCGTTGAACACCGCCACCCGGCTCATGCGCTGGTCGTCCACGCCCACGAACAGGTCCTGCCCGCTTGCCGTCACCTTCGCCGCGGGGGTCTCCAGTGGGAGGGGCTCGCCTCGCAAGGACGCCAGCCGCATGTGGAGGTCTCCCTGCACCAGCTCCACACCGCCGGACTTGCGGGGCTGCTCCCTGGCGCTGCCTTGGGACGCGCCGTAGATGACGACGAGCGCGTTCTCACGCAGCTGCAGCTTGGACGTGTCCTTCAGCGTCACCTCCGCTCCCGCGCCGCGCAGGGTGTTCACCTGATAGAACCGGTACAGCGCCTCGCCCTGCCGCCCGGGCTTCCACGTCGGCTCCCGCGGGGGACGCGTGTTCACGTCCGGCTTCACGTAGGTCAGGTGCGCCTCCGGTTCGGGCTGGATGCGCAGGCGAGTCCCCGCAGCCAGAGGCGGGTGGTTGTTCGCCAGGTTGTTCAGCTCATGGAGCCGTCGATAGCTCCCCGTCGGGCCCCACACCCGTCTGGCGATGGCCTGACAGGACTCCCCCGGCTGCACGGCGGTGAACTCCTCGCTCGAGGGGGCTGGCTCGGCGGCTCCCACGAGCGTCGCGGCCAGCAACACCCCCAGCGTCAGCAGCCGCTCAGCGGCGCGCTCGGAGCGCCCGTGCCACCTTGCGGCAGAGCTCCGGCGGGTCGAGGGGTAGTGGTACGTAGTCATAGATTCCACCTTCGATGGCGCGCGTCATCACCGTGAGGTCGTCCTCGCCGCACAGCAGCACCGGCGGAGCCTCGGGCCTCGAGGCCAGCCTGCAGGCCAGCGCGAGCGCATCGCGGCCCGGCGCGGGGACGATGACCAGCGCGCGAAAGTCACCTAGAGGCACCTCCTTCTCGGTACACGGCACCACCCGGAAGCCCACCGCGGCCAGCGCCGTGCCCACTTCCATGGAGAAGGACCCTCCCTCCTCGAGAACGCCCACAGGAAGCCCCGAGGGAACTTCAGGGGTGGGGGATGGAGGCGCCGAGGCGGGGCGCTCCTTCTTCTTGCCCTCGCCCCGTGGCACCTGGGAGAGCGGGATGGCGGGCGTGAGCGTCTGGCGCAGCCTCAGGCGGACCACCTGGGCGTTCTCCGGGCGCTGCTCCGGCCGCTTCGCCAGGCAGTCGAGCACCAGGGCCTCCAGCGCCTGGGGGAGCTGCAGCTGGGGCCGCAGCTGCCGCAGGGGCGGCGGCGGACGGTAGAGGTGGCCGCTCATCACCTCGGCGGCGGGTGTCTGCCCGAAGGGTGGCTGTCCGGTGAGGAACTCATGGAGCATGCATGCCAGCGAGTACAGGTCCGCGCGTCCATCCACCGGCTCGCCGCGGCACTGCTCGGGCGACATGTACGCGGGCGTGCCGTGCACCATGCCCGAGGCCGTGATGCGCGCCTGGGCCGACCCGTCCACCACCTGCGCCAGCCCGAAGTCCAGCACCTTCACACGAGGCGAAGACAGCTCGCCCGTGAGCATCACGTTGGCGGGCTTGAGGTCCCGGTGGACGATGCCGAGCGCGTGGGCCGCCTCGAGCACCTCCAGCACCTGCGCCATCACGTCCACCGCCACCGGGTTCGGCAGGGGGCCCTCCCGAAACGTCACTGCCTCCAGCGTCTCCCCGTGCACGCGCTCCATGGCGAGGAAGAGCTCTCCTCCGTCCTGCCCGAAGTCGTACACGTGCGCCGCTCCGGGGTGGTGGAGTCGCGCCATCAGCGTGGCCTCGCGCTGGAAGCGCTCCACGGCTCCCGGCGAGGACGCCACATGCGGGTGCAGCACCTTGAGGGCCACGTGGCGGGAGAGGCCGACCTGCTCCGCCTCGTACACCGTCCCCATGCCGCCCTGGCCCAGCACGCGCAGGAGGTGGAAGCGCCCCGCCAGCGTGCGTCCCAGCCGTGCCGCGGGCTCCGGGCTCACGCCGCCACCTCGAACACCGACGTCGTGGCGTTGCGGCCGTGGAGCGCGCGCTCGCCCAGGTGCCGGAGCACCTCGGCATCCGGGCCCAGCTTCTCTCGGGTGGCCGCGCTCACCAGGATCTGCCCGGGCTGCGCCATCGACTCCAGCCGCGCCGCCACGTTCACCGTGTCGCCGATGACCGTGTACTCCATGCGCTTCTCGCTGCCGAGGTTGCCCGCCACCACCGTGCCGGTGTGCAGGCCCATGGCGAGCTGGATCTCCACGCCCCACTTCTGCCGCCAGCGCCGGTTGCCCGTCTCCACCCAGCGCCTCAGCTCCATGGCGGCCTCCACCGCCTGCCGCGCATCGTCCGGGTGGCTCTCGGGCGTGCCCCACACCGCCATCACGCTGTCGCCGATGAACTTGTCGATGATGCCCCCGCGCCGGTGGATGATCTCCGTGGCGAAGGTGAACAGCTCGTTGAGCAGCGCCACCACCGTCTCGGGCGGGAGCGACTCCGACAGGCGGGTGAAGCCGCACACGTCCGAGAAGAGCACCGTCACCTCGCGTCGCTCGCCTCCCAGGCGCAGCCGGTCCGGCTCCCGGGCGATGAGCTCCACCACGTCCGCCGACAGGTAGCGGCTGAGCGCGGTGCGCACGCGCGTCTGCTCCACCAGTTCCTTCTCGGAGGCCGTGAGGGAACGGGCCATCTCTCCCAGGGAGCGTCCCAGGTGTCCCAGCTCGTCCCCGCGTGCCTCCACGCCTCCCTCGACCTGGGTGAAGCTTCGGGCGGCGATGTCGCGAGTGGCCCGCACCAGGGCTCGGATGGGACGCGAGAGCTGCCTGGCTCCCAGCAGGGCGCCTCCGAGCGCCACCAGCGCGCAGACCCCCAGCGCGACGCCCACCCACAGCCGCATCCACCCGAGCGAGGCGTAGGCCAGCGCTCGCGGCCGCTGCACCACCACCGCCCAGCCCAGCTCGGGCACCGTCTCCAGCGCGCCGACCATGGGCGCGCCGTCTTCCTCGAACTCGGGCGAGGCCCCGAAGTCGGAGCGGAAGGAGGCATCTCCCGCCAGCGCGGTGAAGATGCCAAGTCCTTCCCGCGAGGTGCCGATGCGCGCAGGGTCCGCGTGGAGCACCACCCGTCGGGACTCATCCACCACGTAGAGCCCCGTGTGCGAGCCGAGTCGATCCTCTCCCAGCTTCGTCAGCTGCTCCAGCAGGGGCTCGAGTCGCAGATGCGTCAGGAGGAAGGCTCGCGTCTCTCCGTCCACCTCCGCCCGGTGCATCACGCTCAGCCATGGCTCCTCGGTGCCTCGCTGGACTTCCAGCGGCAGCAGCGCGCGGGCAGGGGCCGTCTTCAGCACCGAGGCAGGGAGCTGCTCTGGTACCTCCGGGAGGGGAATCTCCTTCGCCTTGAGGGTCCCCAGCCGCTTGCCGTCCGGGGTGTAGACCGTCACGAAGTCGAGCACCGTGGAGGTCGAGAGCATCGAGCCCACGAGCGCGAACCGCTGCTCATCCGAGCCCAGGCCCGGCGCGAGGAGCAGGTGGCTCACGCTCGCCAGCTCCTGCTGGTCTCTCGCCAGCTCGGCCCGGATGGCGCGGCGCACATCTCCCGCGATGGCCAGGTGCAGCTCTCGGGAGGCCAGCCGGAGCGCGTCCGCGTTGACGTCCATCATCACCAGCCCCAGCCCCACGAGCAGCGGCAGCGACACGGCGAGCATCAGCAACAGCAGGCGCGCTGCCAGGGGAAGACGGGACGAGGTGGATGAGGCAGGCTGGGCCGGTCCAGGCGGCAAGGTCTGCACGGCTCAGCTCCAACGCAGGGGCATTCGCTGCCCAGCATATCGGGGTTTACCCCCGCTGGCAGGAGGCTGGCCGCCTGCTCACTCCGCGAGCCTTCGAGCGCTGTCCTCCAGGGTCTCCGCGGTGCGGACCCAGCCGGAGGCCTCGGCGTCGAGGTGCTGGAGTACCTCCGCGAAGAAGCGCTCCTCCAGCGCCCGGGCCAGGGTGGCGCCGTGGGCCTCCGCCCACTTCTGCGTCACGCGGGCGCGCACGTCCGCTCCCAAGAGGTCCACGAAGCGCTCCAGCAGCGGCGTGGACAGCAGCGTGCCCGCCCAGATGACGGCGTCATGCCCCACGCCCCCCGTGGCCACCGTCACCACCGCCGCGGCGCCCGAGGGCACCGAGTACACCAGCGTCGTGAGGGTCTGGAGCAGCTCCTCGCGCATGCCGCCCTGCATCTCGGCGCCGACCAGGCTCCGGCAGAAGGTGTAGAGGCTGTCCCGGTCCGCGGCGTGCGCGTGCAGCGACTCGAAACCCAGGGGCTCCTCCAGCCGGGCCAGCGTCCCCGCTCCGAAGGCCTCCGCCAGCCGGGTCCGGGTCGCCGCGTCCCCCTTCCACGCGGCGACCTCCGGGGCGAGCACGTCCACCAGCCTCCGCACTCCGTCACGCAGCGTCTCGTCCGTGGCGTGAATCACCGGCGCCGCCGAGGGCTCTGGCCCGGTGAAGGACTGGCGCACCTTCTTCGAGACGAACGTCAGCGCCGTGGCGAGCGCCCGGAAGGGCAGCCGCACGTAGCGGTGGAAGGCGCTGCGCGCGTCCAGCTCGTCCCGGAAGGCATCCACCAGCACATCCGCGGGCACGCCCTTGAGCGCCGCGCTCTTGCCCACCGCGAACAGCTCGTGCCGCAGCCGCTGGCGCAGCCGCTCCGGATCGTGGGAGGACGCTCGCGCCGCCCGACCTAGCGCCTCCAGCTCCGCGCGCGCATCCGCCAGCGAGGCGGCCAGCGCCTTCGTCTTCAGCTCCCGGGCGTGCTCGGCCTCTCCCAGCAGCGCGCCCAGGGAGGGCCCCCGGTCCAGCGGCTGCGTGGACAGCGGGCGCTCCCCGGCCTCCACCTCCGGCTGGTGCGGCGCGAGATACCGCGCCAGGGGCGGGTGCCCCACGTCCGCGGCCAGCTTGTCCAGGTGCCCGCGCGCCACCTCCTCGCGCGTGGCCTCGTTGTAGACGAGCAGGTAGGGCCGCCCGCGCCCCACCGCCGCGCGCAGGAAGTCCACCAGCGCCGCGTTCTGGTACGTCTGCCGGCTCACCACGAAGACGAGCACGTCCACCGTGACGAGCAGGGCCTCCGTGCGCTCGCGGTTGTCCCGGTACACGCTGTCGAAGTCCGGCGTGTCCATCACCAGCAGGCCCCGAGGCACCGCCTCCGCCAGCGCGAGGTAGAGCCGCCCCGCGGGGCCCGGCTGGTCCACCGGCGCGTCCGTGCCCGAGGGCACCGGGACGACGTCATAGCGGCGCGTGAGGAAGTCCTTCAGCTCGCCCGTCCACGTCTCCGGGTGCGCGGCGGCGAGGCACTGCTTGGTGAGGCCTCCCTCGGGACGGGCGGGGGACAGCGCCGCGCCCACCAGCGAGTTGAAGAGCGTGGACTTGCCCACGTTGTTGGGCCCCGCGATGGCCACCAGCAGCAGCGGCGCGTCTCCGCCCAGCCGGGGCAGCAGATCCCTCCGCAGGCGCTCGCCGAGGCGGCGCGCGGTGTCCGCGTCCTCACTCCGAGAAAAGCGCTCGGGTGGGGGAAGGGCGGCGAGGGCGGACTCCAGGGCGGCGCGCAGCGCGGGCAGGGCAATCATTCGACAGCCGGAGAACACCACGCGCCGGGGGCCGCGCCCAGTCCTTCCGCGCCCACCTGTCCGTAGGGGACAGAGCCGGGGGATGGCGTTATGGTCCCCCTCATGCGTACCCACGTTGCCAGCCTCTTCGTCGTGGGGCTCCTGGCCTGCACCGCGTCGCGCACCAGCGCGCCCGAGTCGCCGGCCGCCGTCCATCAGGGAGCCCCCCTGCCGTTCATCGAGGACGACTACTCCCGCGCACTCGCGGAGGCGAAGTCGAAGGGGGTACCCCTCTTCGTCGATACCTGGGCCCCGTGGTGACACACCTGCCGCTCGATGCGAGCCTACGTCTTCACTGACAAGGCGCTCGCGCGGCACGCCGGACGGTTCGTCTGGCTCGAGATCAACACCGACCTGCCCCAGAACGCTGTCTTCCAGGAGAAGTACCCCGTCGAGAACTGGCCCACCCTCTTCGTCATCGATCCGAGGGAGGAGAAGGCCCTCGTGCGCTTCGCCGGCAGCGCCACCGTGGTGCAGCTCGAGAAGCTCTTCGAGGATGGAGAGCTTGCCTATCGCGGTGAGGCTCAGGGCGCGGAAGGGGCCCTGGCGCGCGGCGATGCCCTCTACGGTGCCAATAAGCCCGCCGAGGCCGCCCAGGCTTTTGCCCAGGCGCTCGCCGAGGCTCCCGCCGACTGGTCCCGCCGAGGCCGCACGCTCGAGTCGCTGCTCGTCGCCCTCTGGGGAGCGAAGCAGTACGAGACGTGTGCTCGCAAGGCCCTCGAGGAGCTGCCTCGCGTGCCCCGCTCCCCTTCGATGGCGAACGCCGTGACCATGGCCATCGGCTGCGCGGCCTCGGTTCCCGCGGACCATCCCCAGCGCAAGGAGCTGCTGAGCGCGCTCGATGCCAGGGGACGCGAGGTGCTGGCGCCTCCTCCCATCGAGATGCCCGCGGATGACCGCTCTGGCCTCTATGAGGCCATGGTGGAAGGCCGCTCGGAGCTGGGGGACGAGGCGGGCAGCAAGGCACTGGCCACCGAGTGGCTCACGTTCCTCGAGGGCGAGGCCGCCAAGGCCCCCAACCCCGAGGCGCGCACCGTGTTCGACTCGCACCGCATGTCCGCGGCGATGATCCTGAACGACCCCATGCGCGTCGTCCCGGCCATCGAGCAGAGCGAGAAGGACCTGCCCGGTGACTACAACCCGCCGGCTCGGCTCGCCAACCTCTACCGGATGCTGGGGCGGCTGGATGACGCGCTCGCCGCGAACGGGCGGGCCCTGGCGAAGGTGCAGGGAGCTCGACGGCTGCGGGTCCTCTCCGACCGGTCGGCCATCCAGGTCGCCCGAGGTGAGAAGGATGCCGCCGTGAAGACGCTGGAGGAGGCCATCGCCCACGCGAAGTCCCTCTCCGAGGCGCAGGTGTCCAGGCGCCAGCTCGAGTCCCTCGAGAAGAAGCTCGCGGAGCTGAAGGCGAAGTAGCCCGGAGGTGCCGGCTCGAAGTGGGACGCATGTTGGCGCCCCCCCTCCGCAGGGACCGGGTCCAGCCCTGTCGGCCCGAGTTGCTGCGAACTGGTATGACAAGCATACCAGTTGCTGGCGCTCTCGACCGACACGGGCGCCGGCAGCTGTCGGCGAAGTGGGTGGTGCGTCGACACAAGCCGGACTTCCCTGAAACGGGTTAGCGCGGCCGGGCGGCGGTGCGCGTGTCGAGGTCGAACAGCTCGTAGGCGTCGAGCGGCGACTCGCGCATCCCGCCATCGGTGAAGATGAGCACGGCCTCTCCAGGGCGCGTCCCCTTGGGAGTGCCGTGCGCGTAGTCCACGCGCTCGCCGTCCGTCGCGAGGTGGCGCAGCACTCCATCCCGCACCTCTCCAGGCAGGCACAGCAGCTCCCGGCTGCGCTTGTCCCGCGTGTGTCCCACCACCTGCGTCAGCCCGGCTGGCAGGCGTCGGGGATCAAAGCGGCGACGCGGCGTGACGCGCGTGCGCTCGGCTTCGTCCGGGCGGAGGCTCGGGCGGTGATAGAAGATGCCTCGGCCCTCGCCGTAGTCCGCGCTGCCCGACTGGTGCAGCCCCGGCACGATGAACCGGCCTCCCTTCCACGCGTCCACCGCCGCATCCAGCGCCCGGTTGAGCGCGTCCGCCACCACCCGGGCATCCGCGTGTTGCGCCTCGGGCACGCCGGCAACTCCCAGGTCCTCTCGCGTCACTCCCCCGTGCAGGACGAGCAGGTCCGGCCCCGCCGCGTACGCCGCGCGCAGGCGGCGCTCCCGGAGCAGGTGGGTCACCCACGTGCGCTGCTCCTCGCGGAACGCGCTGAAGTCCCGGGCGATCAGCTCCACCGTGGGCGTCTGCGGGAAGCGCTCGAGGAAGGCTCGCTCCCGCGCCTCATCGGTGTCGTCTCCGGCGTAGATGCCGTCCGCCTCCGCCTGGGCGCCGGCGAAGGTGGCGTCCGTGAAGTCCGCCAGCTCTCCCACGCGCCCGAGATCATGGTTCCCCGCCAGGATGACGACCTGGTCGGCCGGGTGCGCCGCCAGCCACGCCACGAGCCGCAGCGCGCTCCGGGCCACGGCCTCCCGCTCGTGCGCCTTGCCCCAGTCGAAGTGGTCCCCCACCGAGACGAGCTGCGCGTCGGGCGCCAGCCACCCGCTCTCCGTCAGCAGGCCATGTCGGTCCAGGAGGGCCAGGAAGCGGGTGATGTCCGCCTGGGGATCGCCGATGGCGACCCGGATGCGCCGCTCGGGTGGAGAGGCCTCGGGAGCCGCGGAGTGGGGGGCACGCGCCGCGCAGGAGGCGGCATTGTCCAGGGCAGCCTGGATGCGGGGAGAAGTCACACCCACATCCTAAACATGAGCCCTTCCCCCGGCATGTTCCGGGCGCCCGGGCGGCGCTCAGGAGGCCTGGAAGAACTTGGCGATCAGCGCCGAGCGGCTCTCCACCTCGGCCTTGCTCAACACGTGCGTGACGTGCACCTCCACCGTGCGCTCCGCGCAGCCCAGCCTCGCCGCGATGACCTTGTTGCTCGTGCCCTGGATGATGTGCTCGAGCACCTCGGACTCGCGCCCGGTGAGCCCCCAGCGCGTGGCCTGCATGTGGACCCGGGCGCTGGCCTGCGCCTCCACGCTCCGGTCCACCACCAGGTAGTGCGGGCACACCCCTCGGACCTGCAGCGAGGTGATGGTCGTCCCCGGCGGCGGCGGCTCGCCCTGCGCATGCCTCCGCACCGTGTCCACCAGCGCCTGGGCAACACGCTCCATCCGCGCCCGGCCCGCGCTGTTGGCGTACGCCACCCGCCCCGTGGTGGACACCACATAGGCCGGCTGCCCGAGCGCCTCCAGCGCCGCCTCCAGCGCCGAGCCCAGCAGCCCCGCCTCTCGCAGCCGCGTCTCCAGCTCCAGCCGCCGCTGCAGGGGCGGCACCAGCTCCTGCAGCAGCCGCTGCTCCCGGGGCGTGAACGGCTCGGAGCGCAGCACGCCCACCCACGCCAGCAGGGCGGGCCCCTCGCACACCAGCGCCCGGAGCTGGAACATGTGCTCCATCCGAAGCTGGCGGTAGAGCGTCATCGCGCCCTCGTGCACACGTTCTCGCACCTGCGCCTGCTCCGTCGGGCTTATCCCCAGCCTCCGCCAGGCCCCCGTCCCGGTGTCGTGCAGCGGCGTCGGCGCCTCCGTCTCGGCGTGTGGGCGGAAGTGCAACGCCCGGTTCCGCTGCGCCGGAGCCGGCCGCGCCGGGTCAAAATAACCCCATGGGTTGGGTTGCTGGTACAGGAAGGCGTTCAGCGTGGTCAGCAGCTCTCCGGCGCTCTGGGAGAAGCCCGAGCCGTGACAGAAGCTGGCCGCGTAGTGGTCCGGAGCCAGCTCCACGCCGTAGGCCACCGCCCGCTCCGCGCGCAGCCCGTCCCGGAGGGTGTCCATCAGCGGGTGCAGTACGTCCGCTCCCGGCTCGACGGTGTCCAGCCGCACCTGGAGGTCCGCCAGGAAGGCCTTGTCCATGGAATCAAGTGGAATCACGATTTCCCAGTATAGCGTGGGTCGGTGACATCCGGATGTCGGAGCACAAAATACCCCTGCCATCTGACCTACGGGGTTTCCCGCATGGAAACTAATTGGTCTCTAGCGAGAAACTTCTGCCCGGCCCGTAGGGGGGGAGGGCCACCAGAGGTCTGTTGTCCCAAACGCGTGCCAGGTACTCACGGTGCCTGGCGCGCGTTGTCTTTTCCGCGGCCGGGTGCGGTGCCGCCCTCCTTGTATGCTGGGTGCGCGCCATGACGATCGACATCGCCTTCAAGACGCCGGACGCGCTCGTGTTCGCCACGGACGGCCTGGCGACGGTGATGGAGGTGGATGCGCGCGGCCAGGAGCGCTTCCTCTCCAACATGGCCAACGTGGAGAAGCTGGTGCCGCTCTCCGGAGGCCAGCTGCTGGCCATGTTCAACGGCGTGGGCTCCATTGGTGGCGGCACGGTGGCCACCTCGTTGCGCGCCTTCGATGATCACTCGCCCCTGCGTCCGGGCGAGTCCGTGGGCGACTACGCGCGGCGGCTGCACGCGGCCATGGAGGAGCAGGCGCTGCGCCGGCTGGGCGCGCTGCCTCGGCCCTTCCACCTCATCCTCGGAGGCTTCGCGCCTCCGCCGAAGGAGGGCGTGGACCCTCCCACGCTCTGGTCCATCCAGTGGAGCGTGGATCCGAACATCCCCACCACGCCCACGCCCGTGCTCCACACCGAGGAGGAGGGAGGCCCGGTGCGGCACGCCTTCGGTGTCCACTACGCGGGCGTCACCGAGGCCGTGGCGCGCTTCGTGGAGGGGTTCGATCCGGCGCTGCCCGAGCGGCTGGCGGTGCTGCTGGCCGGCACGGACGAGCCGGAGGGGCCACCCGGGCTGCTGGAGCAGCTCGCCCAGGAGGCGCGGCGCACGGGGACGCGCGCCGAGTCCCTCTCCAACGAGGACGCGCGCCAGCTGGCCCGGCGCTATGCCCGTCGCGTGCTGCGCTCGGCGTTCTTCTCGTCGGCGCAGGAGCCCCTCTCGGAGCACTTCTCCCTGCAGGCGGCGGTGGACTACTGCGTGTTCCTGGCCCAGTGCGCCTATGCGCGGGAGAACCTCTCTCCGACGCGCCGGGGCGCTCCCCGCGTGGGCAGCACGCTTCAGGTGGCGTACCTCGTTCCAGGGCGCCCCGCGCACCTGCTGGCCGGCATCCGGCTCGGCGTGCGCCTGCAAGGCATCGACGGAGGACTCCCATGAGTGCACGCAAGCCTCGACGAGGCACGGGCGGTGGCACCGCGAAGACGAAGGCGAAGGCGAAGGCGAAGGCGACGAAGCAGGCCAGGTCCGGGACGACCAGGACGGCTCGGCCCAAGCAGAAGACGCCCAAGGCTTCGTCGAGGGCTCCCAAGGCTCCAGCCCCGCCCGCCCAAGAGCCCATCCTCCCTCCCGCGGTGGCCTCGCCCACGGGCACCCCGCTGTCCTTCGGGAGCCGTGAGTCCAAGCTGTCCCCGGCCGCCCAGGCGCGCTCGGCGGAGGCCTCCGCGCTCAAAGGGATGATCGCGCGCGAGGGCTACCGGGCCGTCATGTCCCTGGAGCCCGCGCCTCCCAGGGAGGACAAGATAGGGAGGGGAGATGGGCCGGGGCCGAACCTCGCGGACAGGGAGCGCCAGCGGCTGGCCGCCCTGCGCAAGGAGACGGCGAAGCGGCCCGTGGCCACCGTGCGGCCGGACTACTTCGGCACCGCCGAGCACCGCGCCAGCGCGGAGCAGCTCGTGCGCATGCTGGCCGGCGAGAATGTCTTCACCCGGAACACCGCCGCGCAGACGCACGTCCTGCTGCGCGTGGCGAACCCGAACCCCGTGCCAGACGCCGTGCTGGAGCGCTCCGCCCTCTCCGTGGCCAGCGCGGACCCCGCCTGGCGCCAGCCCTTCCAGGATCAGCTCGAGGGGCTGCTGGCCCGCTACCGCCCCTTCACGGAGCTGGAGATCCGCTCCGGGCTCACCCTCACCTATGGCGAGGTGGTGGCGCTCGCGGGCGACTACTACTCCACGCCGGAGGAGCTGACCGCGGAGCTGACCCCCGCCGTGGCCGACGCCATCCGCGGCGTCACGCCCCAGGACGAGGGCACCTTCCTCCTCAATACGCACCGCGGCTGGTTCGACTACGCGATGCTCGCCAACGAGAACCAGGACCACTTCTCGCCGAGGAACTGGGCCCGCTACGCCCGCCACCACGCGGAGGCGCTGATGCTGGCGCTCGACAGGGACCTGGACGCCGCGCTGGTGCGCAACGCCTTCGCCGACCACTTCCTCACCGACGCCTTCGCCTCCGGTCACCTGCGCGTGCCGAGAGACGGGCTGGTGGGCCTGTCCGGCGCGCTGCCCACCCGGAAGATGCATGACGAGGAGAACGTCCACGGCCTGTGGGTGCAGAGCGCCAGCGGCTTCGTGTGGCGCGCCTACGGGGACGATCATCTGGGCACCAACCCCGTGCACCTGACGCTCACCGCGTTCGCCGTGGGCCTGTCGCTGCAGCGCGTCTTCAAGGCCTACCGGCTGGAGGGCGCGGAGCGGGACGCGCTGATCGACGCCATCGCCGAGGCGCCGAAGCTGGACCTCATCGCGGGCCAGCTGGTGGACCCGCGCACCCTGCCGCGCTTCCTGGGAGAGGTCGCCGGGCTGCCCGGCATCCGCGAGCACCTGCCCGTGCCGCTCGGCTTCCGGGACGAGCCGGACACCGCGAGCATCCTGGCCAACTACCCGCCGCAGGTGGAGCTTGGCGGCAAGCGCCGCAAGGGCACTCCGGACTTCGCCGCCTACTTCCACTTCGACTGACGGCGGGCGCTCAGCGCTTGGGCTCCAGCGCTCCGGCGAGCGTGGCCAGCGCGCCGAGCCCTCGCTGGAACTCCTCGAAGCTGAGCCGGCCCGAGGCGAACTGCTCGCTCAGGCTCACGAGGGACTGGGACTCCGCCACCGCCATCCAGGCCTTGTGGGACTGCTCCTCGCGCGCGTCCCTGGGCGGCGCCCACCTGCCGGCGAGCGACTCCAGCCGGGCGCTCGCGGCCTGGGCCAGCTCGGAGAGCTCCTCGAGCTGCTCCGGCCCCAGCCGTCCGGGCTTCACGTCGATGACGCAGAACGAGCCCACCGTCTTGCCCTTCACGCGCAGCGGAAAGCCCACGTACGCGCGGATGCCGTAGCGCTCCACCAGATCCGTCGGCAGCGCCGGTTCCCGCGTGGCGTCCTCGACGCGCAGCGGCGAGTCCCCCGCCACCACGAACTGGCAGAACGAGGTGCAGCGATCGGTGGCGAGCGAGGCCGTGAGGTCCGGCGGCAGCCCTACGTGGGCTCGGAAGAACTGGATCTGATCCACCACCAGGCTCACCAGCGCGATGGGGAAGCCGCTCAGCTCCACCGCTCGGGTCACCAGCCGCTCCAGCTCCGGGTCCGGCGCCCGGTCGAGCAGCGCTCCCTCGAAGGTGTTCAGCCGCGAGCGGTCATCCAGCGAGGACAGGTCCGTGGGGAGCTTATCGCTCATCGCAGCGCTCCCGCGGGCTGGGTGCAGCGTGAGCACAGCGGGAAGACGACCCTCTCCTCGGTGTCGAGCATGGAGCGCAGCGTCGAGGCCACCGTCTGGAAGCGCTGCCGGGCCCGCTCGGGCTCCGGGTCCGGCGCGCGCAGGAAGCCCAGGATGGCCATGGCCGTCACGTTCATGTTGGTCCGGAAGATGCTGAGGACCGAGACGTTCATCTTGTCGCCCGCCTGCTGGTAGGCACGGACGGAGTCCTCGTAGAGCGCCAGCTTGGCCTTGTGGTGCGGGACGAGGATCTCCTCCAGGCGGCGGAGGGTGTTCTCGAAATCGCGTGGGCTGGCACCCTCGCAGTTGCGAAGCAGCGCCCGCAACCGGGAGTGGTCTTCCTGGAGAGCGTGAACCCTGGAGAGCATCGAGATGTGTCGGTGAGGAGACGAGCGTACCCTTCGTAGCGAACAGGCTCTGGAGATGCCACTGCATCTGGCGCACGGCGCCGTGCGCCGGCGGCTTATCCGCCGAATCCTTGGCTCAACGTGTCGCTTTTCCAGCAGTGGAAGCTCGACCGATGAGAGCCATCAGGAAAGCCGCTGAGTGGAGGGAGCCCTCATCGAGAGCCCCCAGGCGTGCCGCCTCTCCCTTGGGGGCGAGCCGAGCTGACGTCAGGCGAAGCGCCGGCCATACAGCTCACGGTCGGTGATGCGCGGCCGGGAGAAGGCTCCGCCCGCGGCGCCGATGAGCGTGCCGGCGACGTGCGCGATGAGCCACTCCTGGAAGGTCAGCCCCATCAGGAAGTGCAGCCCCGGCTGCTCGCTCATGACGGAGAGGAAGGCGATCACGGCCGGCACGGCCACCGAGCTGACCACGCCCGCCGCGAGCGCGCGCTTCATCCGCCCCGCGTGATAGCCACCGAGCGCGCCTCCGAGCAGCCCGTTGAAGAACGGGAGGAAGAAGGTGATGAGGCTGGTGAGGACCATCACCGCCACGCTCACCACGAAGATGTGGTGCTTGAGCGCGATCTCCGCTGGCTTGAGGGTGACGTCCGGGGGCAGCGTGGCGTACTCCACGTGGAGTGGAGGTTCGGTGACGTAGGTGCCGGGAGTCTTGTCCTTTTCAGGAGGGATGACAGGAGTGTCAGACATGCAGGCCTCCGGGGTTCGTGCGTGTCGTTGAAGATGTGACGTCATCCCGCGTGCGGCAGGAGGGGGCGGCGGCTCGGGGGGCATGCGGGTTGCGGACCGCCGGGAATGGCCGCGAAGGGGGCTGGGTGGCACGGTGAGTCCGAGCCCCGCTCTTCCCGGAGTGCACGACGGGGAGGGACGTGACGAGGAGAGCTGACTATGCTGCCTCGCCCTGCCATACCGATACTTCACCTTCTGGATGGAAACCCCATGAGCCTTCGCCGTGCCTCGTTGAGCGTTGCCCTTCTCGCCCTCGGTCTGCTGTCCGCCTGCGCGCTTCGTCCGCACTACAAGGACATGGTGCAGCCGGAGGGTTCCTCGCAGCAGGCCACCGACGGGCAGACGCTGATGATGCGCATGGTGGACCCCACGACGGGGCAGCCCATCAAGGGCGCCAAGGTGTTCGCGGGCACGGGCCGCGTGCGCCTGGCGACCACCAGCGATGAGGCGGGCGGCATCTCCGTGGCCGTCTCCCAGGCGCTGCTCGAGGAGAACCCGCTGGTGGAGGTGGTGCTGCCCAAGGGCGTGAAGGCCTACCAGTTCCAGGTCCGCCGTCCGACGGAGGCTCCCGCGCCCCAGGCTCCCGCCGCCGAGGACTCCGGGGCGCCCGAGGAGACGAACTCCACGGGCTCGGTGGCGCCCGGCAGCATGACGGCCCCCGAGACGCCGCCCGTGGCTCCGCCGAGCCCGAAGCCCCAGTGAGCCGCGGGCCTCCGCGGCCCGTCCACCGTCAGCCCAGCTTCGCGTGGAGGAAGTCCACCGTGCGCTTCCACGCCAGCTCGGCGTCAGGCTTCGAGTACACGGCGGGGCGCGTGTCGTTGAAGAAGGCGTGCTGCGCCTCGTAGCGGTGGAGCTCGGTAGGGACGTTGGCGCCCTTCAGCTTCTTCTCCAGCGCGTCCACCCTGTCCGGCGAGCACCAGTTGTCCTGCCTGGCGAAGTGGCCCAGCACCGACGCGCGCAGCTTCGTGAGGTCCGCCTTGTCCTCGCCGGGGATGCCGTAGAAGGGCACGCAGGCGGTGATCCGCGGCTCATTCGCCGCCGTCGCGAGCGACACCGCGCCGCCCATGCAGAAGCCCATCACCGCCACCCGGGTGCCCGACTTGCGCTGGAGCAGCGCCTCGGTCCCGCGCTTCAGCACGTCCCCGGCGTGCTTCCAGTCCATTGTGTTCATGTACTTCTCGGCGGTGGCCTCGTCCGTGGCCACCTTGCCCCCGTAGAGGTCCGCCGCGAAGACGGTGAAGCCCTCGCGCGCCAGCCGATCCGCCACGCCGCGGATGTGCGCGTTGAGGCCCCACCACTCGTGGATGAGCATCACCGCGCCCTTCGCGCCGCCGGGCGGCTCGCTCAGGTAGCCCGGCACTTCCTTGCCATCGGTTCCCGTCAGCTTCGTGGACTCTGTCATGTGCATACCCCTCGTGAGTGGCAGGAGGAGCGCACCTTAGCCCTGGCGCCAGTGGACGGGGGCGGGAACCTCAGCGGTACCAGCGCACGATGCGCCGGCCCTGTCGTCTCCTGTACTCCGCCAGACGCCGCGCGAAGGCCTCCGGCAGCGAGGTGAAGCGCACGCCGTAGCGCCCGCGCACCCGCTCCCCGGCGTGCTGCCGCATCCACACCACCTCGCCCTCGAAGGGGAACTCCGTCTCCTCCAGCGAGAGGGTGCCGCGCACCGGGGTGCCCGGCTTCATCGGCTGGAGCATCTCGGCCTGGAAGCCCTGGGCCGACACGTCTCGGGTGTACACGGGGAGCATTCCACGCAGGCGCACGGTGAGGCGGTGGGCATGCCGTGGGAGGGCGCGCGGGAGGTGCATGCCCGTCAGCCTGCCACCCCCCTCCCGGGCGGCAAGTTTCCCGTCGGCGCTGGCGGACAGGGTGCAAGTGCTCCAGATTCCAGGTGGGGCCCGACCGTGCGAGTCCTGAGGTCCCGGGAGGCTGGCATGTCCAAGGCGTTCACCAAGGAGGACAGCGCAGGCGACGAGGGGCTGGTGCCCGTACGGCCGCGCAGCAGCCAGGCAGAGAAGCGCTACATCACTCCCGAGGGCTATCGGACACTCCAGGAGGAGCTGGCCTCGCTGCTCGGCCCGGAGCCTGTGTCCGAGGGGCAGACGGGGCTGGAGGCGGGCGTGCGCAGGCGCGAGCGGGAGCGGCGGGCCCAGCAAGTCGCGGCGACGCTGGAGCAGGTGCGCGTGGTGGAGCCCGAGGCCTCCCAAGAGGGGCGCGTCTTCTTCGGCGCCTGGGTCACCCTGGAGGACGAGGAGGGCGCGGAGGTGACGTACCGCATCGTCGGCCCGGACGAGGCGGACGTGAAGGCGGGCCGGCTGAGCGTGGAGTCTCCCCTGGCCAGGGCACTGCTCGGCAAGGAGGTGGGCGAGTCCGTGCAGGTCGAGCGCCCACGTGGCGCCATGGAGTACACGGTGACTCAGGTCTCCTACGCCCCCCCGACGCACTGAGCCTTCATGCTGCTCGCGGTGCCCCGGAGGAGCCGGAGGAGGGCTATGATGGCGCGCGGTCCTTCGCTGGGAGTTCCGAGATGAAGCGCTTCGTCATTGTGTTCTCCAACGAGCCCGGAGAGCCCGCGCCCTGGGTGGCCCAGGCCTGTGCGTCCGCGAAGCTGACGTTCGTGGACAACGGCCCCATCGCCACCGAGCTCTCCAAGAACCCGGAGGCGCAGAAGCTGCTGCTCTCCAACATCCCCCTGGGAGAGAACGCGAGCCTGGCGCCCTTCTACAAGGCGGCGCTGGAGAAGCTGGCGGGCAGCGCGCCTCGCCTCGGCCTGTTCAGCAACAGCTGGCTGCTCTACCTGGGCCAGGCGGATGGCTGCGTGCTGGACTTCTCCGGCCTGGAGGCCCAGAAGAAGCAGGGCCTGGCCGCGGGCATGAAGCAGAAGGACGTGGACGACTACGTGGCGAAGTACAGCCAGCAGATGCAGGAGCGGGCGCGCAAGTACCTGCCGCCCGAGCGCATCCTCGTGCTGCCCACGGCCGAGTCCGACGCGAGGAAGGCCGAGCTGGCCGCGGCCTTCATCCGCAAGCTGGGCTGAGCCCCGGCGCTACGCGAGGGAAGCCCAGCGCACCGCCAGGATGGGCCTGCCAGGAAGGGGGCCTGACCTGCTGCGGCAACGCCTGTTACGAGAAACAAGAAAATGTATGCAGGGACGAAGCCTGTTTCGCAGAGCAGGAAATGCTCGCGTACCGGCGGGCTTGTTCCAGGAATGCGCGGCGAAAAAGAGCTACAATACGCGTTACAGCGATAAAACGTGTTTCGGGGCTGGGCACTCAGGTTCTCTCTACATGACGAGTGAAAACACGAAGCGCATCCTCATCATCGATGACTCCGAGGCCATCCATCGGGACTTCCGCCGGGTGCTCTGCCCGCCGCGGAGCGCGAACTGGGATCGGCTCGCCCTCATGGAGGAAGAACTCCTGGGGACGGCTCCCGTGAAGGAGAGCGCCGCCGAGCAGGGGTTCGAGGTGGACTCGGCCTTCCAGGGCAAGGAAGGGGTGGCCAAGGTGGAACGAGCCCTCGAGCAGGGCCGCCCCTACTCGCTCGTCATCCTCGACTACCGGATGCCGCCGGGCTGGAACGGCGTCGAGACGCTCCGGCACCTGCGCGAAGTGGACCCTTCGCTGCCGGTGGTGCTGTGCTCGGCGTACTCGGACTACTCGTGGGGAGAGATCCTCCAGGAGTTCGGCGAGTCGCCGCTGCTGTCGGAGCTGCGGAAGCCCTTCGACGGCCGCGAGCTGCGCCAGAAGGCGCTGTCCCTCTCCGGGATGAGAGAGGATTCCCACGTGATGTGAGCCCCCGCGAGCCGGGTGGCCCCGTGCGAGGCCACCCGGACGGCTCCGAGCGAGGACTAGCTTCCCAGCAGGCCCTGCTGGAACTCCTGCAGGTCGCCGATGAGGTCCGACGCTCCCTTGATGACGGTGGCGGTGCCCAGGACAATCTTGAGCGGGCCGGTGATGGAGTTGAGGCCCGGCACCATGCCCGCCACGTCCAGCCCGACCTGACCGGCGGCCAGGGCGACCTTGACGGGATCCTTCGGGTTCTCGCCCAGGGCGTCCACCAGATCCTTCACGCTGCCGATGGCGCTGATGCCGCTGATGACGTTGCCGATGATGGGCACCGACTGGAAGCCCGCCTTGGCGGCGAACTCCGCGGCCTTCTGGGTGATGCGCGCCTTGACCTTGTCCGGGAGCGCGTCGACGAAGCGGCCGAACAGCCGGGTGAAGTTCTCGATGCCCGCCTGGCCGAAGGGCAGCTCCACGCCCGCCACCTCGAAGTGGGGGGCCTGACCGAGCAGGCTGCCGGCCGCCGAGGCGATCTCGTTGAGCGCCCCGCCGATGTCTCCGCGCGCGACCTTCTCGAACGCGCTGAACATGTTGGCCGCCGCGCCCGTGTCCACCATGGCCGCGTTGAGCTGCGGATCCGCGAACAGCTTGCCGATGCTGCCGGGGATCTTCGACAGGCTGTTGAGGAACGCCTTGGCCACCTCGGGGGCCGTCTGGGCAATGGTGGTGCCCGTGCGCGCGATGCCGGCGGCGAAGCCCGCCACGTCTCCGCGCTTGAGGGCGTCGAAGGCCTCGCCCAGGGACTTGCCCACGGCCTCGTTGCCGATGAGGCCGGCCGCGGCGACCAGGGTGTCCTTGGCCCAGGAGGGCAGGCCCACCTTGTCGGCGAACGCGCCCACCATGCGGGCCCGGAGGTCCGGAGACAGGCCACCGGCCGCCTTGGCCAGGGACTGCAGCGCGGCCTGCACGTTGGGAGGATTGCTCGCCAGGCTCTTGGCGGCATCCATCACGTCGAACACCGCGCCGCCCAGCGCCACGATGTCGGCACCGCTCTTGATGCCGAACGGCTCGAGCTTGGCCATGATCTCCTTGTTGGAGGCCAGGGCATTGGCGGCGGCGGTGTTGACGGCGGAGTTGCCGAGCATCTCCTTGAGGCCGGTGATGAAGTCGCCCTTCATCATCTTGTCGAAGGAGGCGTGCAGGTCCTTGTTGTTGACCAGCTCCTTGACGAAGGCGGGGTCGGTGAGCAGCGACCGGGCCATGCCGGAGAAGCCCGTATCCGGCAGCTTCGACGCCATGCCGGTGATGGTCTTCTCGACGATGGCGGAGGGGATCTTCCCGGCCGCGTTCTTGAGGCTGAGCAGCGCCGCCTGCGGATCATTGGCGGCGATGGCCTGACCGGCGCGGATGAGGTCCGGCAGGGCCTTGGCGGCCTGGGTGAGCTCGGACGGCGTCAGGCCCAGGCTGTTGATGGCGTTGCGCACGCCCTCGGGCAGCTTGGAGATGATCTTCTGGCCGAGCTTGTCCAGGAGGCTGGGGGCAGCCTCGGCGGCCTTGCCCAGGGCGGTGACGCCAGCCTCGATGTTGCCGTCGCCGAAGGCCTTCATCGCGTCGAACAGGTGCGGGGCGGCCTTGCCGGCCTCGACGAGGTCGGCGGGGGCCAGGCCGATCTTCTCGAGCGCCGCCGTGACGCCCGGATCGCCGCTGATGGCGGTGAGGGCGGCGTCGCGGGCCTTGTCATTGCCGAGCAGCCCGCGGAGGCCCTCCATGCGGGTTGACTCGTTGAAGAGCTTGCCGACCTGGGTGTGGAGGTCCCTGTTGGAGACGAGCTCCTTGAGGAACGCGTCGTTGGTGAGCAGCGTCTTGGCGGCGCCGAGGTTCTCCGGGAGCTGGCTGGCCAGACCCTTGAGCGCCTGGGTCGCCAGGTCCGGCGCGGCGATGGCGGCCTCGCGCACGGCGTCGAGCGCGCCCTTCCAGTTGCCGGTGGAGACGGCCTGCGCGGCGTCATAGAGGTGGGGCAGCGCCGGGCCGGCGGTGCGCAGGGCGTCCTCGGTGATGCCGAGCCTGGCGAACTGCTGCTTCACCTCGGCGGGCAGGACGTCCACCAGCTTCTGGCCGAGCTTGGCGGCCAGCTCCGGGGCGGCCTCGACGGCCTCCTGCGCCTTGAGCAGGCCCTCCTTGATGTTGCCAGCGGCGAGCTGCTCGAAGGCCTCGAGGAGCTTCGGTGCGGCCTTGCCGGCCTCGACGAGGTCCTCCGGGGTGAGGCCGATCTTGGCCAGCTTCTCCTGGATGCCCTTGTCCTGGCCGATGGCGGTGAGGGCGGCGTCGCGGGCCTTGTCGTTGTTGAGCAGCTCGCGGATGCCGCTGGCGTCGCCGCCGACGAGCTTCTCGATGGAGCCCTGGAGCCCCTTGTTGGTGACGAGCTCCTTGAGGAACGCGTCGTTGGTGAGCAGCGACTTGACGACGCCGAGGTTGTCCGGGAGCTGGTTGGCCAGACCCTTGAGCGCCTGCGTCGCGAGATCCGGAGCGGCGGCCGCGGCGTCCTTGATGGCGGAGTAGGCAGCCTTCCAGTCGCCCTTCACGATGGCGTCAGCGGCCTCGTAGAGCTTGGGCAGGGCCGGGCCGGCCTTCTGGAGCGCCTCGGGGGTGATGCCCAGCTTGGCGAACTGGTCCTTGATCTGCTGGGGCACCTTGTCCAGCAGCTTCTGGCCCAGCTTGGTGGCCAGCTCGGGCGAGGTCTCCACCGCCTTCTGGAAGTCGGTGAGCGCGCCCTTCACGTCTCCGGCCTGCAGCTTCTCGAAGGCCTCCAGGATCTTCGGAGCGGCCTTGCCAGCGGAGACGAGATCCTGCGGCGTCAGGCCGATCTTCTCGAGCTGGGCCTTGACGCCCGGGTCGTTGCTGATGGCGGTGAGAGCGGCGTCGCGGGCCTTGTCGTTGGTGAGCAGCTCCTTGAGGCCGCTGGTGTCACCACCGATGAGCTTCTCCAGCGAGCCCTGGAGTCCCTTGTTGGTGACGAGCTCCTTGAGGAACGCGTCGTTGGTGAGCAGCGACTTGGCGGCGCCCAGCGAATCGGGCAGCTGGTTGGCCAGGCCCTTGAGAGCCTGCGTCGCGAGCTCCGGAGCGGCGGCCGCGGCGTCCTTGATGGCGGAGTAGGCGGCCTTCCAGTCGCCCTTCACGGCGGCGTCAGCGGCCTCGTAGAGCTTGGGCAGGGCCGGGCCGGCCTTCTGGAGCGCCTCGGGAGTGATGCCCAGCTTGGCGAACTGGTCCTTGATCTGCTGGGGCACCTTGTCCAGCAGCTTCTGGCCCAGCTTGGTGGCCAGCTCGGGCGAAGTCTCCACCGCCTTCTGGAAGTCGGTGAGCGCGCCCTTCACATCTCCGGCCTGCAGCTTGTCGAACGCGTCCCACAGCTTCGGGGCCGCCTTGCCGGCCTGGACGAGATCCTGCGGCGTCAGGCCGATCTTCTCGAGCTGCGCCTTGACGCCCGGATCGCTCCCCAGCGCGGTGAGCGCGGCGTTGCGAGCCGTGTCATTGCCCAGCAGTCCGCGCAGGCCCTCCAGGCGAGTGGAGTCATCGAAGAGCTTGCCGACCTGCGCGTGCAGGTCCTTGTTGGTGACGAGCTCCTTCACGAAGGCGTCGTTGGTCAGCAGCGACTTGACGGCGCCGAGCTTCTCCGGGAGCTGACCGGCGAGGCCCTTGATGGCCTGCTGGACGACCTCGGGCGCGGCTCCGCCGGCCTGCTTGAGGCTGTCGAGCGCCTTCTGCCAGTCCCCCTTCACCGCCGCGTCGGCCG
Source organism: Hyalangium gracile (assembly GCF_020103725.1). NCBI lineage: Bacteria > Pseudomonadati > Myxococcota > Myxococcia > Myxococcales > Archangiaceae > Hyalangium > Hyalangium gracile. Next base: position 96,785 of record NZ_JAHXBG010000010.1, on the reverse strand, counting down.
CGTCATAGAGGTGGGGCAGGGCGGCGCCCGACTTCTGCAGCGCCTCGGCCGTGATGCCGAGCTTGGCGAACTGGTCCTTGATCTGCGCCGGGACCTTGTCCAGCAGCCTCTGGCCCAGCTTGGAGGCCAGGTCCGGCGCGGACTGCACGGCCTTCTGGAAGTCGGTGAGCGCGCCCTTGACGTCACCGGACTGCAGCTTCTGGAACGCGTCGATGAGGCTCGGAGCGGCCTGGCCCGCCTGCACCAGGTCCTGCGGCGTCAGGCCAATCTTCTGCAGCTGCGCCTGGACACCCTTGTCCTTGCCCAGCGCGGTGAGCGTGGCATCCCGGGCCGCGGCATTGCCGAGCAGCTCGCGCACGGCGCCCAGGTCCCCGGGGTTCTTGAGGAGCTTGCCGACGGAAGCATGCAGCGCGCCGTTGCTCACCAGCTCGTGGGCGACCGCCTTGTCCGTGAGCAGCGTCTTCGCCACGCCCTCGGGCAGGTTCTTCGCCAGCCCGACGACGGCCTTCTCGGCGATCTCCGGCGAGGAGGTGGCCGCGTCCTTCAGGTGCCCGAGCGCCTCCTCGTACCGGCCCTGGACCACCGCCTGCGCGGCCTTCTCCAGGTGCGGCGCGGCGTTGGTGCCGGCCTTCACCACGTCCTCGGCGGTCAGGCCGATCTTCTCCAGCGCGCCGGCCTGCGCAGCCGCGGGAGCCTCGGTCTTCTCCGGCGCCGTGGTGGAGCCCAGCATCGCCTGCTGCTGGTTGCGCCGGGAGGAGCTGTCCTTCTTCGTCTCGAACCCGTCCGCCTCCTGCTTCACCTGGTTGGACGCCGCCCTGTTCCGCGTCCGGCCCTGCGACTGCTGGGCCTGGGTCGCCTCCTCCTTCTTGCGGGTCTTGGGAGGATCCCTCGGCTTGGGCTGGGCCTTGGGCTCATCCCGCTCCCGGTCGACCCGGTTGTTGGAAGAGCCGCTACCACCACCACCGACGCTGTTGACGGACATGGGCGTTACCTCATGCGGACTGGAGCACCCGGCTGAACCGGGGCGGGAGGCGGGAAGGCCTCCCCCATGCTGGGGTTATCGCCCCCAGAAAGTTCCAGTTGCTCGAATAGGTTTTTCCTACAAGACGAGAGCGGAGGCCTCTCTGGACCCCCCGCGGAAGGGGTCCAGTGGCACCCGCCGTGGATCACTTCGCGGCGCTGGCCTTGATGCCCTGATTCACCTCTTCCAGGGCCTTCTCGGTGAGCTGCACGGCCTGGTCGCGGTGGGCGCTGGCCTTGCCGGCGACCTCGGCGCGCTTCAAGGCATTGAGCGCGTAGCGCAGGTGGACGAGCGCGTCATCCAGCCTGGGCGGGTTCGCCGCATAGGCGGCATGGCTGAGAGCGCCCAGCACGAAGGCTGCGGCGACGGCGAGAGCAGTGCGGCGCATACGGAGCTCCGAGGGCTGCAGGGGAGGCGAAGCGGGAGGGGCCGAAGCGTAATGATTTCTCGGGAAAAGCACGATGGGGCGGTACTGACACGCCCTGGCGGATCAGGACCCCTCGTCACGAAGTCGCAACGCGTCCGCCGTGGGCACGCGCGGAGTCGCGCATTCCCGCATCGAGGCCCCTGTCCCGCACGGCCTTGGAAGGAGGCCGCCCGGCCGGAACCTGGGAGGTACGCCTGTCCCTCTTTGCGGGACTTTAGGCCGCGCCACGGACCCACGCTGGCGGTGTCGGTTCGCACCCACGGGGGGTGGGTCACTACCTCGTTTTCCATCCCGGGTGTGCGGGTCCAACCATTGGAGAATACTCGGTTTTTGTGACCCGTTAGGACCTCCAAGTTTCGTCTCGGAAGTCGTTAAATGCCTTCTGCCACCGAGGGAACCTTCACGCGGTGTTCGAGCGAAGCCCGCCCCCCGTGGTCCCCCACCTCAGACATTCGACGACCAGGAGAAGACCCATGGCTCTGCGCATCAACGAAGGCTGGAAGGTGCTGATCGGTACGCTGGGACTGTCCCTGATGGGCTGCGGAGGCGCGGCGCTGGAGCAGGAGGGCTCGCTGGCGCGGCAGGCGCAGAGCCTCGACGGCGCGGTGACGCTGACGCTCAACGGGGAGGCGGAGATGACGCTGGAGTGCGGCGTGGATGCCTGGGCCGACCCGGGCGCCACGGCCACGGACGGCGAGGGCAACCCGCTCCCGGTGGTGACGTACAACTCGGGGAGTGATGAGTATGGCCCTGGCCCGCAGGCGAACGCCGTGGGCATCTACTACGTCCAGTACGCCGCCACGGACGCCAACTGGAACCTGGCGGACGCCGTCCGCACGGTGAACGTCCTGGACACCCTCACGCCCACGCTGACGCTCAACGGCGAGGAGACCATCATCTATCCTTGCGGCAGCAACTTCGTGGATCCGGGCGTCACGGCGACGGACACGTGCTACGGCGACCTGGCGGGGTCGGTGATGGTGACGGGCTACGTGAACGGCTGGGTCGAGGGCACGTACACGCTGCAGTATGACGTGAGCGATGGCTCGGGCCACGAGGCGCCCGCGGTGACGCGGACCGTGGAAGTCGTCGACTGCCCCTGGAACCGGTAGCTCCTGGAGAGGTCGGCGCGCGCGAAACGGCTTCCCCGCCGGAACGGAGCGGCTAAGGTGCCGCTCCCGCAGCGTTCCACCTCCTGGAGTTCTACCCTCATGAAAGCTCTCGTCGCCGCTCTGGCCCTGGCCCCGACCCTCGCGCTGGCCCAGCAGCCGGACTTCTCGAAGACCCAGATCAAGGCGTCGCCCGCCGCGGGCAACGTCCACATGCTCATGGGAGAGGGCGGCAACATCGCCGTGTCGGTGGGGCCGGACGGCGTGCTCATCGTCGACGACCAGTTCGCTCCGCTGGCGCAGAAGATCAACGCCGCCATCGACAAGCTGAGCAAGGGGAAGATCCAGTACGTGCTCAACACGCACTGGCACTTCGACCACACGGGCGGCAACAACGTCTTCGGCAAGGAGGGCCGCATCGTGTCGCACGCCGCGGTGCGCGCGCGCCTGGCGTCGGACCAGAAGCTCCTCGGCATGGACATCAAGGCGCTGCCGAAGGAGGGCCTGCCCGTCATCACCTATGACACCAGCATGTCCATCTTCTTCAACGGCGAGGAGATCCGCCTGACGCACTACCCGGCCGGGCACACGGACGGGGACACGACGGTGTACTTCACCAGCTCCAACGTGCTGCACACGGGCGATCAGTTCGTGGTGGACTCGTTCCCCTTCTTCGACATGGAGAACGGCGGCACGGTGGAGGGCTACATGCGCAACCAGGAGAAGATCCTCCAGACGCTGCCGGCGGGGGTGAAGATCATCCCGGGCCATGGACCGATGGCCGGGCGCGAGGACCTGGAGCGCTCGCTGGCGATGCTGAAGGAGACGACGGCCCTGGTGCGCTCCAAGAAAGAGGCGGGCAAGACGCTGGAGCAGGTGCAGGCCGAGGGGCTCCCGGAGAAGTACAAGACGTGGGGCAACGCCTTCGTCAAGGAGCCGGTGTACCTGGAGATGCTCTACAAGGGGCTGGCGGTGACGGCGAAGGCTCCCGCCGCGCCCGCGGCTCCGGCGACGCCGCCCGCGCCGAAGAAGTAGTGCCTCGAGCCGGCCCGGGGCGGCGGCTGAAGGGCCTTCCCGAGCCCGAGCGGCTGGTGGCGTGGATTCGTTCGAAGCGCACCACTGGGACGTGCGCCAGGCTTGCCTTCAGGACGTGATGGCGGGGATTGGCTAACCTGCCGCGCGTCCATGCGCTGTGCTGCCGCTGCCTTGCTGGCGATCCTCGTCACGGCCTGTCGGGACGAGCGCCTCGTGCCCGCGCTCCCTCCCGGGCTGCGAGTGGACACCTATACCCAGCGCTCCGCCTCGAAGGTGGACGTGCTGTGGGTGGTGGACGACTCGGGCTCCATGGCGCCACGGCAGGAGAACCTCGCGCGCAACTTCCAGGCGTTCATCGCGCTGTTCCGGCAGGGGAGTACCGACTTCCGCCTGGCCGTCGCCACCACGGACATCTTCGCGCGCCCCGGTGAGCTGGTGGGGACGCCCGCGTTGCTGGCGCCGGACACGCCGGACCTGGAGGGGGCCTTCGCCCGGAACGTGCGAGTGGGGACGCTGGGCAGTGCGTACGAGGCGGGCCTGGAGGCCGCGCGGCTCGTGCTGGAGCGGCAGGCGGAGGAGGGGGCGCCGTGGCGCGAGGCGCTCGTCGCGTGTGAGGCGGGCTGTGACACGGAGGCCTGTCGCGAGGACTGCGCCGAGCGTCACCCCGTGCCGTTCCTGCGCCCCGGAGCGTTGCTGTACCTGGTCTTCGTCACCGATGAGGAGGACCGCTCGCCGTATGAGCTGCGCGCGTACTGGCGGGCATTCGAGCAGGCGCAGGGGATTGGGAACGATGGCACCGTGGTGGCCTCCGCCATCATCGGGGACGTGCCCGCGAATGGCTGTGGGGCGACCCCGGGCCAGCGCTACGCCGAGCTGGCGCGGCTGACGGGCGGCGAGGTGGGAAGCATCTGCGATGCGGAGTTCGCCGACACGCTCCGAGCGCTGGCGACCAGCGCGGTGGGGCTCAGGCGGACCTTCGTGCTGTCCCATGCGGCGGATCCGGCGACGCTCGAGGTGCGTGTGCACCACCCGTGCGGCGTGGCCGCGGAGGCGGTGGCGCAGTGTGAGTCGGTGGATCGCACGGCGTGCGCGGGGCAGCCCGCCGAGACACTGGGCGCGGTGTGCACGCCCCGGGAGCAGGGGCCGGACGGCTGGCGCTACGAGCCTGAGCGGAAGGCGCTCTTCTTCGCGGGCCGCTCCGTCCCGGGATTGGGAGCCCGCGTGGAGGTGAGGTACTTCGAGGAGGGCTCGAGGTGAGAGGGCTGGCGCTCGGGCTGGCGCTGCTGTGTGCCGCGTGTGGCGGCGAGGGGGCCAGTCCGGTGCGCCCTCGGCTGGTGGCGCCGCCGGAGACGCTCGAGCTGGGCACCGTGCCCGTGCTGCGCGAGGCGACAGGGGAGGTTCCGCTCGTCAACGTGGGCCGTGCCGGGCTGCGCGTGTTGGGTGCGAGGATCCAGGAGGAGGGCACGCCCTTCCGGGTGCTGTCCGCGCCGGAGATTGTCTCGGCGGGTGGGCAGGAGCGGATCCAGGTCGCCTTCGTCCCACCGGCGGAGGAGGTGTACCGGGCCACCCTGGTTGTCGAGACAGAGGAGGTGGAGCGCGGCGTGGTGGAGGTGGCGCTCACGGGCGAAGGCCGGACGGTGTCGGCACTGGAGCTGGAGCCGACCGTGCTCGACTTCGGACGGGTACCCGAGGGGCAGGCCGTGGCCCGCTCGCTCTCTGTCCGCGCACGTGGGACAGCGGGACTGGTGCTCGAGGAACTTCGCCTGGCTTCGGGCACGAGCCCGGCGTTCAGCCTCCTGGGCTCGGTGCGCACGCCAGCGGTGGTGGACGTGGGGACCGAGGCGCAGCTCACCGTCCGGTACGCGGTGCCGCCCGGAGCCGTGGGGGCCATGAGCGGCGGCGTGCTCTTGAGGACCACGGATCCCGCTCGAAGGGAGGCCACGGTGCGGTTGCTGGGCACGGTGAACCGGGCGCCCGTGCCCGTCATCGCGCCGCTGGGGACGAGCGCTCCGGGCCGGGAGGTGGTGCTCGATGGAACGGGCTCGGCGGATCCGGATGGGGATACACCGCTGACGTATCAGTGGAGGCTTCGCTCGCGACCCGTGGGAGCAGAGGCGGCGATCGCGGATGCGGCGGCGGCTCGCACGGTGCTGCGGCTGGATGGGGCGGTTCCGGGAGAGTACGAGGTGGAGCTGTCCGTCACGGATGCGGCGGGGGCACGGAGCGTGACGCCGACCCGTGCACGAGTGGTGGCCGCGCCCGCGCAGCAGCTCCTGGTGGAGATGTTCTGGGACAACGCGACCACGGACATGGACCTTCATGTGCTGAGGGCTCCGGGCGCGGTGCTCGGGAGCAGTCCGGACGACTGCCACTACGCGAACCCGCGTCCGGACTGGGGTGACATCGGGGTGACGGGAGACGACCCGGAGCTGCTGCGAGACGCCCTCACTGGATACGGGCCAGAGGTGATGGGCTACGGAGAGCCCGTGGCGGGGACGTATCGCGTGGCGGTGGTGTTCTCTCGAGAGAACGGGGCGGCGGACCCTCGGAGCACGGTGACGGTGCGGGTGTACGAGCGGGGCGTGGTGAAGGGGGAGTTCCGGCGGATGCTCTCGCACCAGGGCGATGCGTGGAGCGTGGCGGACGTGACGTGGCCGGCGGGTGCCATCACGGAGGTGCCATGATGGGCAGGGCGGCATGGCTGCTGGGGCTCGGCATCGTCGTGTGGGGGGCCTGCTCGGAGTCGAAGCCCGGGCCGAGGCCGGACGCGGGAACATCCACACCGCGCTGCGAGCGACGCGAGGACTGTCCGGGCGGACAGATCTGCGCGCAGGAGGGTTTCTGCGCGCCGTGTGAATCGAACGGTCAGTGCCGCCTGAAGGAAGTCTGTGACGCCGAGACCCGGGGCTGTGCCGTGCGACCAGGCTGGGGCGCGGAGTGCACACGCAACGAGGAGTGCTCGCTGGGAGCCTGGTGTCACCAGGGCCGCTGCCAGCCACGGACGGCGGTCACGCTGTGTCCGTCGGGGACGCGGGAAGAGTGCCCGGTAGGGCAGCGCTGTCAGCTCGGGAACCTCGTGTGTGAAGAGGATCTCGGGTGCTTGGAGGACACGGACTGCGGGGTGGACGAGAGCTGCAACACAGGGCTGCATGCGTGCGTCCCGCGCTGCACGGAGGCGACCGCCTCCACGGTCTGTGCTCCAGGCGAGCGCTGCGTCGGGAGCCGCTGCGTCCAGTGTGTCGAGAGCAACGAGTGTGGCCCGGGCCTCCAGTGCGACGCCGCGGGCCGCTGTGCCGTGTCGCCACGCTGCTACTCGGACCGGGACTGCCGCGTGCCGCTGTCCTGCCATGTACCGACGGGAGCATGCCTGGAGCGCCTGCCGCCATGTACCTCGGATGAGGGCTGTCGCTCCGATCAGCGCTGTGACATCGGAACGGGGGAGTGCGTGCCTCGGACCTGCCAGCCGGACACCCTCGAGCCCAACGACACCCCCGTGACGGCCTTCTCCGTCGGTGCGAGCCGCTACCTCGACCTGACCCTGTGCGCGGGAGACGTGGACCACTTCGCGATCAGCTTGCAGCGAGGCGACCGGCTGGGAGTGAACGTCGAGGGAGATCCTTTCGCCGAGTCCTCCTTCGCCACGGTCATCCTGGATGCGAGTGGGAGGGTGCGCGCCTCCGGGTGGATGCTCGCATCCTTCGTCGCGGCCACTCCCGGGGCGTACACCGTGCGGGTCGCCACGCAGGCGCCAACGCAACGGTACGACATCGGGTTCTTCCTCTCGCGCGGCACGCCCTGTGATGACGACCGCCAGGAGCCCAATGACACTCCGGCCACGGCGACGAGCTACGCCTCGGGGACATCCATTGAAGGAGTCATCTGCCCGCAGGACCAGGACCACTTCACGCTGGCAGTCCCCGAGGGGCGAGGAGTCAGGGCCTCGCTGACGAACTACGCCGCCGCGAGCGGGCTCTTGCGCCTGTGCCTTCTGGAAGGTGCCACGGAGCTGGGATGCTCGGAGGAGCCCACAGGGGCTGTCGTCGCCCTGCCGGCGGCAGTGGTGGGAGGCAAGGCCCTGACCGTGCGCATCACCGGAGACGATGCACGCACGACGAACGGCTACACCTTCCAGGTGGAGCAGCCATGAACGCGGGTGCGCGGCTCAGGGCCCTGCTGCTGGTGCTGCTCGTGGCCTGTGGCGAAGAGCACCGTCCCGGAGCGGATGCGGGGACGAGCGAGGACGCGGGAACGCAGGGCTCCGCGGATGCCGGAAGCCTGGATGCCGGCGCGACCGATGGAGGTGCGGACGCAGGCGTTCTTTCTCCGCCTCGTCTCCAGGCAGCACTGCCCGCGCGTGGGGAGGTCGGCGGGGGCACCTGGACCACCTTGAGAGGCAGCGGCTTCCTGAGCGGCGTGGCGAGCAGCACCACCGAGGCCGCGAAGCTCACGGTGCTCGAGGTCGGCGGGAGCCGGGTGAGGGACTTCCAGATCATCGACGACGGCTTGATCGATCTGCGAACGCCTCCAGGTCCGGCGGGAACCACGAGCATCACCCTGCGGAATCCTCGAGGCACAGCGACCTGTGATGGCTGCTTCACCTGGTTCGAGCCCCTCACCGTGCGCACCATCGCTCCCGAGGTTGGACCGCTGGCGGGCGGCAATACGGTGACGTTGGTGGGCTCCGGCTTCACGGACAGGACGCAGGTGCTCCTGGGAGGAGCAGCGAGTCCGAGGGTGATGCGCCTCTCTTCCACCGAGCTGCGAGTCCTGGTGCCTCGTGGGCTCGTGGCGGACCGTGTGGACGTGAGAGTCCAGGCTGAAGGGGGAGGGGGCCTGCTGCGCCGGGCGTACCGCTACGTCGAGGAGCTGCGCATCGCGGAAGTCACCCCACTCACGGGACCTCTAGTGGGAGGAACCTCGGTGGTGCTCACGGGCCAGGGCTTCGAGGGTGCCACCGCCGTGCTCTTTGGAGATGTCCCCGCCGCATCCTTCACGGTGGAGAGCTCCACATGCATCACCGCCACCACACCTCCAAGCCTGAAGCCTGGAGCGGTGGAGGTCCGCATCGTCACGCCGCGAGAGGCCTGGACGGTGCGTGGAGGCTTCACCTACGTCGATGCCTCTGGTGCCTTCACGCTGTACGGCGTCTTTCCTCATGTCGGGGCGCGTGCCGACGGCACCGTGACGCTGACCGGGCAGGGGCTCGATGCGCCGGGACTGTCCGTGAGCTTCGGAGGGCAGCCAGTGGCCCTCGGCTCCGTGACGCCCACGACAGCGGTCATCACTGTGCCTCCCAGAGGCGCGCTTCCCCGAGTCGTCACCGTGGCCGCCACGGCAGGCACAGCGAGCGCGAGCCTTCCGGACGGCTACACCTTCCGAGTCACTCTCTCCGGCGCGGCACCGTCGACCGGACCGGTGCAAGGCGGGACGGAGGTGCTGCTCGATGGAGCGAACCTCCCACCGGACGCCGTGGTACAGGTGGGTGGACTCGATGCCTCGGAACTCTCGCTCTCCGGCGAGACACGGCTCCGCTTCACGACTCCACCGGGCGCGAGCGGCCCGGCGAGTACCCTCCGCGTCCATGCCGCGAGTGATCCGGAGAACGAGGCCGTGCTGCCCAAGGTCTTCCAGTACGAAGCGCCGCTCATGCTCGCCTGGCTCGAGCCGGCTCAGGGCGCCATCGCGGGAGGAACGCACGTCACGGTCCGGGGCGCGGGGTTCGGATCGGGCACCACGCTCACATTCGGCGGCCAGCCCGCGCGAGACGTGCAGGTGGTGGATGCTCACACGATTACTGTCCGCACACCTCCATCGAGCATGGGAGCAGTGCGGGTGGCCGTGGCGAGAGGCAGTGCCCAGGCCGAGCTGACCGAAGGGTTCACCTACTTCGACCCGCGAGGCTCGGGAGGGCTGTCGGGGGCTCCCTTCACCGGTACGCTCAACGTCACGGTGCTGGACTCCTCGTTTGGAGCCTATGGAGCGCCGGTGCTCGGAGCACGCGTCATGCTCGGCACGGATCCGGCCACACCGTTCCAGGGCACGACGGACTCACGGGGGCAGCTCACGTTCTCGGATCCGCGGCTCGCGGGCGCGCAGATGGTGACGGCCTTCAAGGAGGGCTACGACGCCGTCACCGTGACCCACATCCGAGCGGAGAACCTCACGGTCTTCCTCCGTCGCATCGGCAGCCAGGCCAATCCCGGAGACCCACCGGTGGCTCCCACGGCGGTCATCACGGGGCGGGTGTTCGGGTTCAAGCCGCCTCGGCCGCTGATGCCAGACGAGGAACTGGAGGCGCGCGTCTTCGTCGCCCAGTCGAGCCCCGCGGGTGGGCCTCCCTTCGCGGGCGTGGGGAATCGGACGTCGGACACGTGGAAGCTGCGCCAGGAGGGAGGCTCTTTCCTCGTGCACGCGCGCCCCGGCCTGCGCGCGGTGTACGCGGTGCTCGGGGTGGTGAAGGGCACGGCGTTCGAGCCGTACCTGCTCGGCATCCATCGAGGCATCAGCGCCTCCCACTCCCGAGTCGCCGAGGGGAAGGACGTGGTGCTCGACATGCACCTGGACGTCACCGTGCCCCTCACCGTGCAGGGACCTGTGAGTGTGGAAGGCGTCACTCCGCTGCACCAGGTGTACGCCTGGCTGGACCTGGGCCTGGAGGGGCTCATCCCGCATCCGTCCAACTGGGGCACGGGGACGCGGCTCTACTCCTCCGTCGTCGGGCCGGGGCCTGGGCTCACGTTCCCGTCCTTCCCTCGGCTCGAGGGCTCGAGCTTCCTCTTCCTGGATCTGCTCCAAGGCACCGTCGCGTATCCCCAGAGTCTGCTCTACCACCGTCAGCCAGGGGCGCTGGCCCAGGGGGTGACGCTCGGCCCGATGCTGCCGCTCAGCACCTTCACCTCCCCCACGCAGGGAAACCGCTTCGCGGGCGCGGTGGCGTGGCGCAGGGAAGGAGGGGCTGCTCCCGACGTGCAGCAGCTCATCCTCTCGGAGTTGAGCCCCACGGGAGGACCGCGCTGGACCGTCATCATGCCGGGTGGTCCAACGCAGGTGTCGATGCCGGCTCCAGCCCTGGCCGTGCTGCGTGCCACGCTCCCTGCCGGTGCGGTGCTCCGGGCCGACCTGACCACCAGCCGGGTGCCGCGCTTCCAGTATGACCAGTGGACGTATGACGCGCTGTCGCCCGTGGCGTGGACGGCCTATGCCCTGAGCCGCTCGGAGCGGATCGACCCGTGAACCGCCTCTGCCCCTTCCTGCTCGTGGTGCTGCTCGCCGCCTGCTCCGAGACGCGGACGGACTGCCGGGAGCCCTCGGACTGTGGCGCTCCCGCGGAGGCCTACCGCTGCGACCCGGACTCACGCGCGTGTCTCTGCCGCACGGACGCGGCCTGCGCTCCAGGCGAGCTCTGCAACGCGGCCGGCTTCTGCCAGGCCCGAGCGGGCTGCGAGAAGAACGCGGACTGCGCGGACCCGGCACTCTTCTGCGACAGCGCGACGGGAACCTGCCTGGCACGAGGTCGCTGCACGACGGACCTGCACTGCCCCACGGGCGAGGTGTGTGACGTCTCGCGAGCCACCTGCGTGGAGGGCTGCAAGAGCGCGGGAGACTGTCCCGGGACGGCCTGTCGCTGCGGAGACGTGCCATGTCTCTGCGAGGCCAGGGATGAGGCGGGCCGCGCCGCCTGCGCCGTGGGTGTCTGTGACGCGGACTTCTGCGCGAGCGATGGCGACTGCGCCTTTGGAGAGCGGTGTGGCACTCCGGCCAACGAGCCGCGGGCGCGCTGCTACAGCGACACGGATCCGCTCCGCCGTCCCTACTGCGCGAGCTGCAACTACGGCGGCGGCATCCAGGTGTGCGGCCGGGGTGCCAACTACTGCCTCGTGGAGACGGCACCGGGCGGTGGCTCCTTCTGTGGAGTGGACTGCTCGGAGGGGCAGGGCTGTCCCAACGGCTACCAGTGCGCGGACGTGGTGGTGGCCTACAGCCAGTCCCGCTGCCGCGTGGATGCCGACTGCCCCGCGGACCCCTCACTCCCCTGTCGCGAGGATGTGGACTGCTCACGAGGCGGGCGATGCGTGAAGGCCGCACCCCAGGAAGTCGGAGCCTGCGCCGCGCGCTGCGACGTGGCGGAGGGCGAGGTGCTGGGCTACTGCTCGTGCCAGCAGGACGCTGACTGTGCTCAGGGCACCTGCAGCCAGGGCGCGTGCACCCTGAGCCGCAAGCCCTGCGTGACGGACGGAGACTGCCGGCCCGTGCGCTGCGTGGAGCTCAACGGGGCGGGGGGCTGTCTCATCGGCCGGAACTGCGCCCCGGACGCGGGGCTCACCTGCGCCGAAGTCGCACCTCGTTGACGTGAAACCCCCCCGAATTGCTGGGGATTGAATGTTCCGCGGGGACCCCCGTCAGAAGGGACAACAAGGCAATACGACGGAGGAACTCGAACATGGCTCTCAAGACCGGCTTCTTCTCCCTGGCTCTCGGCGCGCTGCTCCTCGGCTCCACGGCGCAGGCGGATGACACCCAGAAGTCCCAGGCGCAGCAGAGCGACGCGCAGATGCAGACCAAGGGCTTCCACGGCGGTTCCGAGCACACGTACTCCTGGGGCAACGGCGACAACCGCGAGTACCGCGGCGCTCCCAGCCGCGATTACTCCCCCGGCGGCCGCTACTACCGCCGCACCCCGCAGCCGCAGGCTCCCCGGCACCAGCAGGGCCGCTACGAGCTCAAGCTCGTGCAGCAGTGGGTCTCCGGTGGATATGAGCAGGTGTGGGTGCCCAGGGAGTGCCGCAACTACGGGCGCCGGGGCCGCGTGCAGTGCACCGGTGGCTACTACGAGCAGCAGTGGGTGGACGGCCACTACGAGACGGTGGAGCAGTGGGTGTGGGTCCCCGGCCGCTGGCACCACGCCGCGCCGGCCTCCTACTGGAACCGGTAGCTGACACAGAGTCATGCAGACCGCGACGCCGGGAGCCCCTCGCTCCCGGCGTTTGTCGTTCTGGCACTCCCAAGTGCCTTTTGCGCGCCGCCCTGCTAGGGAGTCCGCAGCATGGCGATCGCATTCATCACCGGGGCCGGCATCCGCATCGGTAGCGCCGTGGCGCGAGCCCTGGGCCGGGCCGGGTATGACCTGGCGCTCCACGCCCACCGCTCGGTGAAGTCGCTGGAGGCGGTGGCGGAGGAGCTCCGAGGACTGGGCCGCCACGTGTCCCTCTACGCGGCGGACCTCTCGGAGCCCCGACAGGTGGATGAGCTGGGCGCCCGCGTCCGTGCCGACCACCCCACGCTGGATGTCCTCGTCCACAACGCGGGCCTGTACGAGCGCGCGGCCTTCGAGTCCATCACCCGCGAGCAGTACCGGACGATGCTCGCGGTGAACATGGACGCGCCCTTCTTCCTCACCCAGGCCCTGCTGCCGAGCCTGCGCGCCGCCGCGCAGCCGCTGGTGGTGCACCTCACCGACATCGGCGGGGAGCGGGCGGAGAGCCACTACGCGCACTACTCGGTGAGCAAGGCGGCGCTGCTCATGCTCACCCGGGCGCTGGCGGTGGAGCTGGCGCCCCACGTGCGCGTCAACGCCATCTCCCCCGGAGTGGTCGCCTTCCCCGAGTCCTTCGATGCGGCGGCACGCGCGTCCATCCTCCAGCGCATCCCCATGGGCCGGGAGGGCAGCGTGGAGGATGTCGCCCGGGTGGTGCTGTTCCTCGCGCGAGAGGCGCCGTACATCACGGGCCAGGTGCTGACGGTGGACGGAGGAAGGAGCGCGCAGCTGTGAGTGAGCCCCTGCACCTGCCCGTCGTGACGGATGCCCAGGGCCGGCCGTTGGATGTCATCGAGCTGCGAGGCCTCACGGTGAACTGCATCGTGGGCGTCTATCGCCGCGAGCGGGTGGCGGCCCAGCCGCTGCGGCTGGACGTGGCCCTCTTCCTGGACACGCGCGAGGCGGCGGTGGGCGGGCGGCTGGCGCGCACCATCCACTACGGCCGGCTCGAGGGCGAGCTGCGCTTCCTGCTGGAGGCCTCCCGCTTCGAGCTGCTGGAGTCCGCGACGGAGGCGGTCTGCCGCTACCTGCTGGCGCCGCCCACCGTGGACGCTCCGCGCGCCCAGGTGCGAGCGGCCACCGTGCGCGTCACCAAGCCCGAGGCGCTCGGGGGCCGCGCCACCCCCTCGCTCCAGGTGCACCGCACGGCGGAGGAGATGGCGTACGGGCGGGAGGAGACGGCCTTCGGGAGCGTGGACGTCCTCCACGAGGGAGCGGGCTATGGCCTCTACCGGCTCCGGGTGAAGCCACAGGATGCTGGCCCGACCCGGCTCGAGCGGCAGGGCGAGGGAGACGAGCTGGTGCTCGGCACGGGGCTGCTGCTGCAGGGCCGCCCGGTGGCGCGAGGGACCGCCTTCCACTGGCCGAAAGACTTCCCGCGCACCTACGAGAACCCCACCGCCACCGAGCAGACCCTGCTGTGCGTGGCCCGGCCGCGCCTGGGCTCCACGGTGGAGGCCGGCGCGGAGCCCGCCGCCCCGAGCCAGGTGCCCGGGCAGGGCATCTCCTATTACCCCCAGGAAGAGCACGCTCCCCACGGCGGGGGCGAGGGCCACGGCTGAGCTCGAGGAACGATGAATCTGGACAAGCGCATTCGGCTCTTCGTGGTGCTCGCGGCGGCGTTCTGCACCGCGCTCATCGTGGCGGACCTCGTGGGCGTGAAGCTCTTCGAGGTCCACCTGGGGTCGCTCGTGGCGGTGATGCCCGTGGGCATGATCGCCTTCCCGGTGACCTTCGTGCTCACCGATCTGCTCCACGAGTTCTACGGGAAGAAGGCGGCCCGCTTCGTCACGTGGCTGGGCCTGGGCATGTCTCTGGTCACCTTCGTCGCCATCCACATCGCCATGGAGATCGAGTGGGCCCCCGTCACCCGTGCTCCGGACTACCGAGGCACCGTCGAGGCCTCGTTCAACAACGTCTTCGGCACCTCGCAGCGCATCCTGATCGCTTCGATGGTCGCCTACGTCCTCAGCCAGCTCTGCGACATCACCGTCTTCCACGGGCTCAAGCGGCTGTCGCACAACCGGCTGCTGTGGCTGCGCGCCACGGGCTCCACGGTGGTGTCCCAGCTCGTCGACACCGCCGTGTTCCAGCTCATCGCCTGGACCAAGGTGCTGCCCACCGCCGTGGTGCTCAACATCATCGTCACCTCCTACGCGGTGAAGCTGCTGGTCGCCGTGGGGCTCACGCCCATCATCTACGCGGGGCACGCGCTGGTGGAGCGCCTGCTCGGGATGAAGCCCGTGCTGCTGAACGACGACGGCAAGCCCATGCCCGACGGGCCCGACAAGCCGCTCGGCCACTCCGCCTGAGGCAGGGGGCGGGGACGCCTACTCGTCCTCGCCCTCGTAGATGCAGCTGGAGGCCGTCGTCTCGCTCACCTGGATGCGGAAGAGCAGCGGCAGCGAGGGGCGCAGCCGCTTCCAGATCCACTTCGCCAGGTTCTCGCAGGTGGGGTTCTCCAGCCCCTCCACATCATTCAGATAGTGGTGGTCGAGCTGCGCGCGCAGGGGCGCGAACGCCGCGTCGATGTCTCCCAGGTCGATCACCCAGCCCGTCTTCGGGTTGACGGGGCCCCGGATGTGGAGCTGGACCCTGTAGCTGTGCCCATGCACCCGGCTGCACTTGTGGCCTTCCGGGACATTCGGCAGCCGGTGGGCCGCCTCGAAGGATACTTCCGTGAAGAGTTGCATGGTGTGCTCCTGAGGCTAGTCGTCCTCGCCCTGATAGATGCAACCGCTGGTGCACGTCTCTCGAACCACCACGCGGCTGAGCCGCGGAAGGCTGGGACGCAGGCGCCGCCAGATCCACCGTGCCAGGTTCTCGCTCGTGGGGTTCTCCAGCCCCTCCACCTCATTGAGGTAGTAGTGGTCCAGCCGGGCCAGCAGCGGCGCGAACGCCGTCTTCACGTCCGCGAAGTCCATGACCCAGCCGGACTGCGCTCCGAGCGGGCCTCGCACGTGGAGCTCCACGCGGTAGCTGTGCCCGTGCAGCCGGCTGCACTTGTGCCCGGCCGGGACGTTCGGCAGCCGGTGGGCCGCCTCGAAGGTGAACTCCTTGAAGATCTCCACGACGACTCCCGGTGAAACGAGCGCGCTGTGCGCCGATTCTCGCTCTTACACATGCCCACGCAAGGCGCATCCAAATTCCTGCATGGGCGCGGCGCCTCGCATGAGCCTGACTTCTATCTCGCGCGCCCAACCTCGCGGAATCGCGTCAGCCGCCGCCTCCCCCAGCAGCCCGGCGGGCAGCGTGTGGGCTCGATTCGAGGAATGAATCACGCGCGCGCCTTGTCCGGCGGCCGACTTCGCGACGACGGGTGTCGGCGCGACCCACACTAGGAGTCTGGATGCGCGTCAGAACGGCCCTCGGGGCTCTCGGTTGTGCCCTCGCTCTCTCCCTGCTCGGCTGTGGGCAGGCCGAGATGACGCAGACGGAGCAAGGTCCCCGCTCGAATCGCCCCAAGGCTCCGGCTCCCACGCCTCCCGCCTCCACTCCCGTGGCGCAGCAGCCCCCTGCGCAACCCGCTCCGCCCTCGGTTCCATCCACGCCTCCGTCCACGGAGCCCCCTGCCTCACCAGTCCCACCTCAGGCCGAGCCTCCGGCGCCGCCGCCCGCTCCCGTGCCTCCTGCCCCTCCTCCTCCTCCCGAGTTCTCGCGCATCCTCTGGGTCTCTCCCGGAGGCAGTGACGCCGCCGAGGGCTCCAAGGAGCGGCCCTTCCGCACGGTGGCCAAGGCGCTCTCCCAGCTGCGCCAGGGCGAGGCCGTCTTCCTCCAGTCCGGCACCTACTCGGAGCGGCTGCGGCTCGAGGAGCGTGGCGGAGCCGCCGACTCGCTGCTCACGCTCAAGGCGGCCCCCGGTGCCACGCCCGTCTTCAAGGGCGGCACGGGCAGCTCCACCCCGATGATCGACGTGCGCGGAGCTTACTGGCGCATCGAAGGCCTCACCTTGGATCTGGCGGGCGACCGGGCCTTCGCGGTGGTCTGGCGCGGCAAGGGAGCGCATCACGGTGTGCTCCGCGGCAGCACCCTGAAGAACGGCGCCGAGGGCGCTGCCGTGGACGTCTCCAACTCCGCCAGCGACGTCCTCGTCGAGGACAACCACATCCATCACTTCCAGAAGGCGGGGGGCGGTGACAGCCACGGCGTCGCCCTGGAGACGACGGCGCGCAACGCGGTGGTGCGCGGCAACGACATCCACCACAACTCCGGAGACGGGGTGCAGTGCCTCGGGCCCGAGGGCGGGGCCACCATCTCCGGCACGCCGTTCGACAACCTCCTCATCGAGGACAACGAGCTGCACGAGAACCAGGAGAACGGCGTGGACATCAAGACGTGCACGCGCGTCACCGTGCGCCGCAACTCCATCTGGGGCCACCGCCGCACCTCTGAGTCCGCCGGTGAGGGCGTCATCGTCCACCTGTCCGCGCGCGACGTGACGCTGGAGGAGAACACCTTCCATGGCAACGGACGCGGCATCAACATCGGCGGCGTCCGGGTAGGCGCTCCGCCCACCCACATCATCATCCGCCGCAACCTGGTGCTGGATGGCGACGGCGCCGACGGCAATGAGGGCAGTGGCATCCGGGTGGACACCTCCTCGGACGTGAAGGTGCAGCACAACACCGTCTGGAACATGCCGGGCGGCTGCGTCATCTTCGGCAGCGGGGAGTCGGGGCCCTCGCAGGGGCTGGAGGTGCGCAACAACGTGCTGGCCAGCTGCGCCCAGGCGCTGCGCGCGGGCTCCGGGCGAGAGGGCGCCGTGGTGGACAGCAACCTCTATTTCCGCGAGGGCGGCGCGGCCCGCTTCCGCCTGGAGGGTGTGGACCTCGGCCTCGGCCAGTGGCGCGAGGAGACGGGACTGGATGGGCGTTCGCTGGAACGCTCGCCTGGCTTCACCGACGCGGACGCCGAGGACTTCACCCTGACGCCTGCCTCCCCGGCTCGGGATCGAGGTGTAGCACTGGGGTTTCCCTTCTGTGGAGGGGCCCCGGATCTGGGTGCTCGCGAGTCGGGCTGCCCCTGACACCCGGGCACGTGTAGACTCCGGATCCGCGATCGCCGTCTGGAGCCCGCCTCTTCGTGCCCCCCTCTGATCTCGCTCTGGCTGTGACCCTGGTGCCCGCGGACTCCTCCGCTCGTGAACCGCTCATCCGCGCGGCGGACCGAGTGGGCCTGCGGGTGGTGGAGAAGCCGCGGGAGGCCGCCATCATCCTGGTGGACCTCACCGCCGCTGGCAGCGGCCCGGCGCTCGCCGCGCTGCTCGACAGCGGCGAGTCCGCCCGCGCCCTGCTGCTGGCCCTGGTGGATCCGGGCGAGGATGCCTTCGCCTCGCTCGAGCCGCTCAAGCCGGCCGATGTCATCACCAGCGCCGTGCCCCACGAGCTGGCCTACCGCCTCCAGCGCCTTGCCGAGCGCTACCGCGAGCGCGACGAGCAGGCCCAGCTCCAGAAGGACCTGTCGCTGCTCCTGGAGCTGACGGCCGACTACGCCGAGAGCCTGGACGTGGAGGCCCTGCTGCACGACGTGACGCGGCGCCTGGCGCTCCAGCTGGACATCTCCCGCGCCTCGCTGGTGATGCTGGACACGAACACGCAGGAGGGCGTCATCGTCGCCTCCAGCGATGACCCGGCGCTCAAGGACCGGCGCATCGAGCTGGCGCGCTACCCGGAGATCCGCGAGGTGGCCCGCACGGCCCGCCCCGTGGTGGTGGAGAACGCCCCCAACCACCCGCTGCTGGAGGGAGTGCACAGCGCGGTGGCCGCCCAGGGCATCCACGCCATCGCCGCGCTCCCGTTGCCCATCCGCGGAGAGGTGCGCGGCGTGCTGCTGCTGCGCGCCTCGGGCCGGCGGCAGACGTTCGCCGCGCGGGAGATCGACTTCCTCACCACCGTGTCGCACGCCACCGCCATCGCGCTGCGCAACGCCTCCGTGCTGGAGACGGTGCGCGGGCAGACGGAGCGCGAGAAGTCCGCGCGCATCGCCGCCGAGGAGCAGGCCGCCGCGCTGCGCACCTACCGCCTCTTCTTCGCCAACGTGGGCGAGGGCGTGGCCATCCTCGACGACAAGGCGTGCGTGCTCAGCCTCAACCCCGCCGGCGAGACGCTGCTGGACACCTCCGCCGACCAGGCGCGCGGGCGCCACCTGCTCCAGCTCGCCCAGACGGTGGATGACGGCGTCATCATGGAGATGGTGGCCGCCGCCGGTCGGGGCGAGGCCCGCTCCAACGTGGACGTGCAGATCCAGACCCTGGGCAGCCGGCACCTCACGCTCTCGCTGTCCGCCGCGCCGCTGAAGGACGGCAGCGCCGCCACCATCCTCTCCTTCCGGGACGTGACGCTGCCGCGCAAGCTGGCCGACGAGCTGCGCCACACCAAGGACTTCCTGGAGCGGCTGATCGACTCGTCCGTGGACGCCATCATCGCCGCGGACATGCAGGGCCGCATCATCCTCTTCAACAAGGGCGCCGAGGCCATCATCGGCATCTCCGCCCACGAGGCCCTGGCGGGGATGACCACCCGGCAGATCTACCCGCAGGGCGTGCCCGAGCGCATCATGGCCCAGCTGCGCAGCCCGGACTTCGGAGGGCGCGGCCGGCTGTCCATGTGCCGCCAGGACCTCATCCACCGCAATGGCGAGCTCGTCCCGGTGAACATGACGGCCTCCATCCTCTACGAGGGCGGTCGCGAGGTGGCCACTGTGGGCATCTTCACGGACCTGCGCGACCGCATGCAGCTGGAGCGCAAGCTGTCGGACGTGGAGACGCGCCTGGAGGAGAGCGAGAAGAGTGCCGTCATCGTCGCGCTGGCCGGCACCGCCGCCCACGAGCTCAACCAGCCGCTCACCTCGGTGATGGGCTACGCGGAGCTGCTCAAGCGCAAGCTCAAGCCCGAGGACTTCGCCTACCGGCCCGTGGACATCATCTACCGCGAGGCCGAGCGCATGGCGGAGATCGTCCGGAAGATCGGGAAGATCACCCGCTACGAGACCAAGGCCTACATGGGGACGCAGCGCATCCTCGACCTCGACAAGGCGACCTCCCATGAAGAGTGACTCTCGCGTGCTGCGCATGTCCGGCGGCCCGACGCCGGAGGCATTCCAGACCCTCTTCGAGCTGCTGGAGGAGCCGCTCGCCCTGTGTGACGCCGCCCTGCGGCTGCAGGCGGCCAACCCCGCCTTCGAGCGCTTCTGTGGCGCCCACGGCATCACGGCCGAGTCCATGATGGCCACGGTGGCCGAGGCCCTCGCCCAGACGCCGAGCCAGGGGCTGGAGGAGGGCACCAGCTCGGACGTGGAGGTGGAGCTGCAGGGCCGTCGCAGCGTGAAGGTGACGGTGTCGCGGCGAGGCGACACGGTGGCGGTGCGCGGCCAGCTGGAGCCGGGCCGGCTGATGGTGGCCGAGCGCGCGCTGCTGGAGCAGGCCCGCACGGAGGGCGTGCTGCTGGACCTCAGCCGCAGCGTGGCCGAGGCCACCGGCGAGGAGGAGCTGGTGGCGGCGGTGGCACTCGGGGTGAAGGAGCTGTTCCCCGGCCGCACCTTCTGCATCCGCATCGTGGACGCGCGCACCGGAGGTCTCACCTCGCTCTACGCGGAGGGGCGGCTGAAGGAGGGCGCGCACGAGCCGCTCGTGCTCAAGCAGAGCGCGGTGGCCAAGACGCACCTGGCGGTCTCCTCGCTGCCCGAGGGGCGCGTGGTGGTGGCGCGCGAGGTGCCGCTGCTCTTCATCGGCACCACCCAGAGCGTGAGCGCTCCGCTGGTGGCCAGCGGCCAGCTCTTCGGCGCCGTCAACATGGAGTACCCGGAGGGGCTCGAGGCGGACATCGTCCACGACGAGCGGGTGCTCCTGCAGCTGGCCAACCAGGTGGCCGTGGCGGTGCGAAACGCCAAGCTCATCGACGAGCTGACGTTCGTGCGCAAGTACCTGGAGGATCTACTGGAGAAGGCCAACGCGCTCATCCTGGTGGCCAACCGGGACAAGCAGGTGGTGGTCTTCAACCAGGCCCTGTCCGCGCTCACCGGCTTCACCAAGGAGGAGGTGCTGGGCAAGGACCTGCTCTCCTTCATCCCCGAGAGCGAGCAGCTGCGCGTCAGCTCCATCATCGCCGCGGCCATGCAGGGCGAGTCGGCCAACACCTTCGAGACACGGCTGCGCGCTCGCGGCGGCGAGGTGCGAGTGGCCTTCGCCACCTCCACCGTGCTCACGCCCCAGGGAGAGGTGGAGGGCGTCATCGCCATCGGGCAGGACATCACCGTCCTCAAGGAGCTGGAGAAGCGCATCGTCCACGCGGAGAAGCTGGCCTCCATCGGGCAGCTCGCCGCCAGCGTGGTGCACGAGATCAACAACCCGATGACGGCGGTGGCCGCCTACAGCGAGTCGCTGCTGATGAACGCGCGCATGCGCCCGGACGCTCCTCCCGCGGACATCGAGAAGCTGCGGAAGATCCAGGAGAGCAGCCAGCGCATCCTGCGCTTCACCAAGGATCTGGTCTCCTACGCGCGGCCGGCGAAGGACAAGCCGGAGAAGATCCAGCTCAACGCCATCCTCGACCAGGCGGTCGGCTACTGCGAGCACGTGGTGGGGCAGGCCAAGGTGAGCGTGCGCCGCGAGTACGCCACGGATCTGCCGCCCATCTCCGCGGTGCGCGCCAACCTGGCCCAGGTGTTCGTCAACCTCATCACCAACGCCTGCCACGCGATGAAGCCGGGCGGCCAGGTGTCGCTCCGCACGCGGCGCGAGGGCCAGGAGGTGGTGGCGGAGGTGCGCGACACGGGCACCGGCATCGACCCGAAGCACCTCAGCCGCATCTTCGATCCCTTCTTCACCACCAAGGAGGAGGGGAAGGGCACGGGGCTGGGGCTCTCCATCGTGCAGGGCATCGTCGAGAGCCACGGCGGCCGCATCACCGTGGACAGCACGCTGGGCGAGGGCACGGCCTTCACCCTGCGCCTGCCCATCCCCCCGCAGTGAGGACGACCGGAGCGGGGCGCCTCAGCCCTTCTTCTCGTCCGTGTCGTCCAGCTCGCGGGTGAACTCCTCCTTCGTGAGGAGCCCCTTGCGCGCCATGATGCGCATCAGCGCCCAGAACTTGCGCTCCAGCTCCTCCACCCGGTCCGGCTCCTCGCGCAGCTCGCCGAAGAGGTCCGCCAGGTCATCGAGCACCGCCGAGCCGCCCGCGGAGCGGCCCTTGGCCTCGCCCTGACCCCGCTTGCGGCGCCGCTGCTCCTCGCGCTTGCGGATGAGCTCCGCCAGGGAGGTGCGCGCCGTGTGCTCGCCCGGACCCACCTCCTCGCCGATGATGACCTCCTCGTCATCGTCGTCCGGAGGCTGGGCCTTCGAGGCCGTCACGGGCGCCGCCGGACGCTGCGCGGCTGCCCGCGTCGCCGAGGGACGCGCCGTGGCCGGCGCCGCGCGGCTGGGGCTCGCCGCCGGGGTGGGGGCGACCTTGTGGTAGTAGCGCAGGATGGCCGCGCGCACCGCGGACAGCGCCGCCACCCGGGGGCTCGCCTTCAGCCCGGTGGTGAACTCGATCTCCTCGATGGCCGACTGGTTGAGCGGGTCCGCCATGGCCACCACCAGCCGCCGCTTCCCGCCCACGTTCTCCAGCGCATAGGGGAACATCTCGTGCTGCTCGCAGAAGCGCGCGCGCATCAGGTGCACCGCCGCCCAGTCCGGGGTGACGGCCGCCAGATTCACCACCGGTATCTCCAGCGCCTCGCTCAGCGCCTGCACCAGCATGGGCTCGGTGATCGCGCCCTGGCTCACCAGCGTCGTCCCCAACCGCTGCTGGGTCTGCCGCTGCGCCTTGAGCCCCGCCTCGAGCTGCGCCGGCGTGATCGCGCCGCGCTCCAGGAGGATCTCGCCTATCCGCTTCCTCGCCATGCTGGCGCGCTTACCACGAGCCCTTGGGGGACCCAAGCACCCGACCAGGCACCACATCTGGTGCCCCGTTACCCATGTTGCGATCCGTCAAGCCCTGGACTGGACGCAAATTTCCCGTGCGATTTCAATAGCTAACGCAGGGTGGTCGCCTTGACACTCCAGGGGGGCGTTCCTAAAGTCGGCCCCACGTTTTCAACATCCAAGACTGACTTTCTTCCCCGAGGGAACCTCTACTCGGTGAGGGTGTCAGACGTGGAAGGCCCGAGAGACCAGGGCCGCCTATCCGGAGGCAACAAGCGATGAATCTGGGGTTTGTAGCGAATCTGTCCGTGCTGGCTTCGGAGGGAGGGTCCAACCGCACCTTCTTCGAGGAGGTCGCTCGTCGCTGGGAGGCGGGCCAGTGGGGTATGTACCCCATCGCCGTGTGCGCCGTCATCGCCCTGGCCATCATCGTGGAGCGGACGATCGTCCTGTTCGTCAAGTCCTCCATCAACAAGGAGGGCTTCCTCCGCGGCCTGAAGAAGCACATCTACGCGGGTGACCTGGACAAGGCCATCAACTACGTGGCCGGCCAGAAGGCCACCCCGCTGACCGCCGTCATCAAGGCGGGCCTGATGAACGTCCCCAAGGGCCAGGAGGAGGTCCAGGCCGCCCTGGACGAGGCCAGCCTGCGCGAGACGCCGAAGATCGAGGCGCGCACCGGCTACCTCGCCATGCTCGGCAACGCGGCGATGCTCGCCGGTCTGCTCGGCACGGTGTCCGGCCTCATCTCCTGCTTCGAGGCGGTGGCCAACGTGAACCCGGCCGACAAGGCGACGATTCTCGCCAACGGTATCTCGGAAGCCATGAACTGCACGGGCTTCGGGCTGCTGACGGCCATCCCGGCGCTGATCGCCTTCTCGGTGCTCCAGGGCCGCACCCAGGGCATCATCAACGACATCAACGAGACGAGCGTCTCGGTGCTCAACCTCATCGTCACCAACCGCGACAAGTTCAAGAACCTGAACATCCCCGCGGCCGCTGGTCACGGCGAGGAGTAGTCCGGAACCTGGGCGCGCGCCCGTTGTCTGGTCCTTCGGGACGGACGGCCGCGCCCGTCGTCTTTCTTTCTTCTTCGATGTCGTAGCGCAGAGCGGAGGTTGTCATGGCCGGCGGAATGGACATAGGGCAGGGTGGCAAGGGCGGAAAGAAGTCGCTCGACACCGCCATCAACCTGGTCCCCTTCATCGACCTGATGGCGGTGACCATCAGCTTCCTGATCATGACGGCCGTGTGGACGCAGATCGGCCGTCTCCAGGTGTCCCAGGCGGGAGGTCCCTCCACCCAGGAGGAGACGCCGCCCGAGCAGACCAAGACGGTGCAGCTCACCCTGGCCATCACGCCCGAGCAGATGGTGCTCACCGCGGATCAGAGCTCCTTCGAGCCCATCCCCATCACGCGCAATGAGAAGGGCAAGCTGGACATGACCAAGCTCATCGAGCGCTTCAAGCAGATCAAGGAGCAGTTCCCCGACCAGTCGGCCATCACGCTGCAGACCGACGACAGGGTTCAGTACGACGTGCTGGTGCGCATCATCGACGAGTGCATGGGCAGTCAGCTCCCGCAGGTTTCGGTGATGGCCGCGGGCTGACAGGCTCGCTCACGCAAGGATTCGAGTTCAGGACAAGTCATGGCCATCAAGTCTCCCGGTAAGCGCTACGGCAAGCGGCTCGAGCACTCGAAGGTGTTCGGGCACGGTCACCACGGCAAGAAGGGTACCTACGCCGACCTGCTCATCACCCCGCTGGTGGACATGTTCGTCATCATCGTGCTCTTCCTCATCGCGAACTTCTCCGCGACGGGCGAGGTGCTGATGATGACCAAGGACATCCAGCTGCCCGAGGGCGTCAACGTCAAGGAAGTGGAGATGCACCCGGTGGTGATGGTCTCCAACGAGCAGGTGTCCATCTCGGGCACCATCGTGGGCCGGGTGGAGGACCTCGTGAAGGACGAGTATCTCAACATCCCCGCCCTGGAGGAGAAGCTCCGGGACATGAAGAAGCAGTTCGAGGACCTGCACGCCATGGCGGGCGGCGGCGAGGGCAACACCTTCAAGGGCGACGTGAACATCCAGGCCCACAAGGAGGTGGAGTTCAAGATCATCAAGCGGGTGATGTTCAGCTGCGCCACCGCGGGCTACGGCAACATCAACTTCGCGGTGCTCACCAAGGCCGGTGACGCGCCCGCCACGGCCGCGGCCCACCCGTAAAGCTGGCGGCGCGAACACTCTGGCAGTCCCTGGACGCCTCGGCCTTGTCTGGCCGGGGCGTTCGTGTTTGAGGAGGGGCATGCACCTGCGCGCCGCCATCTTCGATCTCGACGGGACGCTGGTGGACTCGCTCGCGGACATCGCCGCGGCGATGAACCACTCGCTCGCCTCGCACGGCCTGCCCACCCACCCGGTGGACGACTACCGCCACTACGTGGGCGAGGGCGTGAGGGTGCTCGTGCGCAAGGCCACGCCCCCGGACCAGGTGGCGCTGCATGACTCCATCCTGGCGGCCTACCGCGCGTACTACGAGGACCACCTGTTCGACCGGACCCGGCCGTTTCCGGGCATCCCCGCCGTGCTCTCGCAGCTGGCCGCCGAGGACGTGCGGCTGGCGGTGCTGAGCAACAAGGCGGATGCCTTCACCCGGAGGCTGGTGGAGGGGCTGCTGCCGGGGGTTCCCTTCACCGCCATCTACGGCGAGCGGCCAGGAGTGCCGCGCAAGCCGGACCCCACCGCCGCGCTGGCGGTGGCCACGGAGCTGGGCGCGGCGCCCGCGGAGTGCGCCTTCGTGGGCGACACCTCGGTGGACATGAACACCGCGCGCAACGCGGGCATGTACGGCGTCGGCGTCACCTGGGGCTTCCGGAGCGCCGAGGAGCTGCGCGCCGAGGGGGCGCGAGCGCTCGCCACCACGGCGGACGAGCTGCTCGCGGTGCTCCGCTCGGCGAAGGGGTGAGCTACCAGGCGGAGGCGGGCAGTCGGGCCCGCTCCTTCACCTCGGCGCGGTTGTACGCGGTGGCCGCGGCGATGATGTGGCACACCCAGCCCAGCAGGCCGCCGGTGCCCAGCCAGAAGCCCGGCGTGATGATGAGCCAGAAGACCCCGCGCAGGATGTCCCCGTTGTAGATCTGACCCACACCGGGGATGAAGAACGACAACAGGGCGGCGGCACCAGGTCTCGACATCGTTTTCGCTTCCTCCTTGCCTTTTCCTACGCAGGGGGCGCCCGGCCATTGCATCCCCCTTTCCGGAAGCGTGATGTTCCGTGGATCAGGGGGTTGCTTTGACCCACCACACCGGTACGATGGGGCCTCAATGCATCACCCGCCGAGGCGGGGGGGACACGGGGGGCAGTCATCATCTGGATGCGTGAACGCATCGCCTGGGCGTATGAGCCGCGGAGCATCCTCGCGATGCTCGCGCTGGCGGCGGCCTATCTGGTGGCCGCCAAGGCGGGGATGGCCTTCTCGCTCGTCCACTCGAGCGTCAGTCCCGTGTGGCCGGCTTCCGGGGTAGCGCTGGGTGGGCTGCTGCTGTGCGGAGCGTCTCGCTGGCCCGGCATCTTCCTGGGCTCCTTCCTGTCGACCCTGTTCTGGCAGGCGCCGCTGATCGGCAGCCTGGTGACGAGCACGGGCGCCACCCTGGAGGCGGTGCTGGGGGTGTGGCTGCTGCGGCGGCTGGACTTCTCGGCGGCGCTGGAGCGGGTCCAGGACGTCGTCGCGCTCATCCTGGGAGCGGCCGTCGGGTGCTCGCTGGTGAGCGCCCTCATCGGGAACCTGAGCCTCGCGGCCGAGGGCATCCTCCCGTGGGCCGACTTCATGAAGGCGGTCGGGGTGTGGTGGGGCGGGGACGCGATGGGCATCGTCGTGGTGACGCCCGTGCTGCTGCTGCTGTGGGCCAGACAGCCCGTGGAGCGGCGCCTGGAGGCGATGGCGCTCACCAGCTGCACGCTGCTGATCTGCCTGGCGCTCTTCACGGCGGCGCTGGTGGGGCCGTCCTCCTGGTACATCGGGACGTTCTTCCTCTTCCCGCTGGCGGTGTGGGCCGCGCTGCGCTTCGGGCCGCGGGGCGTCTCGCTGGTGACGCTCTTCCTCACCGTGTTCTCCCTCTGGGGCGTGATGGTGCGGCTGGGGCCGTCGCAGACGGAGCTCCAGTCGCAGGCCAGCGCCCAGACGCTGGTGCTGTGGCAGTTCTTCATCGGCGTGGGTGCCACCACGTGCCTGCTGCTCGCGGCGGCCAGCGCTGGCCGGCGGGACGCGACGAAGCGCATGGAGCTGCTGGCGGCCGCCGTGCGCAGCGTGAGCGAGGGCGTCGTCATCTGCGCGGTGACTCCCTCGGGCCCCAAGGTGCTCTTCGCCAACGAGGCCTTCCGCGCGATGGTGGGCCTGGGCATGGTGGAGCTGATGGGGCGCTCGCCTCGCGAGTTCGCGGGCGAGATGGATCCGGAGACGCGCCAGCGGCTGGAGACGGCCATGCGCCAGGGGGAGCTCTTCCGCTGCCAGGTGCTGCTGCGGCACCGGGATGGCAAGCGGGTGCCCAGCGAGCTGCAGCTGTCACCGGTGAGGGACGCGGACGGCAAGGTGACGCACCTGGTCTCCATCCACCGGGACGTCACGGCCACCCAGGAGCTGCGCACCCGCCTCATGGCCGCCGAGCGCGTGGCCGCGGTGGGCACGCTCGCCGCCGGCGTGGGCCACGAGATCCAGAACCCGCTGGCCTACCTGGAGCTGAGCCTGGAGGGCGCGGTGCGCAGCCTGGGCCAGGGCCGGGCCGGAGCGGTGGACGCGCTCGTCCAGCTCCGCGACGCGCAGGAGGGCGCCGAGCGCATCCGCCACATCGTCCAGGATCTGCGCATGTTCAGCCGCGAGGGGGCGCAGGAGCGCAAGCCGGTGGACCTGCGCGAGGTGACCACGCCCGCGCTCCGGATGGTGCGGCACGTGCTCCGTGACAGGGCGCGGCTGGAGGAGGACTACGGGTCGGTGCCCCGCGTGCTGGCGAGCGAGGGCCGGCTGGGCCAGGTGCTCCTCAACCTCCTGGTCAACGCGGTGCAGGCCATCCCCGAGGGCGCGCCGGAGCAGCACGTGGTGCGCGTCCGCACCCGCACGGCGCCGGACGGTCGGGCCCAGGTGGAGGTGTCGGACACGGGCCGCGGCATCCACCCCGAGGTGCTCCCGCACATCTTCGAGCCGTTCTTCACCACCAAGTCTCTCGAGGAGGGCACCGGGCTCGGGCTCTCCATCAGCCAGCAGATCGTCCGCGCCCATGGGGGGGAGATTCACGTGCACAGCGAACCCGGCAAAGGCTCCGTCTTCACCGTCCTGCTCCCGGCCGCGCCCGAGGCGGTGACGCGCGAGGTGCCCGAGGCTCGCGCCGAGCCGCGGACCCCGAGCTCCCGGGCCCTGGCACGGCGGGTGCGCGTCCTCATCGTCGATGACGAGCCGAGGCTGGCCCAGTCCATGCGGCTGCTGCTGGAGCCCGTGCACGAGGTCGTCACCGCCACGTGTGGCAAGGACGCGCTGGCGCTGGTGTCCTCCGGGCAGCGCTTCGACGTCGTCGTGTGCGATCTGCAGATGCCCGGGACGACGGGGATGGACCTCTACGAGAAACTGAGCGAGCAGGCCCCGGAGCTGGCGCGGCGGCTGGTCTTCATGTCTGGCGGGGCCTACACGGAGGCGGCGATCGACTTCGTGCGCACCGTGCCCAACCTGGTGCTGGAGAAGCCGGTGCCGCCGGAGCTGCTGCTGGCCACCATCGACGCGGCGCTCACGCCCGAGCTGCGGCAGACCGGCTCCTGAGAGCCCGGCGTGCGGCCAGGCTCAGACGCGCAGCCACCTGCGCGCGGTGGGGCCCACGAAGCGCATCACCCCGGCCACGGCGAAGAAGCGCACCGTGCGCCCGATGATGGCCGCCAGCAGGAAGCGGTCCAGCGGCACGGACACCATGCCGCTGCCGATGGCCACCACCTTGAACGGCGTGGGCAGGATGGAGCACAGCAGCGACAGCACCCAGAAGTTCTGCCCCAGCAGCTCGCCCACCGTGGCGTCGATGCCGAAGCGCTGCACCCGCACGTTCAGGTCGATCTCCAGGAAGCTGACGGCCCCCGCGTTGATGAGGGTGCCCAGCCAGTAGCCGATGAGCCCGCCGAAGAGGCTGGCCACCGTGCCCAGCACCGCGTAGCGCACCCACTTGCGCGGCTGGGCCAGCACCATGGGGACCAGCAGCGCGAAGGGCGGGATGGGGAAGACGGAGCCGTCCACCACGGACACGAGCAGCATGGCCGCCAGGGCATGCTTCGACGAGGACAGCGCCTCCACCCGCATGTAGAGCCTGCGGTACCAGGAGAGCTTCTGGGGCGGAGCGGGAGTGGCGGCAGGAGCTGGGGACATGTCCGACATGTGGTCGCGCACCCTAGCGGAACCGTGGCAGGTTTCCACCGCCCTGCGAGCCGGTGAGCGCCCGCTTGATTGGGATGCGACCGGTGCAACCGATACTTATGAACAAAAAGAACGGTGAGGGTGAAGCCATGACGGTCCAGGAACGCATCACGCAGTCCGCAGAGGCGCTGAAGGTCTTCCCACTGCCTTCGGCCGTCCTGCTCCCCCACGCCGTGCTGCCCCTGCACATCTTCGAGCCGCGCTACCGTCAGCTCGTGCGGGACGCCCTGGACGGGGACCGCGTCATGGCGCTCGCGCAGCTGGAGCCGGGCTGGGAGGCCCACTACGCGGGGCGGCCCACGATGGCGCGGATGATGTGCGTGGGCCTCATCGCCTGGGACGAGGAGCTCGAGGACGGGCGCTACAACATCCTCCTCCAGGGAGTCTGCCGCGCCCGCATGCTCTCCGAGTTGCCCGCGGAGCACCTGTACCGCGAGGCGCGCGTCGAGCTGCTGCCCGACCCGCCCTACCACGGGCCGGAGGAGGAGCAGCTGCGGCAGGCGGTCCTCGAGCTGGCCGGGCGCGTGCCTCCGTCGTTCTCGGAGGGGCTGCTGCCGGCGGTGGCGCGGGCCACCGGGGGCACCCTGGCGGACGTGGTGGCCTCGGCCATCATCCCCGAGCCCGAGCGGCGCCAGCAGCTGCTGCTCCAGCTGGACGTGCGCCGGCGCCTGCAGTCGGTGATTGACGAGGTGGGGGAGCTCATCGGTCGGCTCCAGCCCCTGCGGCCTTCGGGCCTGATGAACTGAGCTCCCCGGTACTGAAGAACTTGCGTCCGTGCCCCTCCCAGGCGTCTGCTGGGGGCGGACACGACACCGGCCCGACGGTGCACGGGCAGGCCGCGGGCTCGAAGGGGACTCGCACCCATGCGGCTCGTCAAGGTTGGGATCGCCAGCATCAACACCACCGTGGGCGCCTTCTCGCGCAACGTGGATCGGGCGCTCGCGCTGGCGAGGAAGATGGCGGCGGAGGACGTCACCGTGGGGCTCTTCCAGGAGCAGCTCATCGGTGGCTACCCGGCCGAGGACCTCATCCAGTGGCAGGGCTTCATCGAGCACCAGTGGCCGGAGCTGGAGCGCTTCGCGCGGGAGACGGCGGGCTTCTCCACCGTCTTCGTCCTGGGCGTGGCGGTGGCCCACCAGGGCCTGCGCCTCAACTGCGCGGCCGTCGTCGCCAGCGGCAAGGTGCTGGGGCTGGTGCCCAAGGAGAAGCTGCCTACCTACAACATCTTCTACGAGGGCCGCACCTGGTCGCGCGGCTACCCGGGCATGGCGGAGGTGCACCGCGGCGTGCCGCTGGGTGACTACCTGTTCCGCTTCGACTTCGGCACCCTGGCCCCGGAGGTGTGCGAGGACATCTGGAGCGCGGACGGGCCGCAGCGCCGGCGCACGTACTCGGGCGGCGAGCTGGTGGTGAACCTGTCGGCCTCGCCCTTCCGCCTGGGCTTCGTGGACACGCGCCGCGAATTGCTCGCCACGCGGGCCGCGGACCACCAGTGCACCATCGCCTACGCGAACGCGCTGGGCAGCAATGACGGCATCATCTTCGACGGCGGCGGCTTCCTGAACCAGAACGGCCGCCACATCCAGGAGACGCCTCGCTTCCAGGAGGGCCACACCACGGCGGTGGTGGACCTGGACCGCACCATGCGCCTGCGCTCGGAGAACACCACCTGGCGCGATGATCGCGAGGAGTGGATGGCCCGGGGCGGCAAGCTGGTGCCCACGCTGGACTGCACGGGCGCCGTGAAGAGCCGGCGCGAGAAGCTCACCTACCCCGTGCCGCCGCACCGCAGCTTCTTCCTGCCGGGGCCGGATCAGCGCCGCCCCGCCCGCGAGGCGCTGTGCGAGGACCTGCTGGACGCGCTCGCGCAGGGCGTGGGGGACTACTTCGAGAAGACGCGCGCCTTCAAGGTGATTGGCATCGCGCTGTCGGGCGGGCGGGACTCGCTGCTGACGCTGCTCATCGCGCACCGGTACGCGAAGCGGGTGCGCCCGGAGGACCCGGGCTCGCTGCTGCGCGCCTTCTACATGCCCAGCCGCTACTCCAGCGACGCCACGCGCGAGGCCGCGGAGACCATCGCCCGCGAGCTGGGCGTCCCCTTCCAGGTGGTCCCCATCGAGGAGGCCTTCGACCGCGAGCTCGGCGTGGTGAGGCAGATGCTGGGAGACCAGGCCGTCACGCCCGTCACCGAGCAGAACATCCAGGCCCGCCTGCGCGCCCAGCGCATGTGGAACTGGTCCAACTCGTGCGGCGGCCTGTTCCTCCAGACGGGGAACATGAGCGAGAAGGCGGTGGGCTACACCACCATCGGCGGAGACTTGATGGGGGCGCTGGCCGTCATCGCCAACGTGCCCAAGACGGTGGTGATGTACCTGCTGGACTACCTGCGGGAGAAGACGGGCTACGAGGGCATCAAGAAGGTGCTGGCCAAGCCCGCGGGCCCGGAGCTGGCGCACAACCAGGTGGGCGAGGAGGAGCTGATGCCCTTCCCCATCCTGGACGCGTGCTTCTACCTCTTCGCCGGAGAGAAGCTGGTGCCCTCCGAGCTGGTGCAGGCCCTCACCGCCATGTTCCCCGAGGTGGAGCCGGCGCGGCTCCAGGGCTACGTGGAGAAGTTCGTCCGGCTCTTCCTCCAGTCCATCTACAAGTGGGTGCAGTCGCCGCTGTCCTTGCACATCGGCAACCTGGACCTGGACCGCGAGCGCGCCCTGCAATTGCCCGTCGTCACCGGCTCCGAGTGGACGAAGGGGTAGCCAAGGCACCGAATCTCCTGAGCTGGTCGGCTGGCTGCTCCCCACGCGGGGGCTCTGGCGCACCCTGGCGACCTGATCCGCTCCTTGCCGGATGTGCTGGCGGCAACAACCTTCATGTCGGTCAACCGACAACGGAGGGTTGGATGAAAACGAAGATTCTGGTGGGCGCTGTCGCGGCGCTCCTGTACGGCGGCGTGGCCCTTGCTGGAGACAACAAGGACTGCCCACCGGGCTACAAGATGAACGACACGCAGGCGAGCGTGAGCCCGCAGACGGCTGGCGATGAGAGCCAGACCGTCATCGAGACTCAGCCCGTGGATGACGCCATTGGTGGCAGCGGCCAGGTCGGCATGGACCAGGACCTCACCGTGGACGAGCAGGCCGTGGACCAGGACCTCAGCACCAGCGACCAGTCCAGCATGGACCAGGGGCTCGGTGGCAGTGGGAGCGCGGGCGTGAACGCTCAGTCCGGCGACATCCTGCTGCGCTGCCAGCCGGTGAAGAGCGGCGCCGGCACGGGCGGCAGTGGGGCCATCAATCAGGACATCTCGTCCGACCTGGGAGCGGGTGGCAGCGGCTACCAGAGCGAGCCCCTGCGTGAGCCGCAGGTGACTCCTCCGGCCGCTCCGGTGACGCCGGTGGAGCCGAGCCCTGGCGCCTTCACCCCGATCACCGATGACGTGGATGACGGCGAGCGCAAGGAGTCCGCGGCCAACATGCGTGGCCTGACCCTGATGCTGGGCGGTGGTGTGGAGGGTTACACCGGCGCCCTGGCTCCCGAGATCAACCCGGGTCCCGCCTACGGTGTCACCGCGTCCATCAAGCCGTCCAAGGTGCTCGGCCTCGAGCTGGGCTACAGCGGCGCCGTGAACAACCTGGACGCGGCCATCGGCGGTGCGGAGAGCGGCCCGGACCTGGTGCGTAACGGTGGCCAGGCGGCGGTGACGCTGGGCCTGGGCGCCGCTCCGGTGCAGCCGTACGTGCTGGGTGGCATCGGCTTCAGCGACTACAACTTCCGTGGCGCTGCCGCGGGCTTCGATGACGACATGGTGGGCAACGTCCCGGTGGGCGCCGGTCTGCGCACGCACATCGGTGACTTCACCGCGGATCTCCGGGCGAACTACAACTTCCTGTTCGACCAGGAGTTCGCCGCCGGCATCGACGAGGGCCTGAACGAGAACGGCCGCTACTCCGGCACCCTGAACATCGGCGGTACGTTCTAGGCCGAGTGCGACCCCGAACATGACCACGCGGCGCGGCACCCCGGGAGTGAACAGGGTGCCGCGCCGCCGCTTTTCTAGGGCAGCGCGCGCCCCCCTGGCGCGTTAAGGTGGGTTTTCAGTCCTTTTTCTTTCCCAGGAGGCCCGTGGATGAGCTTGAAGCTGGATGACATGAAGGTCGGCACCGGCGCCGAGGCGACGGCCGGCAAGACGGTGACGGTGCACTACGTGGGCACGCTCACCAATGGCTCCAAGTTCGACAGCAGCCGGGACCGCAACGAGGGCTTCACCTTCCGGCTCGGCGCGGGGCAGGTCATCCAGGGCTGGGACAAGGGCGTGGCGGGAATGAAGGTGGGTGGGGTGCGCAAGCTCACCATCCCCCCGGAGATGGGGTACGGCTCGCGGGGCTTTCCGCCCGTCATTCCTCCCAACTCCACGCTCATCTTCGAGGTGGAGCTGCTGGACGTGAAGTAGGAACGGTGACGGCCCGGGCTCCGGGCCGTTCCGAGAGCGAGGCCAACATGGCGACGATGGAAATCAGCAAGGACAACTTCAAGGACACGGTGGGCAAGCAGGGCATCGTCCTGCTGGACTGGTGGGCCGCGTGGTGCGGGCCGTGCCGGGCCTTCGCTCCCATCTTCGAGCAGGTGTCCAACAAGCACGGGGACATCACCTTCGGGAAGATCGACACGGACGCCCAGCCGGAGCTGTCCGGGGCGTTCGAGATCCGCTCCATCCCCACGCTGATGGTGTTCCGGGACGGCATCCTCCTGTTCGAGCAGGCGGGCGCGCTGCCGGCCGCGGCGCTGGAGGAGCTGATCTCCAAGGTGCGCGCGCTGGACATGGACGATGTGCGCCGCCAGGTGGAGGCCCAGCGCGCGGCACAGGAGCCGCCCAAGGCCTGAGCGCGTGCTGCGAGCGGTCCTCTTCGACATGGATGGCGTCCTCCTCAAGAGCGAGGAGGCGTGGGCGCACGTGGTGGCGGCCGCGGGGGAGCACTTCCGCGGCAGCCCCGTGACGCTCGCGGAGTTCAAGCCCACCTTCGGCCAGGGCACGGAGGCGGATGTGCGGGTGTTCGGCCTGCGGTGTACGCCGGCCGAGCTGGACCGCTTCTACATCGAGCACTTCCCGCGCTACGCCGAGCACGTGTGGGTGAACCCCGAGGCGCGCCCGCTGTTGGAGCTGCTGGGCGCTCGGGGCCTGGGCCGGGCGGTGGTGACGAACACGGTGTCGCCGCTGGCCGCCACGCTGCTGGAGGCCGCGAGCCTGTCGGACTGCTTCGAGTGCGTGGCGTGCGCGGACCTGGTGCCCCGCTCGAAGCCCGCGCCGGACCTGGTGCTCTACGCGCTGGAGCGGCTGCGCGTGACGGCCGCGGAGGCGCTGATGGTGGGCGACTCGCGCTATGACCGGGGCGCGGCCGGCGCGGCGGGCGTGCGCTTCGTGGGGCTGGGGCTGGACGGAGACGCGCGCATCGAGCGGCTGAGCGAGCTGGTGGGTCAGCTCATACCTCGGGGGAGCTGAGCCCGGTCGCCGCGATGCGGCAGGCCTGGGCGTGCTTCCTGGGCGGGTGCGTCATGAGATGCGCTGCGTCCTGTGTCACACTTCAGGCCTGTCAGGTCGCTACAGCCCCCGAGGTGACCGAATGAAGCCGCAGGCGCTCCTCCTCCGCGCGGTCCTGTGCTGCGCACTCGTCGTCCCCACGCTCGCCCAGGCGGGCGCCTACCTCCGGGTGGTGAGCTGGAACCTCCGCCACGAGGGCTGGAGCGGCGAGCAGACCTACCTGGATGACGCGAAGCAGATCTGGAACCAGTACGGCTCCAACAGCGCGTCGACCAACGGGTGCGATCTCGTGTTCCTCCAGGAGGTGATGGACACGAGCGTGCCGGCGTCCATCGCCTCGGCGCTCACGCAGCTGTCCGGCAAGACGTGGAGCGTGGCGGTGACGCCGCTGCTGGGGCGCTCCTCATACAAGGAAGCCTACGCGGTGCTGTACCGCACGGATGTGGTGACGCTGCTGTCCTCCAGCGTGTGGAGTGACACGGGGGACGTGTTCGAGCGAGAGCCGCAGATCGTCAAGGTGCGGCAGGTGGCGACGGCCGAGGACTTCACCTTCATCAACTGGCACACCCTGTTCGGCACCGAGGCCGAGCGCGCGGCGGAGCTGGCCGCCATCCACACGGTCTTCAACAGCGTGCAGGCCGGCAGCACCAGCGACCAGGACGTCATCCTCCTGGGAGACCACAACGCGCCGGGCACCTCCGCGTGGTGGAACACCTTCAAGGCGAGCGTCTCTCCCGCCGTGTCCTGCAAGCTGGATGTGGCTACCACGCTCAACACGAGCGGAGGCTTCGTCAACGCGTACGACCACTTCTGGATGCAGTCCACGTATGTGACGGAGTTCTCCAGCGCCGTCCGGGACTACGTGGCGAGCACCACGGACTTCGTCACCCGGCTGTCCGACCACGCGCCGGTGAACCTGAAGCTGTACTCCAGCAGCAGCACGGATTGAGCGCGCGGAGTCGCAGAGGCGCCCAGGTGCTCGTGGGAGCGCTCCTCGGGCTCGGGCTGTGGTGGCTGTGGCCGCGCGCTCCGGAGACGGGGGCCGGGTCAGGACGCTCCGTCGGCGGGGCGCGCTCCTCGGAGGCCGCGCCGAGGGTGCAGGTGCCGCCCGGGAGTCCGGAGCCGCGCTCCCAGGAGTCCGGAGCGCTGCTGCTGCGCGCGACGCTCCTGGGCGAGCGGCCCTTCTCCGGAGAGGCGCGAGTGGGGGTGGCGTTCATCTCGGAGTCCGACCGCGGTGAGTGGGAGGAGGCACGCCGCGCGGGGGAGTATGGCGCCGGCCCTGCTCGGCTGGAGGAGCTGGCCAACGTGAGGCAGTGGCTCACCGCTCCCGTGACGCCCGAGCCGCGCGGCGGAGGCACCCTGGGACCGGTGCCGGTGCCGGCGGCGCACCGCTACCGGCTGCTCGCGTGGGAGCAGGACGGCACCTTCCATTGGGGAGACCTGGTGCCCGAGGGAACGCTTCAGGCAGGCGTGCTCGACGCCGGGACGCTGCGAGCCACTCGCCCGACCGGACTGCGGATCCGACTCACGGGAGCGCGTTCAGACCAGGCCTCCGGGCGCTACCTCTTGAGCCTCTCGCGAGTCGTGGATCCAGTTGAGGTCGAGCGCGCGAGCGATCTGCTGCCCGTGGTGAGGGCGGTCTCCCCGGTGCTGGCGAGTGCCCTCGAGGATGAGACGCCGATTCCCCTGAGCCTCGAGCAGGAGACGCTGTTGCAGCCGCTCCCACCGGACCGAGCGGTGCGCCTGAGCGTGCGCTCCGACGCGGGCCGGGAGAGCGAGCCGCTGGAGGTGCCACTGCGCGAGGGGCGCGTGGAGACGGTGGTGCTGGACCTCGCACGCCTCTTCCCGGAGGGGGAGGGCACAGCCATCGAGCTGCGCGGGCGGCTGCTGCTCGGGAGCTCCGAGCGAGCGCCTCCGGGAGCCCACCTCGAGCGAGTGGATCCACCAGGTCCGCCCGTGGAGCTGGGAGCGGATGGGCGCTTCAGCGTTCCCGGACTCCCCGCCTGGAGGGCCTCGCGGTTCGCGGCAGTGCTGGCTCCCGCCGTCTCGGGCCGCCCCGTGGCGCCTCGGCGCTGGGAGTTCGCGTTCACTCCCGATGCGCGGGCCCCGGAGGCCGAGGTGACGTGGCGCATGCCGGCCTACCGGTGGCTCGTGCTGCGCATGGACGCATTCGCTCGCGGCCAGCTCGAGCAGAAGGCGCGCCGGCCCTACCCGGTGTTCCTGCTCCAGCGTCGCGAGTCCTCAGGCGGGTGGCGCCTCCAGCCCGCCGAGGAGTTCCTCCGCGAAGAGGGCCAGGTGGCGGTGTCCCTCCTCGAGCCGGGCACGTACCGCGTGCTGGCCGCCGCTTCCCCCTACGCGCTCCACGAGAGCGCGCCTGTCGAAGTGGGAGCGCGGGACACGGAGCGCTCCGTCTCGCTGCTCGTGCGGGAGGAGGGAACCCCCTGCGAGGTGCGCGTGCGCTCCGCCGCGACGGGACAGCCCGTGTACGGGGCGCTCGTGACGGCGGCGGGAGTCCATGGCTCGCTGCCACCGGTGCGAGGGCACACCGACGCGGAGGGGCGCTGGAGGCTGGGGCAGGTCCACGCCCCCTCGCTGCATGTGGAGGTGGCGCAAGAGGGCGCCAACCCCTGGTCGTCGCGAGAGGCAATGCTCGACTGCCAACGGAGCGGCATCATCGATGCTCGCCTGTGAGGCAGGCAGGGGAGCGGAGGAAATCCTTACCGTGCCCAGCGTTACCCAGTTGGAGTTCAGCACAGACCTCCGGACAACGGACCCGAAGGAGGCGGATGGTCGTGGAAGGCATTACCAGCACGCCCCAGTTCACGCCCCAGGCCGAGCCGCTCAAGACCTGCATCCTCATGGTGGACGACCATCCGTCCAACCTGCTCGCCCTGGAGGCGATCCTGGAGCCGCTCGGCCAGCGGCTCGTCCGTGCCTCCTCGGGTCAGGAAGCGCTGCGTCATCTGCTGCGCGAGGACTTCGCCGTCATCCTGCTGGATGTGCAGATGCCGGACCTGGACGGCTTCGAGACGGCCCGGCTCATCCGCCAGCGGCAGCGCTCGCGCTACACCCCCATCATCTTCCTCACCGCCCACAGCCGCGAGGAGGCGGACCTGGTCCACGGCTACGAGCACGGCGCGGTGGACTACGTGGTGAAGCCCTTCAACCCGGACGTGCTGCGCTGGAAGGTGGAGGTCTTCGTGGCGCTGTACCTCCAGCAGCAGCGGCTGCAGCGCCAGGAGGCCGCGCTCTGGGAGCTGGAGCGCAGGATGCTGGCCCGGCAGAGCGAGCTGCGCTTCCGCACGCTGGTGGACGCGCTGCCGCTGTTCATCTGGGCCATGCTGCCGGACGGAGCCATCACCTATACCAACCGCTGCTGGCTGGAGTACGCGGGGCTCAGCCCCGAGCAGGGCCGGCAGTGGGAGGCCATCGACAGCATCTTCCACCCCGAGGACCTGGAGCGCGCTCGCGCCGCCTGGTCCCGCTCACATCGGAGCGGGCAGCCCACGGAGGTTGAGTACCGGCTGCGGCGGAGCTCGGACGGGGCCTACCGCTGGTTCCAGGGCCGCATGCTCCCGGAGCTCGAGGAGCCCGGCGTGCTCACCGGATGGATCGTCACCGCCACGGACATCGACGACAGCCGGCGAGCCATCGAGGCGCTCCGGGCGGCGGGCGAGGCCAAGGACGTCTTCCTCACCATGGCGGCGCACGAGCTGCGCACCCCCCTGCAGGCAGCGCGCAGCTTCGTCTTCCTGGCCCGGCGCAAGGGAGGCGATGGGATGAACGGCGGGGTGGAGCGAGCCCTCCAGGGGCTGGCCCGCAGCGTGGACCGGATGGCCCGGCTGGTGGAGAACCTGCTGGACGTGAGCAAGCTCCAGCGGGGCGAGCTGCACCTGGAGCCGGGCGTGGTGGAGCTGCGCGAGCTGCTCTCCGAGGTGGCCGAGCACCTCGAGCCGCTCCAGGAGGAGCGGCGTATCCACCTCCATGTCCCGGACGGGCTGGTGCTGGCGGCGGACCGCGAGCGGCTGGATCAGGTGTTCACCAACCTGCTCTCCAACGCCATGCGCTACTCGCCCGACGGTGGCACCATCATCGTGGGAGCGCGGCGGGAAGGGGAGTTCGTCCACGTCACGGTCCGGGATCACGGCCTGGGCATCCCTCCCGAGAAGCTGCGCTTCATCTTCGAGCGGTTCGGCCGGGCGCACGGCGTCTCGTATGGAGGCCTGGGGCTGGGGCTGACCATCGCCCGCGGCATCGTCGAGCGTCATGGCGGCCGCATCTGGGCCGAATCCACGGGGCGCCAGGGCGACGGCAGCACCTTCCATGTGCTGCTCCCCCGGGAGGTGCAGCGCGCCGCCGTCCGCGGCTGCGTCGAGGCCGCGAGCGAGGCCCGCGACGGCTAGAGCGACGTGGCGCGCCCGGGCGGAGGCTCAGCCCGTCTTCTTCTCGCGCGAGCCGCGGGCCTTGGCGTGGGCCTTGTCGAAGCCCTCGTAGAAGCGCACGGCCTGATCGCCCACCGACTGGATGTGCTGGTTGTTCAGGTAGGCGGTGATGGGCGCGGCCACCAGCGGCATGGCCCGGCCCAGCGTGGGCAGCCCGCCCTTGGCCAGCAGCCTCGCCGCCAGCCCGCCGAGCACCTTCGGGCTGGAGCGTTGCAGTGGCCCCAGGCCATTGGCGTAGCCGAACAAGTCCAGCAGCTCGCCCCGCGCGCGCTCGCTCTTGAGGTTCACCTTGTAGAGCGTGGCCAGGTCCACCAGGAGGATGATCTGCAGCCACGACATGAAGACCATGTCGGCGGGCACGGAGATGAGGCCGAACACGCCGCTCACCCCGCCGGCCATGCCGGCCAGGGCCTTCTTGCCCTCGATGAGGTGCTGGGCCAGCTCCTTGGGTCCGGCCGAGGGGAAGCGCTTCTCCAGGTCCGCCACCCGGGTGCGCGAGCGGGCGATCTCCTGCAGCACCACGTCGGACAGCTTGGCGCCCGCCAGCTTCTTCAGCTCGGCGGGGGTCAGCATCTTGAAGGACTGCAGCCGCTCGACGAAGGAATCGTAGAAAGCCATGGTGTTCTAATAACCCCGCTCGGCGAGGTAGAGGTCCACCAACGCGCCCTCCTCGTACCAGGCATGTCGCATCTCGGACTTGAACCAGCGGGAGTCCGGCCTGGCGCTGCGGATCTCCAGCTTCACCCCGTTGGGGCCCGTGTCGATGACGGCCGCCCGGGCGTTGCAGGAGGGGCCAGGCTCGTCGCCGTAGCCGCCCTCGATGCACACATCGTCACCCACGGAGAGCCGCCGGGTGTACTCGGTGCCCAGGTATCTGGCGTCGTCACAGGAGGCGCGCACCGAGGACTTCCCGTGAGCGGCGCAGCGGTCCTTCGCCGGCGCCTTGATGAGGGGGACGTTGGAGCCGAAGAGGGTGTCCTCGTCCTGGGGATTCGGCCGGGTCTCGATGCGAGAGCAGCCCACCAGCGCGAGCATCAGGCCGCTCACCACCCACATCC
Organism: Hyalangium gracile; assembly: GCF_020103725.1. Lineage (NCBI taxonomy): Bacteria > Pseudomonadati > Myxococcota > Myxococcia > Myxococcales > Archangiaceae > Hyalangium > Hyalangium gracile. The sequence continues at coordinate 56,781 of NZ_JAHXBG010000010.1, read as the reverse complement.
GCGTCATCGTGTCGTTCCTCCGGGGGCTCGGCCCCACAGTCTCGGGGAATGCCCCGAGCATGGCAGAGCGCGAGCCGGAGGGTAAAGCACACCGCTCGGGGGGCCCGCCGATCAGCGTCTGAATTGCAGGAGCTGGCCGATGTTGATCGGCAGGTTCTGGCTGCCGGAGGTGACGCGCGCGTTCCATGTCACCTGGGCGTTACCCGAGCGCAGCGCCGAGGCGGCGGAGGCGGCGCGGGCGAAGTTGATCTGCAGGGGGAGCGTCACCTGGCGGCTGCCCTTGCCATCGAGCATGCCGAGGTCACCCGTGGACAGGGTGCCCACGCTGGCGCCGGCCACCTTGAGGTCTCCGGCCAGCCCGGCGATGGGCAGGGGGAAGCTGTTGCGGTTGGTGATGCTGAGGGGGAACTCCACCGTGGCGCCGGTGAGGGAGATGTTGCTGATGCGCGGCGCCTCGAACTGGACGTTGGGGACCTTGGGCACCTCGAAGGTGCCCTCGTGCGTGAGGGGGAAGCTGATGACGCCGATGGGCGTGTCGATGCCCAGCTCGCCCTGCACCTTGTAGGCGGCCGCGTCCTTGGTGAGGAACGTCTCCACCACGGGGACGATGTCCGCGAACTTCACGTTGGCGGGGAAGACGAGCTCGCTGCTGTCGCGGGCCTTCAGCTGCAGGCCCTTGCGAGGGCTGCCGGCGACCACCTGCTTGCCCTCGACGAAGAAGGCGTAGTCCACCTTGGCGAGCGAGAGGCCGAAGGTGTTGGGGTTGTCCACCTGGTAGACGACGTCCACGGTGGCGTCCGAGAGCGAGGCGCTCGACAGGCGCGCGGTCTTGAAGGTGACGCGCGGCTTCTTGAAGAGCTTCTTGAGCGTGGCGCAGCCGGTGAGGGTGAGCAGCGACAGGGCCAGGAGGACGAGAAGGGATCGTTTCATGGTGGGCATGGGCTTAGCAGTGGACGGGCCCCAGGGGGATGGGATTCAAGGCCGCGAGCACCGGGAGCGAGGTGCGCCAGGAGGGCTGGGGTGGTAAGTCCCGGTAGGCCCGAGACTCATGGAGGAAGCGCGTGCCCGGCGAAACCCTCAACGTTGATCCACGCCTGCGGCCGGGAGGAGTGAGGCACTTCCGACTCACCATGCTCCTGGCGCTCGCGGTGGTGCTGACGGGGGCGTGCAGCCGGGGCGGTGGGCAGCAGTCCGGACGCCGGGTGAACCTGAGCTCCTGCCGCGTGGAGGGCATCGAGTACCAGACCCTTTGCGGCACATACGAAGTCTTCGAGGACCGGGCGGCGAAGCAGGGGCGCAAGGTGCCGCTGCGCGTGGTGGTGGTGCCGGCGCTGGCGGCCACGGCGGAGCCGGATCCGGTGGTGCTGCTGGCGGGCGGGCCGGGGCAGGCGGCCACGGAGGTGAAGGTCCTGAAGATGGTGGACCGGCTGCACCGCAACAGGGACATCGTCCTGGTGGACCAGCGCGGCACGGGCGCGTCGCGGCCGCTGAAGTGCCACCCGGACCCCATCAACGAGGGGCTGGCCGCGAAGTTCGACGACGCCTACCGCGAGGAGGAGTTCAAGAAGTGCGTGGCGGGCTACGACGCGGACCCTCGCCTGTACACCACGCCCATCGCGATGGATGACCTGGACGAGGTGCGCGAGGCGCTGGGCTACGAGAAGCTCAACCTGTGGGGCATCTCGTACGGGACGAGGGCGGCGCTCGTGTACATGCGCCAGCACCCGGAGCGCGTGCGCACGGTGGTGCTGGACGGCGTGGCGCCCATGAGCCTGTACCTGCCGCTGTACATGCCTCGGGACGGGCAGCGGGCGCTGGACCTGCTCTTCGAGCACTGCGAGAAGGACGCCAGCTGCGCCAAGGCGTTCCCCGAGCTGCGCTCCCGGGTGCAGGCGATGGTGGAGCAGATGGGGCAGGCGCCGGTGAAGGTGAGCGTGGAGCACCCGCTCACCGGCGTGCCGGAGGAGATCACCCTCTCGCGGACCGTCTTCCTGCAGATGCTGTTCGGCCAGCTCTACGTGCCGGAGATCGCCACGCTGGTGCCGCTGATGCTGGACCGGGCAACGAAGGGGGACTGGACTCCGTTCGTCGCGCTGAGCCAGGGCGTCTCGGGAGGCATGAGTGAGACGATCAGCCACGGCATGTTCTTCTCGGTGGTGTGCGCGGAGGACGCGCCCTTCATCACCGACGAGGCCATCACCCGCGAGGCGAAGGGCACCTGGTTCGGCGAGCAGATGGTCCGCAACATGCTCGAGCCGTGCAAGGTGTGGCCGCGCGGCACGGTGCCGGAGGGCTACCGGGAGCCGGTGACGTCCTCGGTGCCCACGTTGCTGCTGTCCGGAGAGCTGGACCCGGTGACGCCGCCCGTGTGGGGAGAGGAGGCGAAGAAGACGCTCTCCCGCAGCCTGCACGTGGTGGTGCCCGGCGTGGGCCACAACACGATGGTGCTGGGCTGCATCCAGGCGCTGATGGCGGACTTCGTGACGAAGGGCAGCGTGGACGGCTTGAAGCCCGGGTGTGGCTCGGACCTGACGCGCCCTCCGTTCTTCACCTCGTTCGCGGGCCCGGTACCTTGATGGGGAGCCGTCGATGATTGAAGTGCGCAACCTTCACAAGCGCTTCGGCGCGGTGACGGCGGTGGAGGATGTGTCCTTCGCCGCCGCGGACGGCGTCGTCACGGGCCTGCTGGGGCCCAACGGCGCCGGCAAGACGACCACGCTGCGGATGCTCTACACCCTCATCAAGCCGGACCGCGGCACCGCTCGCGTGGACGGCCTGGATGTGGCCGAGCGCCCCATGGACGTGCGCCGCGCCATCGGCGTGCTGCCGGACGCGCGCGGCCTCTACCCGCGCCTCACCGCCCGCGAGCACGCCCGGTACGCCGGGGAGCTCCACGGGCTGTCCGGCGCGGCGCTCGACAAGCGCGTGGACGAGCTCATCGCCCTGCTGGACATGAAGGACATCGCCAACCGGCGCGCCGAGGGCTTCAGCCAGGGCGAGCGCATGAAGGTGGCCCTGGCGCGCGCCCTCGTGCACAGCCCTCGCAACGTGCTGCTGGACGAGCCCACCAACGGCCTGGACGTGATGAGCACCCGCGCCGTGCGCACCCTCATCCGCCGGCTCAAGGAGGAGGGGCACTGCGTGCTCTTCTCCAGCCACGTCATGCAGGAGGTGGCCGCGCTGTGTGACCGTATCGTCGTCATCGCCCGGGGCCGCGTGGTGGCCGAGGGCAGCCCGGATGAGCTGCGCGCCCGCACCGGCAAGGAGAGCCTGGAGGAGGCGTTCGTGTCCGTCATCGGCACCGACCAGGGGTTGATGCAATGAGGAGGCTCATCGCCACCGTCTTCCGCAAGGAGATGAAGGACCACCTGCGCGACAGGCGCTCGGTGATGAGCGCGCTGGCCGGTCCGCTCATCGGCCCGCTCATCTTCGCCGTCATGTTCACGCTGATGGCCTCGTGGTTCCGCGAGGGCAAGCCGCTGGAGGTCTCCGTCATCGGCCGCGAGAACGCTCCCAGCCTCATGGCCTTCCTGGAGCGCCACGGCGCCATCCTCAAGGAGACGCCCAAGGACTACGAGGCGCTCATCCAGGCCGGCGAGCTGGACGCCGTGCTCATCATCCCGGCGGACTACGGCAAGGACTTCACCTCGGGACACCCCGCCGCGGTGCAGCTCGTGGTGGACAACTCGCGCAACCAGGCGCGCGCCACCGTCCGGCGGCTGAGCCCCCTGCTGGAGGGCTACTCGGGGATGATCGGCGCCCAGCGCCTCTTCGCCCGAGGCGTCTCGCCCGAGCTGGCCACCCCCGTGCGCGTGGACGAGGTGGACCTGGCCACGCCCGAGCGCATGGCCGCCAACATCCTCAACATGATCCCCATCTTCCTGGTCTTCGCCGCCTTCATGGGCGGGATGAACGTGGCCATCGACACCATGGCGGGAGAGCGCGAGCGCGGCTCGCTGGAACCCCTGCTGCTCAACCCGGTGCACCGCGGCGCGGTGGTGCTGGGCAAGTGGCTCACCACGGTGGTGCTCGCGTGGGTGGCCATCGGCGTGTGCCTCACGGCCTTCCTCCTGGCGGCCAGCCACGTGCCGCTGCAGGACCTGGGCGTGAAGGCGCGCTTCGATGTGGCGGCGGTGCTCGGCATGCTCGCCACGGTGGTGCCGCTGGCGCTGGTGGCCTCGGCGGGGCAGATGCTGGTGTCCACCTATGCGCGCTCCTTCAAGGAAGCGCAGACGTACATCCAGCTGCTGCTGCTGCTGCCCATGGTGCCCGGCATGCTGCTGGCCGTCTCGCCCATCCAGAGCCAGCTGTGGATGTACGCCATTCCCATCTTCAGCCAGCAGCTCCTGGTGGGCGAGGTGATGCGGGGCCAGGCCGTCGGCCCGCTGCCCTTCCTCCTGGGCGCGCTGGGGTGCGTGGCCGCGGCGGCCCTGTGCCTGACGCTCACCACGCGGCTGCTGAGCGAGGAGCGCATCATCTTCGGCCGTTCGTGACGCGGTGCATCCAACGTCAAGGGTTGTTTGTAGGGTTCAGGACTTTCACTCCGAGTCGCTTTGGTGTGAGTCTTCGGGCCATGCAGAAGCGGACGAGCCCGTTGACGCCGCCCCCGCTCGGGGTGGAGCCCATGTCGCGCGCGATCCTCTTCGAAGGGCTGTTCGTGCTCGGGCTGCCGCGCAACGAGGCCTTCGAGGCGGAGCTGCGCGAGGCAGGCTTTGATCGGGACGACCTGGTCCCCCAGTACCCGCTGAGCCTGTTCCGGCGCTGCCTGGACATCGCCTGCAAGCACTTCTACCCGGGGCTGACGGTGGAGGAGGGGCGGCGCAGGCTGGGCCAGCAGTTCGCCCAGGGCTTCTCGCAGACGGTGCTGGGGCGCGTGGTGTCGGTGAACCTGCCGCTGCTGGGGCCCGCGCGCTTCCTCAAGAAGTTCCCGGAGCACCTGCGGTTCGACTCCTCGCCCATCGTCGTCAACGCCGTGGAGATACACGAGCGCGGCTACCGCATGGAGTTCCGCACCGGCGTGGGCTTGTCGCCCCACTTCCTCCGAGGCCTGCTGGAGGAGGGGCTGCGGATGACGAAGGTCACCCCCACCATCCGTGTAACGCAGTCCTCGCCCATCAGTTTCGATCTGCACATCACCTGGTAGTCCTGGGGGGCGGGTCTGTCCGGGATCGATCCTCCCGGAGCCGGTTTCGTGGCGCGCGCGCGGGCAACTCTCCACAATGAGAGAGATGACACCCGAGCGAGAGATGCCGCTTCCTCCCGTCCCGAACTCCGTGGCCACGAGCCAGGGCGAGCCTCGCTTCGGCAAGTACCAGGGCGAGCTGCCCGAGGTGGACCTGGGGCGGCTCCAGGGCCGGTGGGCGCCCGCGGCGGCGGCTCGGCTGCTCAAGCGCAAGCGCTGGCTCTACACCTTCGCCGCCACGCCCGAGGTGGCCGCCGTCTTCGCGGTCATCGACCTGGGCTACACCTCGAGCGCCTTCGCCGTCGCGGTGGACCTGAAGGATCGCCGGCCGCTGGCCGACGTGAGCTTCCTCGGAGCACCCGGACCGCAGGTGGCGGTGAGCGACCGGCCAGGCGCCGGGCTGGCCGCCTCGTTCAGGACGATTGGAGGCCGGCTCTCCGCGCGGCGGGGCGAGGAGGACGAGCGCTACCAATTGGAGGTGGACGTCAGCCGGGTGCGGACCGGGAGCCTCCAGTCCTTCCAGTGGCGGGGCGAGCTGCTGGTGGCCGGCGGGCCTCCCGCGCTCACGCTGATTGCCCCGGTGGAGCAGGACGGGCTGGTGAACGTGACGCAGAAGCGCAGCGGGCTGCTGGCGCTGGGGAGCCTGGAGGCGGGGGGCAAGCGCTTCCGGATGGATGGAGGCGTGGGCGGGCTGGACTACACGCAGGGCTACCTGGCGCGACACACCGCGTGGCGCTGGGCCTTCGCGGCGGGCCGGCTGGCGGACGGGACGCCCGTGGGCTTCAACTTCGCGGAGGGCTTCAACGAGGGCTCGGGGCAGACCGAGAACGCGCTGTGGGTGGGAGATCGCATCTACCCGCTGGGGAGCGCGCGCTTCGAGTACGACCCGAAGGAGCTGCTGGATCCGTGGCGGGTGAGGACGGACGACGGCGCGGTGGATCTGCGCTTCAAGCCCATCTACGTCCACCGCGAGGAGAAGGACCTGCGCCTGGTGGTGAGCCACTTCGCGCAGCCAGTGGGGCTCTTCGAGGGCACCGTGCGAGTGCAGGGCCGCACGTACACGCTGGCGAACCTGCCGGGCGTGACCGAGGAGCAGGACATGCTCTGGTGAGCCCTACGGCTCGGGTGGACTCCGGAGGGGCTTACGGACTGCCGCCCTCCTTGCCGAAGGAGCGCAGCAGCTTCACCAGCTCGGTGACGAGCTCGGGCCGCTGCTCGAGGTCCGGGTTGGCCGGCATGATCTCCGACTTGCCCACGGCCATGCCGCCCTCGAGGATCGTCTTGGCGATGCCCTCGTCCGTCACGCTCTTCTGCCACTCGACATCGTGGTAGTTGCGCGGCTTCGGGTTGAGCGCCGCGGAGGAGGGGCCGTTGCCGCGTCCCTCGGGGCCGTGGCACGGGGCGCAGCGCTGGGCGAACACCGCGCGAGCCTCCTCCGCCGCGCTGGCGTACACCTTCGTGGGGGCGGCCACCGTGGTGGGGACGTCGGCCGGGCCGGGAGCTTTGATGTCCGCGCCTTGAGCGATCCAGGCGCCGAGCAGCTTCCGCTCCGGGTCGCTCATGGAGGTCATGTTTCCCAGCGGCATGGTCTGGGTCTGCACGGAGCGCACGAAGACGCGCTGGGCGTGGGCCTGCAGGCGCTCGGGCGTGTCGAGCATCACTCCGAGCGGCGGGGCGGTGAAGGACGGGTTGGTGGGCTTCTCGGCGTGACACGTCACGCAGCGCGTCTGGACGATGGCCTGCGCCGTGGCGAACGAGACCTTGGGTCCGGTGGCGAGCGCGGGATCGATCTCCATGGACTTCGGAGCGGTCATCACCGCCACGCCGGCAAGAGCCATCACCGTGCCGCCGAGCACCACCGGGTGCGTGCGCGTGCGGAAGTTCATGATGTACTTCACACCGGCTCCGGCCAGGAACAGGAGGGCGAGCACGGCCCACGGCTCCGGGTGTCCGAAGAGGACGGGGAAGTGGTTGGACACCATGGTGAACAGCACGGGCAGCGTCAGGTAGTGGTTGTGCGTCGAGCGCTGCTTGGCGCGCACGCCATAGGAGGTGTCGACCTGGGTGCCCGCGCGCGTGGCGGCTAGCATGTGCTTCTGGGCCGGGATGATCCGGAAGAAGACGTTGGACGCCATGATGGTGCCGAGCATGGCGCCCACCTGGAGGAAGGAGGCGCGGGCGCTGAAGACCTGGGTGATGCCATAGGCGGCGGCGGTGATGAGGACGAAGCCCACGGCGCCAAAGACGCGGTTGTTGCGGATGAGGGGCGTGCGGCAGAGCACGTCGTAGAGGACGACGCCTCCGGCGATGAGGCCGAAGCTGATGCCCACCGCCTGGAGGTGGGACAGGGGCGAGCTGGCGTCCGTGAGCATCGCCCGGTCGCCCATGTAGTAGACGATGATGAGCAGGAGGAAGCCGCTGATCCACGTGGAGTACGACTCCCACTTGAACCAGTGGAGCTGGGGCGGCAGGGCCTGGAGGCTCTTGCGCTTGACGACCTCATAGAAGCCGCCGCTGTGAGCCATCCACAGCTCGCCGACGACCTCGCCTTCGAGGGGGCGGTCGGGCTTGCGGAGCTGGGAGTCCAGCCACATGAAGAGGAACGAGTCGCCGATCCACATGATGGCGGCGATCACGTGGGCCCAGCGGACGACGAGGTTCAGCCATTCCTGGACGACGGGGCTCATCAGATCTCGGAAGAAGGGGCGGCGGAGCGCGCCAGGGCGCGGTGCTGAGGTGGGACCATAGAGAACCGGCGCCCGGGGGACAACCCGGCCCCCAGGTTGTGTGCCGTGGTCGATGTCCCGGAGGGCTGCTGATGGAGAGGGCAGGAGGGGCGGCCTAATCCGTAGGGTCCGCCTCCACGCCGGCGATCTTCTGGCGGAGCCACCCGAGGTAGGCGTGGGTGCTGGTGTACACGGACAGCACGAGCGGCGGGCCGTGCGTCGATCGAGCGATGCCTACCAGCTCCAGGGCCCCCTTGCGTTCGCGGAAGCAGGGCCCTCCGCTGTCGCCTGCGGCGGCATATGAGCCTCGCTGTCGCACGACACTTGGCTTCTCTCCAAGATAGCTGGGCTCAATCTCGAGCCCTCTGCCGACGTGGAAGGTCGAGCCGTCCGCTTTGATGGAAACGACGGTGTTCTCACCGTAGCGCCGCACGGGAGCGCCCAACGCATTGCCGAGAATTCCGGCTCCATATCCCACAAGGACGATCCTGTCCTTGAGGTGGACGGGCTCGTCGGCCAGCTTGATGGGGCGAGCAGGGCCTCGCAGGGCTTCTTCCAAAACGATGACCGCGAGATCCGCGTGGCTGTATTCCGTGTTCGTCTCCCAGCCAGTGCCCGTATCGATATCCTTGTAGACGATGTGAAGATCCTCGTGTGCTTGGACCTTTCCGCTGTACGGCCCAAGATTCGCGGCAGGCGGGCCAGAGGAGCCAGAGCGCGGCACGTCCTGAGCCGGACTGTCCGAGGGCTCGTATCGGAGCAGCGTGACCTGAGCCGTCTTCGCGCACGTCGACTTGTCGGTGAGCGTTGTGTCACTCGCCTCGGGAGGAACCGGCTGCCGAACCGCACAGACACAGTGTCCGGCGGTCAGCACCACTCGCGGGTGGATGATCACTCCACTGCACGTCTTGACCTGGGTTCCCTTCTTCGGGACGAGAAAGGTCGTGGTCACCAATACGGTGGACAGGTAGCGATTCAGACTATCGATCCAGCCCTCGGACACGACCGGACTCGCGCTGCCGAGCTGCAGCTCCGCGGGGACGTATTCGAGGTCAGGATGCTCGGTAGATGCGCTGATCGCACAGCCTCCGCTGGCGAGGAGCACTGTCAGGAAGGCAGATTCAAGGAGCCTCACTCTCCAGGATTGAAGCATCGGTCCACTCCAGCTCTGATTCCGAGGGTGGCTGCTACTTCGGACGCGTCTGCTGTCTTCCCTCTGCTCGTTGGATCTCGCCGCGCAGCCAGTCCCGGTATGGGTACGTACTCGTGACGGCCTCTCCCTCGCCTAGGTTCCGGCTGGAGACACCGACAAGGACGGCGCCCTCGGACCCTTCTCGCAGGCAGGGTCCTCCGCTATCTCCCTTGTAGTGGTGGCCATCGGGTTGCCGGATGCGCAGCCGCCCGCCTCCTGATGCCAGCACTTCGATGATCGTGTTAGTGCTGGAGCGCCGCTCCCCGTCGTAGGCATTGGCCGTCTCGTCATAGCCGGAACCGACGATGACGATGGACTCGTTGAGCTGGATGTCCTTGTCCGCCAGCGGGATGGGGCGGAACTCCTTCTCGAAGGGCTCATCCAGAACGATGACTGCAAGGTCCGCATCGCTGGACACCACATGGCCTTGCCCATCCAGGACGATTCGGAGCCTTGGATGGGGCCGGACCATTCCGTCATAGGTCGCTCTACGCCAAGCCACCCTCTCATTTGTATCCGCGAAAGGACCATATGCGGTCGTAGCCACGGTTGCGGTCCTCGCACATGCAGAGCCATCGATGATGCTCTGGGAGCCGCTGGGCTCAGAGGGCTCCTTCCGTTGCAGACACACACAGTGTCCTGCGGTCAGGACGAGACGGTGGCCAATGATGGTCCCGCTGCAAAAGTTTCTCTTCTTCTCGTTGAGGTCCACCGTGACCAGAACGACCGACACGTAGCGGTTCGCCACATCCACCCTACCTGCCAACGGAAGAAGATGGGTCTCGATGGGCAGGTCTACAGCGGGTCCCACCAGGTCGAGGACCTCCCAGCCACCGTCCGTTACCTCTTCCAGGGGAACGGGAGCGTCGAGCGCATCCTCGTCCAGGCGCGCGCTTGGAACTGGGACGCTCTCGCGCGAGGAAATGCCCGCGTCGGTCACCTGCGACGAAGCGCGCTCCTTGCATCCGCCGCCAGCCAGGAGCAGGGCCAGCGTGGCGAGGGCGGGCCATGTTCTGGATGCAGGAGAGACGCTCACCTGGCGGTCCCCTGGCCCTTATCGGGCCGCCCCCACCTTGCGCCGGCCCTCGAGGATCTTCAGGAACGAGCGGCTGCGCAGCTCCTCGAGCGAGAGCCCGCTCGCCTGGGCTTCCTCCTCCGTGATGGCCCCGCAGGCGATGCCGCGCAGGAAGGAGTTCAACAGCCCCTGTCCCGTGGCCGCGTCGTCGAACACGTCCCCGAGCAGCGTCGCCTGGGCCGCTTTCTCGACGAAGCCCTTGAGCCGGCGCGAGGCCGCATCCATCCCCTCCAGGAAGAACGCGTACACCGCTGCGTAGCGCACGGGCAGCTGCGCCGGGTGCAGATCCCACCCCTGGTAGTATCCCAGCGCCAGCGAGTGCCGAGTGTGCTCGTACGCCAGCCGCCACGCCCGGTGTACCACCTCGCGGTTTTCCTTCTGCTGCGCCGCCGTCAGCGCCTGCGTGCCCTCCTTCTTATGCGGGCCCACCGGCATGACATTGGTGGCTCCGTCCGAGAGCGCCACCCCCGTACCCGCCAGCGACACCTGCACCAACTGCCGCGCGAAGTCGCACGCCGGGTGCGTCATGCTCTGGTACGCCGCCGTGATGTTGAGCGAGGCCGTGTAGTCATACACGCCCAGGTGCGCCCCCACGCAGCGTCCCTCCGCCGCCGCCACCAGCCCCGGCAGCGCCAGCCGCCCCTGCGCATCGAAGAGGGACTGCGGCGTCTCCACCATCAGCTCCAGCTTCAGCGCTCCGGCCGGCAGTCCACCATCCTGCTCCAGCACCTCCAGCATGCGCACCAGCGCGGAGACCTGCTCGGGCGAGATGACCTTCGGCAGCGTGACGACGAAGTTCTCCGGCAGCTTTCCGCCCGTGCGCCCCAGCAGCGTGGTGACGAACAGCTCCAGCGTGCGCGCGGCCCGCTCGAACAGCTCCTCGGTGAGGGACTTGATGCGGATGCCGATGAACGGCGGCAGCGTGCCCTCCGCCATCCCCCGCGCCACCTGCTCCGCCGTGGACACCGCGTGCCCGTCCTCCTCCGCGTCCGGCCGGTTGCCGTAGCCGTCCTCGAAGTCGATGCGGAAGTCCTCCACCGCCTCGTGCTCGAGCTTGGCCACCACGCGCTCGTACACCCGCTGCGCGAAGTCGCCCTGCCGCGGCAGCTCCAGGCACCCGGCGAGCGTGCTCGCGTCCGGCGCGTACTCGCGGAACGTGGCCAGCGCTACCTGCCCCATCTTCCGCGCCGTCTCCGCCTTGAAGAGCTGGGCGCCGCCGTACACGGTGTGCACCGGCTGGCGGCGCGGAGACTCACCCGGGTAGGCCCGCGCGTACTCCTGGTTGGACTTCGTCAGCGCCGCGCGCGCGGCGGGGATACGGGAGGAGAGCTTCGCCGTCATAAGGAGTGCGGCTCAGCTACCACGGTACGTGGAGTAGCCGAAGGGGCTCAGCAGCAGCGGCACGTGGTAGTGCTCGCCCGAGGAGTGGATCTCGAACACCACCGAGACGTACGGGTAGAAGCCCCGCACCGAGTGCGCTCGGAAGTACTCCGCCGTGTCGAACGTCATCCGGTAGATGCCGGGCTCCAGGTTCGTGCCCGCGGGCAGGAAGTCCCTCACCCGGCCATCCGAGTTGGTGGTGCCGCGGGCCAGCTCGCGCCAGCCGCCGCCCGAGCGCTCCTGCGCCTCCAGGAGGATGGGAACTCCGGCCGCCGGGCGGCCCCACTGCGTATCGAGGACGTGCGTGGACAGGGTGCTCATGGCGATGTGAGGAGCTTCTCCAACCGAAGGCGGGTGATCTGCGCCTGCTCTCCCGCCGCGATGCGCAGCTCCAGCGCCGGCGGGTTGTTCATGCGCTCGCGCAGGTGCTCGAGGAGCTCCTGGGCGCTCTTCCCCGTGGCGCAGATGAGGAAGATGAAGCCGAAGCGCGCCTCGTACTCGCGGTTGCCATCCGCCAGCCCCTGGATGACGTCCTCGCTCGCGCCCTGCACGCCCTTCTGCTCCTGCTCGGACCAGGCCCCGGTGGCCTTGAAGCGCTCGCGCAGCTTGGAGACGTCTCCCACGCGCGGGTGGTGCGAGATGGCCTCCTTCCAGTCCTCCGGCCCCGTCTGGGACCAGAGCCAGCCGGCCTCCGCGAACACCGCGGAGAGGTCCTTGAATGGCCGTGCCCGGGCCATGGCGTCCGCCCAGCGGCTGGAGCCGCAGCAGCGCATGAACTCCGCCTTGGCCTCCTCGTAGGGCAGGCCATTGAGCCAGTCGATCCTCGTCACGCCGGACGCCCGTGCACCCGCAGCCGGCTGATGCCGCCGTCCGGGAATATGTTGAGCCGCACGTGGGTGAAGGGCCCCGGCGCGCGCAGCTCCGACTCGTAGAAGTGCCGGTGGTGCGCCTGCAGCTTCGTGCGCGGGAGGATCTCCTGCCACGCGATGTCCTTCGCGTTGGCGAAGTCCAGGATGTCCTCCTTCAGGAAGCACCCCTCCAGCGAGCACATGTCCGGGAAGTTGCCCTTGAAGTGGTTGGTGTCCACCTCCACCTTGTGCACCGTGCCCGGCACCGCCAGCTTGACGACGATCCAGTCGAAGCCCGGCACGCGCTTGCGCCGCGTCTCCCAGCCCTCGCCCATGGTGGTGGCCCGGCCCGGGAGGATGAGGTTGTCCTTGGGCCCGAAGAACGCGTCATTCGTCGTCACGACGATGCCGCCATTCTCCGCCGCCGCCAGGTCCACCAAATCTCCCGAGCGCAGCTTCGCCGGATCCGGCTTCACCACGCCGTGCACGCGGAAGCGCGCCACGCCGCCGTCCGGGTAGATGTTGAGCCGCACGTGCGTGAACCGCCGCTCGCTGGCCACGGGCAGGTAGTTCTGCGTGCCGCCCACCAGCTTCGTCTTCGGGACGATCTCCGTCCACGCCGCGCTCGTGAGCGACTCGGGCGTGGGAGTGCCCTGCACCTCCAGGCCGTCCACCGAGGCGTACTCGGGGAAGTTGCCCAGGAAGTGGTTGGTGTCCACGTTCACGCCGCGGATGACGCCCGGCAGCCCCAGCTGGAGGATGCACCAGTCGTAGCCGGGCACGCGCTTGCGCCGCGTCTCCCAGCCGTCCATCCACTTGCCGAACTCCGTGTACTTGTCCGGGATGAAGACGCCGCGCCCGGGCTTGAGCAGGTTCTCCTTGGGCGCGAAGAACTCGTCATTGGCGATGAGAGCCAGGCCGCCCACCTTCTCGGCGGCCAGATCGATGAGTTCGGCGAAGGCGACTCGCACCTTGCCTTCCTCGGGGGTCTGCATGCAGGTACTCCTCCTCCCAATACCTTACGCCACCGCTCACGCCGTGCCAGGGCGACGCACCCACTGGCCCGCGGGACGGGACACCACTTCACCACGCGTGTAGGCCGGAGCGCCCCGTACGAAAGTCCGCTCCACCACGCCGTGGAGCGTGCGGCCCGTGTAGGGCGTGAGCGGGTGGCGGTGGAGCACACCCGAGGGCTCCGGCGTGAAGGCCGCATCCGGATCGAAGACGAGCAGATCCGCGTCCGCACCCGGCGTCAGGGTGCCCTTCACCTTCTCCAGGCCGATGAGGCGGGCCGGGTGGTGGCACATCCACCGGACGAGCTGCTCCAGGCCATGGCCGCGCTCGCGCATCCCCGTCCACACCGCCGGCAGGCTGAACTGGAGCGAGGCGATGCCACCCCACGCCGCGGCGAAGTCTCCACGGTCCAGGTGCTTGAGCGCGGGCGTGCACGGCGAGTGGTCCGACACCACCATGTCGATGTCGCCGTGCGCCAGCCCGGCCCACAGCGCCTCGCGGTTCTCCGCCTCGCGGATGGGCGGGGCGCACTTGAGGTGCGTGGCGCCGTCGGGGATGTGCTCCGCGTCGAACGTCAGGTAGTGCGGGCACGTCTCCACGGTGAAGGGCAGGCCCTCGCTCCTGGCGGCGGCGATGTCCTTCAGTGCGTCCGAGGACGAGAGGTGGACGATGTGGACGCGGCAGCCGTGCTTGCGGCACAGCTCCACCATCATCCGGATGGCGTCATCCTCCCAGCGGCGCGGGCGCGACTCCAGGTAGCTGCGGTAGGTGCGCGTGTCGCCCTGGGGCGGGCGCTCGTCCGGGGTGAGCTCCGCGTGGACGATGAGCGGCACGCCGCGCCGGGCGAGGATGGGCATGGCGCGATCCAGATCCTCGCGGGTGACGTGGGGGAACTCGTCCACGCCCGAGTGGATGAGGAAGCACTTGAAGCCCGTCACCCCGGCGTCGATCATCGCCTCCAATTCGCCCGCGTTGCCGGGGATGACGCCGCCCCAGAAGCCATAGTCGATGGCGCAGTGGCCCTCGGCGGAGGCGGCCTTGGTGCGCAGCGCCTGCAGGCTGGTGGTGGCGGGGATGGAGTTGAGCGGCATGTCCACCACGGTGGTGATGCCGCCCGCGGCCGCGGCGCGCGTGGCCGTGTCGAAGCCCTCCCACTCGGTGCGGCCGGGCTCGTTGATGTGCGCGTGGCAGTCCACCACGCCCGGCATCACCACCTTGCTGCCCACGTCGCGCACGGGCAGCCCCACGGGCGCCGAGCGCTGGGGCAGGACGGCGGAGATCTTCCCGTCGCGGATGACGATCGCGGCCTCGCGCACTCCGCTGTCGGTGACGACGCGGCGGCTGGCCAGCACCCAGTGTCCTCCATTCACGGCGTTGCACTCCTTCCCTGGGGTGAGGGACCCAAGAAGCCTGGGGGAGTCAAATCATGCTCCGCCCCCTCTCCGCCAACCCAGGGAGTGGGGTGCTCCCAGGCTCGGCAGGAGAGAAGGGGGCCGGGTCCGTTTCTACCCCAGGCCTGCTCCGTGCTGCTGGCTCGGCTGGCGGCTGTCAGGGACTCGTCACGGTGGCGGGCTGCTGGGCGGCGCGCAGGTGGACCCAGAACGTGCTGCCCTGGCCCGGCTGGCTCTCCACGCCCATGCGGCCGCCCATCTCGGTCACCAGGCGGCGGCAGATGGCCAGCCCGAGCCCGGTGCCCACCCCCGCCGGCTTCGTGGTGAAGAAGGGCTCGAAGATGCGCTCCCGCAGCTCGAGCGGAATGCCCGCGCCGGTGTCGTGGATCTCCACGCGCACGGCGTCGGTGCCTTCCGTGCGCGTCACCACGCGGATCTCCTGGGGGCCCGTGGGGTGCTCGGGGATGGCCTGCGCCGCGTTGATGACCAGGTTGAGGAAGACCTGGGCCAGCCGCGCCTCGCTGCCGTAGGCGAGCGCGCCCTGTCCATAGTCCTTGACCAGACTGGCCCGGTGCAGGGCCTGGTGCCACGCCATGCGCAGCACGGAGTCGAGCACCTGGTTCACGTCCACCGTGCCCAGCCGCTGCTCATCGGGCCGGGCGAAGATCTTGATGTCCCGGACGATGTCCCGGATGTGCAGGGCGCACTCGAAGGCGTTGCGCAGCGCCTGCTGGTCCTCCTGGGAAACCTGCCGCTCGGAAGGAGCGCTCGAGGCGAGGTCCAGGTACATGAGCAGCGAGGTGAGCGGGTTGTTGATCTCATGGGCCACACCCGCGGCGAGCATGCCCAGCGAGGCGAGGCGGTCCGACAGCAGGAGCTGCTCCTGCATGTGGCGACGCTCGGCGCGCCCGGCGGCCTCGCGCAGCTCCCGGGCCAGGGCCGGGCCCAGGCGTCCCAGCTTGTCCTTGAGCAGGAAGTCGTGGACGCCGGCCTTCATGGCCGCCACGGCCGTCTCCTCGCCAATCACTCCCGACACGATGAGGAAGGGCACATCCAGCCCGCGCTGCTTCACCGCGGAGAAGGCCGCCAGCCCATCGAACCCCGGGAGCACATAGTCGGAGATGATGGCATCCCAGGGCCCGGCATCCAGGGCGCGTGAGAGCTGCTCGCGTGAGGTGACGCGGACATGGGAGATGTCATAGCCACACGAGCGCAGCTCATGCAGCAGCAGCAGTTCGTCATCCGCGGAGTCCTCGATGAGGAGCAGGCGTAGAGGCTGACCGGACATGGAGGGCGGCAATATAGCTTTCCTCTCGCGGACGATCGGCCCGGACGCGAGCGCTGTGACTCGGAGTGTACCGTTCAGCCCGAGGCCGACTGCGTCCGCGCGAGCAGCGACCCGAGGATGTCCTCGCCGTGGAGCCACGGCAGCGCGGAGCCGACATGCGGGAGCACCTGGCGCCGTGCCGAGGGAATCCTCCGGGCCAGGGTCTCGCCGTTGTCGGGAGAGTGGACGGTGCTCGTATCGAGGCCGCCGTACCACAGGTCCACGGGGACACGGAGGGACTCCAGCTCGAACGGCCAGCGGGACATGTGCAGGACGGTGTCTCGCGCATAGCCCGCGGAGCCCTGCGAGAAGCCTTCATCCAGGGCCCGCTGGTAGGCGGCGGCGAAGCGCGGCTCGGTGAACACGGCGCGGTCGGCCTCGGAGCTCATGCCGATGACCATGTCCCAGAGCATCCGCGCGCTCATCCCGGCGAAGAACGCCTCGGCGCGGGCCGGTTCGGCGGCGACGAGGTCCACCAGCTTCGCGACCTCCGGATGGAGCAGCCGTCGCGTGACGGGGTGAGCCAGCTCGTCGCCGCCCGCGACGATGGCGACGCCCTTCACCACCCCGCGGGCCGCGCAGGCCAGCGCGAACGGCGCCCCCTGGGAGAAGCCGACCGCCAAGAGCCCCTCGAGCTTCCTGGCCGTCGCGAGGTGCTGGATGTCGGCGGCCCAGTCGAGCAGCCCCCTGCCCGGGGCCGGGGTGGAGACACCGAGCCCGGGCCGATCGACCGAGATGAGACGGACCTTCGCTCTCTCGAGGACGCCAGCGCCCAGACCCAGCCAGCGGCTCATCGCCGCTCCAGTGCAGAACAGCACGGGAGGGCCGGACGTCGGACCCCATTCACCCCACCCCAGAAGCCGCCCGTCGGGCAGCTGCGTCGTCCCGAGTCGCTCGGGCTCCATCACCGGTGTGCTCATGCCGCGCAGCGTCTCATGCGCACGAGGAGCCCGTCAGCGCCAGCGTGCCACCGCAAGCAAGGCCACGGCTGGAGGTGCTCGCCACGAGGCCGAAGTGAGGCTTCCGCCGATTCGGGTTGATTTTTCCCACCTCCAGGTCCGATATGCCCCGGTGAATCCTGCGTTTTCATGACGTGCGGATTTTCCGCTGATGACCTGACCCGGAGACACCATGAACTTGAGAGTGAGCGGGAACTGGCGCGGCACGGTGCTGCTGCTGTGCGCATGGCTTTTGCAAGCCTGTGGCGAAGGCATCCCGGAGGCGGTGGACACCGGCTCGGCCCGGAGCAGGCTGGAGGCCGCGGACTCGGGCGACATCCTGGCGCAGCTCCAGGCCATTCCCGGGATGACGGTGCTGCAGGAGAAGCCCGTGCCGGGCAACCCGTCGCTGCGCTACTTCGTGCTGGACTACGAGCAGCCGGCGGACCACCGCCACCCGCAGCGGGAGCGCTTCCAGCAGCGGATGACGCTGCTGCACCGCGCTTCCAGCGCGCCCGTGGTGCTCGCCAGCACCGGCTATGGGCTCTACACGTACCAGCCGGTCAACACCGAGCCCTCGTACCTGCTCACCGCCAACGTCCTCTACGTGGAGCACCGCTTCTTCAACACGTCGACGCCGGCCTCGAGCAACTGGAAGCTGCTCGACATCTATCAGGCCGCCACGGACCATCACCGCATCGTCCAGGCCTTCAAGCCGCTGTATCCGGCGAGCTGGCTGACCACCGGTGGCAGCAAGGGCGGCATGACGTCCATCTACCACCGCTACTTCTATCCCGACGACGTGGACGCGACGGTGGCCTACGTGGCGCCCAACAGCTACCTCGACGGGGATCCGCGCTACGTGCACTTCCTCAACCACGTGGGCACCGAGGACTGCCGCCAGCGGCTGCGCCAGGTGCAGCGGGGCCTGCTCACGCGGCGCGCGGAGATGCAGCCCTTCATCGACGAGCTGCTCTCGTATGGGGTTACCTTCGACGGGCTGGGGCTGGAGAAGGCCTATGAGTTCGCCGTCCTCGAGGCGCCCTTCACCTTCTGGCAGTACGGCAGCGGGGTGGATGCCTGCGAGTACATCCCCGGGGCGAACGCGCCGGCCGCGGAGCTCTTCCAGTTCCTCACCGACACCAACTCCCTGGACTTCTACGCGGACCAGTCGCTGGCGCCGTACGCGGCCTACTACTACCAGAGCGCCACGCAGCTGGGCGGCCCCCGCTACCCGGAGGCGCACCTGTGGCCGTGGCTGAAGTACCCCGGGCAGGACGTGTCGCGCAGCTTCCCTCCCTACGGCGTGGACAAGGACTTCGACTTCCTCACCATGTACTGGGTGGAGCGCTGGATGAAGAAGAGCGCGCAGCGGATGATGCTCATCTACGGCGAGAACGACCCGTGGTCCACGGGTGCCTTCGAGGTGAGCCCGTCCAACGACTCGGTCCGCTACTTCGTGGCCGGTGGCAACCATGGCGCCTCCATCTATGACCTGCCCGAGGCCCAGAGGAGCCAGGCGCTGCGGAAGCTGTCGGACTGGATGGGCGTGCCCACCCGGCCCTTCCCGTCGGCGGCGGCGCGTGGCGCGGAGGAGCTGCCCGTGGTGAACACCGCCCTCATGCGTCGCCCTCGCCTCTGAGCGACGCGCCTCTCGGGCACTCTCTTCACCAGGAGTGCGTGGACGGCAGTGGCTCGTGGCTGCGAGCCCTGCTGGCCTGGCCGAGGGGGCGGGCAGGACATGGCCTGAAGGGATCCTGTCTGGAGCTTGTCCCGGGGCTTCTCCCCACCTCATGATCGAGCCAGCTCGTCGAGGTGGGGGGACGAGGAACGGGCGAGAGCTTTCTCGCCCAAGAAAGCTCCATGATCTGGTTTCAGAACCTGAGGATCGCCTCCAAGATCCTTGTCGTGTTTCTTGGCCTGCTGGCCTTCACTGCCTTCATCGGCATCTTCTCGCTGGCGCAGATGTCGGATGTGCGCTCGGCCTCCCAGCAGATCTCCACCAACTGGCTGCCGAGCGTGGAGATGCTCGCGGACCTCAAGGAGCGGACGGCGGATTTCCGGCTCAAGCAGCTCGACCACATCCTGGTCACCTCGCCCGAGCGGATGGCCGCCATCGAGGAGATCCAGGCGCAGAACGTGGCGCACATCCGGTCGCTCATGGCGCACTACGAGACGCTGACGGCGTCCGACCAGGAGCGCGTGCTGTACGAGGACTTCAAGCGGATGTGGGAGGCCTATGTCTCCCAGAATCCCAAACTGTTGCAGCTGTCGCGGCAGAACCAGGACGACGCGGCCATCGCGCTGGCGCTGGGCTCGCTCCTCCAGGAGTTCGACGCGTGCACCGCGAAGCTGGCCGCGCTGGTGCTCCTCAACCGCAAGGGCTCGGATGAGGCGGCGGCGCATGCGGACGCGACCTACGCCTCGTCGCGGGTGTGGATCATCGGCGTGCTGCTGGGAACGGGGGGACTGGGCTTCCTGGCGTCCCTGGTGCTGGCGAGGAGCATTGGCCGGCCGCTGGGCGAGGCGGTGGCGGTGGCCCACCGCGTCGCCGAGGGTGACCTCACGATGCGCATCTCGGCGGAGACGCGGGACGAGACGGGCCAGCTGCTGTCGGCCATGCGGGGGATGACGCTCAGGCTCGGGCAGATCATCGGCGAGGTGCGCGAGGGCGCCCGCTCGCTGGCCTCCGCCTCCTCCCAGGTGTCCGCCTCCTCGCAGGGCCTCTCTCGGGGCACCAGCGAGCAGGCCAGCAGCGTGGAGGAGACCACCGCCAACCTCGAGCAGATGCGCGGCTCCATCCAGCAGAACCGGGACCACAGCCGGCAGATGGAGCAGATGGCCGTCCAGGGCGCCCGCGATGCGGAGGAGAGCGGAAAGGCGGTGCAGGAGACGGTGGAGGCGATGAGCGCCATCACCGAGAAGATCTCCATCATCGAGGAGATCGCCTACCAGACGAACCTGCTGGCGCTCAACGCGGCCATCGAGGCGGCCCGCGCGGGCGAGCATGGCAGGGGCTTCGCCGTGGTGGCCACCGAGGTGCGCAAGCTGGCCGAGCGCAGCCGGAGCGCGGCGCAGGAGATCAGCGTCATGGCCACCCAGAGCGCGAAGGTGGCCCTGCGCTCGGGCCAGCTGCTGAAGGAGCTGGTGCCGTCCATCCACAAGACGGCGCGGCTGGTGCAGGAGGTGGTGGCGGCCTCCGGAGAGCAGGCCAGCGGTGTCACCCAGATCAGCCGCGCCATGGCGCACGTGGAGCAGGTGACACAGCGCAATGCCTCGGCCTCCGAGGAGCTCGCCTCGACGGCCGAGGAGATGTCCGCCCAGTCGGAGGCGCTCCACCAGCTGGTGGCCTTCTTCCGGGTGGGTGAACGCATCGAGCCAGGTCCCGGCCCGATGTCGCGTCCACCTCGCGAGGAAGGACTCACTCCCCTGGTGCACGTGCTCGGAGCAATGCCCTCGCACCCACGTGGCGCCGGCTCGAGAAGCCGGTAGCGCGCGCAATACCTGGAAATGCCTGGGTGCGATTGGACCGCCCTGGGGGCACGCTCGACCCTCTCATGCAAGGAATCAAGCCGTGTCTGGGATGCGTGAAAGTGTTGCAATCAAAGACAGGACGGGTGAGAGTCTTCATGTCATGTGAGCGCATGGGCTGACTCGAATTCCTGTCGAGCCACCGGGTGAAAGGTTGCAAGCAATTCTGATGTTGTTATCAGGATTGCCGACGGCCACCGTCACTCCATTCCGGAGGCTCAACATGCACCTGGCGATCTCTCCTTCGAAGAGCCTGTTCATGCAGTGCACCCATGCGTCGCGGAGGCTGCGCTCCTGGAGCGCTCTCGGAGCCGCGCTCCTGCTGGCGCCCACCGCGATGGCCGAGGAGCCCGCGCCTCAAGGACTCACCGGCCATCTCATCCGGGAGGTGAAGCGCGCGAAGGTGATCGAGCTCAGCCACACGTGGGATGAGAACTCTCCGGTGCTGGCCCTCAACCCGCCCTACGCCATGTCGCTGCCGTTCACGCATGCCAACACGCGCGGCACCTTCGGGGATGGCGGGCAGCTCTCGTTCACCTCCGATGGCATGCAGTGGAGCGGGCAGCACGGCGCCCCGAGCATCGATGCCGTGGGCCACATCGGCCACGATGGGCTGCTCTACGGGGGAGTGGACGCGGAGGCGGCCACGAGCGATCCGCGAGGCCTGGGCCGCAGCGGGGTGGGCGCGGAGCTCGCCATCGACCAGTACCCGATGGACCTGCTGGTCAACCGGGGGGTGCTGCTGGACGTGGCCCGCTTCGTCATGGGCAACAGCCAGCCCCTGCCCGCGGGGTTCGAGATCACCTCTCACCACCTGAGGCAGACGGCCGCGTTCCAGCGGGTGCACCTGCAGCCGGGAGACACCGTCTTCATCCGCACCGGCTGGGGCCAGCACTTCAAGGGCGACCCGGAGCTCTACAAGGGCGTGGCTTCACCCGGTCCTGGCCTGGACGCGGCGCAGTACCTGCTGGAGAAGGGGGCGCGCGTGGTGGGGGCAGACACGCTGACCTTCGAGAAGCGCCCGGCCACCGTCTACATCCCGCAGCTGCAGGTGTTCCCGGTGCACCTGCTGCTGGTGCCGGACAATGGCATCTACATCATCGAGAACGTCCAGCTGGAGGACCTGTCCGCGGCCCGGGCCTACGAGTTCGTCGCGGTGGTGCCGCCGCTCAAGGTGCTGGGGGCGACCGGCTCGGCCCTGCGCGCCTTCGCGCTGGTCGATCGGCATGGCAGGTGACGGCTGCGGGGGGGGGCTATGGGGAGCCATGGTTCATCGGGTATCAAGGTCCCCATGTTGAAGACTCCGCTGGAGCGGTTCCGTGCCGTCGCGCTGCTGGAAGGCCTGTCCTTCGTCGTCCTCCTCTTCATCGCCATGCCGCTGAAGTACCTGGCGGACATGCCCCTGGCGGTGAGGCTGGTGGGCATGGCGCACGGCGTGTTGTTCCTCCTGTACCTCCCCGCGCTGTTCGAGGTGGCGGTGGCCCACCGCTGGTCCTTCCTGCGGGGAGTGGTCGCGTTCGCCGCGTCGCTGGTCCCCTTCGGGACCTTCGTGCTCGAGGCGTCGCTGCGTCGTGAGGCTCGGGCGGCGGCTCAGCCGGGCGCCGTCGTGCCACCCGGGAGCACGGGATGACCGAGGACGTGCTCGTGCGGCGTGTCGGCGCCAGCGAGGTCGCCGCCTGCGTGGAGCCCCTCGCCGACGTGCTGATCGACTGCGTCGAGGGAGGCGCGTCCGTGGGCTTCATGCGGCCCCTGCCGCGCGAGAGAGCCGTGGCGTTCTGGAGGAAGGTCGCCGAAGGCGTCGTGCGCGGGGAGCGGGTGCTGCTCGTGGCCGAGGATGGAGCAGGGCGCATCCTCGGCACGGTGCAGTTGATTCTATCGATGCCCGACAACCAGCAGCACCGGGGCGACATCGCCAAGATGCTCGTCCACCGCGAGGCCCGACGGCGCGGCGTCGCGCAGCGCCTGATGGCGGCCATCGAGGACGAGGCGCGCAAGGAAGGCCGCACCGTCCTCGTGCTGGACACGGTGACAGGGAGCTCCGCGGAGCGGCTCTACGAGCGAGCCGGGTGGCAGCGCGTGGGCGTCGTCCCCAAGTACGCCTTGATGCCGGACGGAGAGTTCTGCGCGACGACGTTCTTCTTCAAGCACCTCTGATGATGAGTCCGGTCCGCCCTCCTGCCGGTCACACTTTCCGAACTGGTCTGCTTGTCATACCAGTTCGGTACCGGTCCGCTCACAGAGCCCTCTCGCGGAGCCCTCACGGGTTTCGCGGAGGATCCGAGGTCGGGGGATGCCTGCGGCCGGGAGGGATGAAGGGCACGTAGCAGACGCCCTTGAGCATCTCCCCTCCGAGGGTTAGGCAGGCCTCCGACTCCCAGGAGTACTCCGTCCAGCACGCTCCGTTGAGCGAGACCAGGCCCTTGGGACAACGCCCCTTCGCATCGGCTCGCGTCTGGCCGGGGACAGGCTGAGGCAGAGTGTTCCCGCGCAACCCCTCCTCGGTGGAGGCAGCGGGCGCTCCCTCCAGTGCCGTGGCCATGGACGAGTCCCCCAGCCCCACCGTCCCCGCCTCGGGTGCCCCCGTCGCCGAAGCCTCCTCGTGCGCAACGGAGGATGGCTCCCGAGCCGTGCCTGGAATCGTCCTCCAAGCCCACACCGCCACCGCCAGGCCCGCAGCCGCCAAGGCTCCCCAGCGCCAGGCGTTGCGTGGGAGCTTGCGCCTCCTGGGCGCCTCCGTACGGACGCTGGCGCCGCCTCCCTGAAAAGGCCTGAGCGTCTGCTCCAGCTCCTCCGCGAGCTGAGCCGCCGTCCCGCGCTGCTCGGGCCTCACGGAGAGCAGGCGCAGCGTGAAGGCGCGCAGCGCGGGATCGATGTGCGGGTACTTCAGGAGCGCGGGAGGTAGCAGCACGTCATCCACCTGCCAGGCACCGTGCTCATCCCGGAAGGGCTGGGCGGGCTGCGGGTACTCACCGGTGAGCAGCCGGCAGGCGGTGACGCCCAGGGCATAGAGGTCATCGGCGGGCGTCGGATGGTAGCGAGCGGTGGACGAACCGTAGAACCGCACCTCGAAGAGCCAGGCCTCCGGGGAGCGGTAGATCGGAGTGCCCGGAAACATCATGGCCGGGGTGAGAGGGGCGGCGCCGGGATAGAGGCCCGTGCCGAAGTCCAGGAGCATGGCTCGGCCATCGGAGCGGCGCACCCGGATGTTGTCCCCCTTCAGGTCCCGATGAAGGGCTTGCTGGGCATGGAGGGTCGCCAGGGCCTGCGCCAGCTGGGCCAGCCAGCGCCGCGCCTGCGATGAATCGGGAGGCTGGATGTGAGCCTGCTCATATAAGGAGACGCCATCCACCCATTGCATGACCAGGAAGGGATGGAGCGTCCCGGAGGGAGCGCGCCAGGAGCCCTGGTCCAGCAGGCGAGGAATGCTGGGGTGCTGGCAGCGCGAGAGCAGCTCCACCTCGCGCTCGAAGCGAGGGTCCGCGGGGTGCATGGCGAGCTTCAGCGCCACCGGAGCGGAGCGCGGGTCGTGCACGGAGACGGCCCGGTAGACCGCTCCGTGAACACCGCAGCCAGCCCACGCCTCCACCCGCCACGTCCCCACCACCGAGCCAGTGGGAAGCAGCGTGGGGTTGCGTGCGAAGGAAGACGGAGTGTCCATGGGCCTGCCTTGCCGGCAGCCTACCTCGGGAGTAGGGGCACGTCAGCGCTCCGAGCCCGGTGAGCCTCGGCGCGGTGCTTGCAATTGTGACTCTTCAACCGATGGCCGATGCCGTGGTGGCTCGGTCCTCGGGGAAGGTAGCAACGACACCTCACGGCATGGCCACGCGCCCTGCCAGAAAGTCACGAGAGGCAAGCCGATGGATTCCAAGATGGCGAGGATGACGAGGAAGCAGCAGCGCCGCCGCGGCATGACCCTGATCGAGATCATGGTGGTGATCACCATCCTCGGCCTCATCGCCGCGGCGGTGGGTGTGGCCGTCATCCCGATGCTCAACGAGTCCCGCCGCGACCGTGTCGGGCTCGACATCAAGAACATCCAGAACGGGATGAAGATCTACTACACGCGCAAGGGGCAGTACCCGGATACAGGCGCGGGACTGCGTGCGCTGGTGGCGCTCGGAGTGTTCGAGGCGGTCCCGAAGGATCCGTGGGGCAACGACTACGTGTACATGAACGAAGGTGGCCAGCCTGTCATCCTGTCCTACGGCGCCGACGGCACCTCGGGTGGTGAGGGCAACGACGCGGACATTTCGTCCAAGGACGCCCCCCAGGTCGCCACGCGATAGCCCCCCAGGTCGCACGGGGAGGCACCCTGTGCTCGGACTGGTACCGAACTGGTATGACAAGCAGACCAGTTCGGACAGTCTTCGCCCGACACGGGGGTGGACTGGGGGGGTAACCCACTGAAATCAAAGGACCTCCCCGAAAAGTACCCAGGGAACACAAAAAACGGGTGCGCGTGTCGATCCCGCCTGGGCTCATTCGACGCCATTTTAGAAGCGCGGCGCGAGGCCGAGCTCAAACCCGGGAGAAAACGATGCGAGTCATGGTGATTGTGAAGGCGACGAAGAACTCGGAAGCAGGCGTCATGCCGAGCGCGCAGCTCTTCGAGGACATGGGCAAGTACAACGAGGAGCTGGTCAAGGCCGGCATCATGCTCGCCGGCGAAGGGCTCCAGCCCAGCGTCAAGGGCAAGCGAGTCCAGTTCTCGGGGAGCAAGCGCACCGTCGTCGACGGACCGTTCGCCGAGACCAAGGAGCTCATCGCCGGCTTCTGGCTCTGGCAGGTCAAGTCGATGGAGGAGGCGGTCGAGTGGGCTCGCCGGTGCCCCGCTCCGATGCCGGGCGAGGACTCCGAGCTCGAGATCCGTCCTGTCTTCGAAGCGGACGACTTCGGCCAGGAGTTCACCCCCGAGCTCCGAGAGAAGGAAGAGCGCCTGCGCGCCGAGCTCGAGAAGCGAGCGGGCAAGTAGGCCAGGCACGGGGGGCGAACGAGCATGCGCAAGCTCATTGTGTCTGAGTAACCCCGCACATCCTCGGGAGCGGAAAGCGAATGAAGGCGGCGACGCCCTATCCCAGTGGTGTCGTGAACCTCCACGACGAGCTTGAGCGGAAATCGGCCTGAGCCGCCGTGCGCCCGCGCACCGGTTCGATGCCCGACCTCCATGGGCCGTGCGCGGTGCGTGTCGGATGCTCGACGCGGCCGCGGGCGACCGACCGGCCCGAAACCGGGTACACTGGCACCCGTCGAGGAAAGGAGGCCGCGAGGTGACCATGTCATCCTCTAGAAGCTTCGGGTGGGCCGTCGCCGTCGCGCTCCTGCTGGCCGTCCCGGCGAGCGCCCAGACCTCGGAGGACCGCGCCTACGTCGGCTTCAGCCTGGCGCGCGGCACCGCCATCGGCACGGCGGGCGGCAAGCTCCATGATCGGGCCCTGGTGGACCTTCGGGTGCCGCTGCTCCCGCTCTTCATGGGGAAGTTCATCCTCGTCCCTTCCGTGGGATTCGAGACCCACTGGCTGGGCTTGGAGACGCAAGGGCCCGTGGAGCACCTGCCAGAAACCGAGCTGCGCCGTCGCTTCTACCGCGTCCAGCTCGGGCTCACGCTGATCCGCCCGCTCAACCCTCGGTGGATGCTGATCGCGGGGACGCTCGGAAGCACGCGCACCGACTTCGGAAGGCCCTTCGAGCTCGGCATGGACACGTCCTGGGTGGGCTACGCCATGGCGAGCTACAAGATTGGCGGAGACCCCGGACGGCGGCTGATGTTCGGGCTCGTCGCGCTGTGGCCCTTCGACGTGCTCCCGGTCATCCCCATGGTGGGCTTCACCTACCGCAAGGAGCCCTACATCGTGGAGATCGGCGTGCCCCGCCTCACCCTCCTGCGGCAGTTCGGTGACGGACTGGAGCTGGGACTCGTGGGGGTCTTCGACCAGCAGGTCTTCCATGCCCGGCTTCCGGAGGAGACCTGGGCGCAGGGGGCGTACTACGTGCGGGCGACCTCCCTGCGCTTCGCCCCCACCCTCAACGTCCGGCTGGGGAGCGGAGGCCTCTGGCTGAGTTCCTCGGTGGGGCTCGACTTCCTCAATGACCACGCGCTGCTCGACCGTCACCGCGACCGCCTGGAGCTGGGGCGCATCCCCACGCGCCCCGCTCCCTATGCCCGCATGTCGCTGAGCTGGCGCCCGCCGCGCCGACCGGCGGCGAGCCAATGACCGACACGCTCACCCGGCGTGAGCCTCGAGGGCTTCAGGGCAGCGCCCGCAGGGTCTCGGCGGCGCGCACCGACCATGCCCTCCTCCGGGAGATTTCTCTTGTTGAAGACGAGCAGGCGCGGCTTCTCGTGCAGCCCCAGGTCCTTCAGGATGTGGTCCACGGCCTCGATCTGCTCGGGGGGCCGAGACCTCCACCACGTGGAGGAGCAGGTCCGCCTCGCTGAGCTCCTCGAGCGTGGCGCGGGAGCGGTTGGCGCGCGCCCCTGACGGAGCCACTCCAGGCAAGGAGCGTCTGCCTGCTCCCGGGCCTACCGGAAGTCGCCCGCGTGGTCGCGCGCCCACTCGCGGAAAGCGAGCGCGGGCGCTCCCGTGAGCTCCTCCACCGTGCGGGTGCTTCGTTCGGGTTCCTCCACCATTTGGGCCCAGCCGGAGAGCGCGGCCTCCACGAACGAGGGGCTGCCCCAGGCCTGGAGCAGTTGCCGCCGCGCCTCCTCCGGAGACAGCTCCTCGTAGCGCACCGGTCGGCCGATCGCCTCGCCGATGAGGCGCACCTGCTCGACCTGGGTCAGTGTCTCGGGACCCGTGAGGACATACCGGGCCCCCGCATGCCCGTCCCTGGTCAGGGTGTGGACCGCCGCGGCCGCGATGTCCCGCTCGTGGATCAGCGATCGAGCGGCCGCTCCATAGGGCCAGCGCACGACATCGCCGGCGCGGATCTGCGGCGCCCACATCAGGGTGTTGGTCGCGAAGCCGGTGGGCCGGAGGAAGGTCCACTCCAGCCCGGACCTGGCGATCAAGCGCTCCATGTCCGCGTGGAACAGCCCGGGCTGCGCCTCGAGGTCATCGCGCACGCTGGCCGCCGAGAGGTAGACGATGCGGCGCGCGTGCTTCTGGATGACCTCGAGGACGGCGGGCGCGGCGTCGACCGTGAAGAAGGGCCAGAGCAGGAACACGGCATCGATCCCATTCATGGCCGAGCCCAGGCTGTCCGGCGCGGAGAGATCCCCCCGAACGAGCTCGACGCCGGGCGGCAGGCCGGGGGAGCCAGGGTTTCGGGTCAGCGCGCGGACCGCGGTACCCGTGCGCAACAGTTGGGACACGACATGGCGACCGACATTGCCAGTCGCCCCCGTCACCAGAACGCGTTGTGAGCTCATGAGCCTCTCCCTGCTCCAGCGGGTTGGCTGGAGCTCGCAGATGGCCTGAGACCTACAAGTTCAAGTGCACTTGAGGTCAAGGGAAAGTCACGGCAGCCCTCCGCCAGGGTCCGGCGTCAGGCCTCGATCGCCTCGTAGGCCGAGCGCCAGAAGTCCACGAAGGCCGCGGGAGCCGACGGAGAGTCCATCATGCGCTGGGTCATCAGGATGCCGATCAGACCGGTCTCGGGATCCCAGTAGCAGGAGGTTCCGTAGCCACCATCCCAGCCGAAGCCGCGAGGCTCTCCGGGCTCATGCTGCTTGATGATGGAGAGCGCGTAGCCCCAGCCGCGCTTGTCCCAGAAGCCGGGAGAGAAGGGAGACACGGCCTTCTGCTCCGCGGTGATGTGGTCGGTGGTCATGAGCTCCACCGACTGCTCCGAGAGCAGCCGCCTGTCGCCGTACTCCCCCCTGTTCAGCATCATCCGGGCGAAGGCGAGGAAGTCGTCGGCCGTCGAGACCAGGCCGCCGGACGCGGAGGGGAAGCCTGGAGGCTGGCTGAACTGGCTCCGCGGACCAGCGGCGTCGAAGACCTCGAACGTCCCCGTCGAGGGATCGCGGAAGTAGCAGGTGGGCAGCCGCTCGAGCTTCTCGGCCGGGACGCTGAAGCTGGTGTCCTTCATCCCCAGCGGCTCGAAGATGCGCTCCCGGTAGAAGGCCTCGAGCGGTTGGCCCGAGGCTCGCGCGAGCAGCACGCCCAGCACGGTGAGGCCGGTGTCATACAGCCAGGCCTCGCCCGGCTGGCGCATCAGCGGGAGGGAGCCCAGCTCGCGGATCCAGGCATCGGGACTCGGGGCTTTGGGCAGCCAGGGCCCGACGCCGACCCCCTTCTCGGTCATGGCCTGGACGATGGGGTACTCGCCCGGTGCCATGATGGCGCCCGTGCCCATGCGCAGCGTCAGCAGATCGCTGACGAGGATGGGCCGGTTGGCGGGCACGGTGTCAGCGATCGGGCCGTCGAGCCGCTCGAGGACCCTGCGGTGGGCGAGCTCCGGCAGCAGGCGATCCACCGGCTCGTCGAGGCGGAGCTTGCCTTCCTCGACCAGCATCATCGCCGCGGCCCCCGAGACCAGCTTGGTCAGCGAGGCGATCCGGAAGAGGGTGTCACGCCGCATGGGAGCAGTGCCGCCGAAGGTCATCAGGCCCACGGCGGCCGCGTGCACCTCGTCGCCTCGGCTGAGCAGCGTCACGACGCCGGGCAGCTCGCCGCGCTCGACATGGGCGGACATGGCCGCATGCATGCGGTCGAGCCGCGTCTTGGAGAACCCCGCGGACGGGCCCGTCTTGCGCACGTCCGCCTGGCTGCAGCCCCAAGCCAGCGTTGCCCCGACCGTCGCGGAGCCCAGAAGCACACTGCGGCGACTGAGCCTCTCGTCATTCCCTCGGTCCTGCATCGTCCGCCCCTTTGGATGAACCGATTGTGAGTTGCAACCAGTTTTAGAGTAGGAGCGCTGATGCGGGAATGCAACCGGTTTTTCCTGGAGCAGCGGAGGGGGTAGGAGCAAGCCCGGGTGTGCAGTGGATGACCGAGGGACTGTGTCTCGGCTGAGTGCAGCGTGCTTCGTGCGCAAGATGGGGCGAGCCATTTCCCCAAGGGAGTCTCGCCATGACGACGATCACGACGAAGGACGGCACGCGCATCTTTTACAAGGACTGGGGCTCGGGTCAGCCCGTGGTGTTCAGCCATGGCTGGCCGCTCACCGCGGACGCCTGGGAGGACCAGATGCTCTTCCTGGCCTCCCATGGCTTCCGAGCCATCGCCCACGACCGGCGCGCCCACGGCCGCTCCAGCCAGCCCTGGGGCGGGCACGAGATGGACACCTACGCGGATGACCTCTCCGAGCTGATCGAGACGCTGAAGCTCGAGAAGGTCATCCTCGTGGGGCACTCGACCGGCGGCGGCGAGGTGACGCGCTATATCGGTCGCCACGGCACGCGCCGTGTCGCCAAGGCGGTGCTGGTCGGCGCGGTACCGCCCATCATGCTCAAGACCGCCGCCAACCCCGGCGGACTGCCGCGCCAGGTCTTCGACGACATTCGCAAGGGCGTTGCCGCTGATCGCTCGCAGTTCTACAAGGACCTGACCACGCCCTTCTTCGGCGCGAACCGCCCGGGCGCGAAGGTCTCTCAGGGCATGCGCGACAGCTTCTGGCTGCAGGGCATGATGGGCGGCCTCAAGGGCCAGCTCGACTGCATCAAGGCCTTCTCCGAGACGGACTTCACCGAGGACCTGAAGAAGTTCGACGTGCCGACGCTGATCCTCCACGGGGACGACGACCAGATCGTACCCATCGACGCTTCGGCCCGCCTCTCGGCCAGGCTCGTGAAGGGCTCGACGCTGAAGATCTACCCCGGCGGCGATCATGGCCTCGCCGCCACCCACAAGGAGCAGCTCAGCGGCGATCTGCTGGCGTTCGCCAGGGGTTGAGCCGCTCCCATCAGGCTGCCCCGGAGGCGCTCGTGCTTCACCGCTCCACTTCCGCAAGATCGGTCAGGTCACCCGGAGGGCGGGTCGGTACGGTGTCGAGCGTCAAGGGGGCACTTCGTTGACTGCAGCGGACGCGGACGCATACCTCGCCAGATTCCGAAGGGTGCTCGAGTTCATCGACGCGCACCTGGAGGACGAAGACCTGTGCGTGGAACGGCTCAGCCGCGTGGCGGCCTTCTCGAAGTTCCACTTCCACCGGCAGTTCTCCGCGCTCTTCGGGATGGGCGTCCATGAGTACGTCCAGCTGCAGCGCCTGAAGCGCGCCTCGTTCCTGCTCGCCTTCCGCGACCAGCACTCCATCATCGATGTCGCGCTGGCGAGCGGCTACGAGGGACCCGAGGCATTCGCGCGTGCCTTCAAGCGGCGCGTGGGGCAGACGCCTTCGGAGTTCAGGAAGCAGCCGCGGTGGGAACCTTGGCACGCGACGTACCAACCCTTGAGTGAGCTGAGGATCCACCACATGAAACCCACCCTTCAGCCGGCGCAGGTCCAGATCGTTCTCTTCCCGGAGACGAAGGTCGCCGCCCTCGAGCATCGGGGCGACCCACGACGCATCGGCGACTCCGTGCGGAGGTTCATCACCTGGCGCAAGCAGGTCGGGCTGTCACCGAGGTTCAGCGCCACCTTCAACATCGTCCACGACAACCCCGAGGAGATCGCTCCGGAGGACCACCGCTTCGACATCTGCGCCGCCACGGACCTCGAGGTGAAGGAGAACCCGTTCGGCGTCGTGGGGAAGAGCATCCCGGGGGGCCGGTGCGCGGTGCTGCGGCACATCGGCTCGGACGACACGCTCGGGGCGAGCGTCCGGTACCTCTACGCGGAGTGGCTGCCGCGCAGCGGCGAGGAGGTCCGGGACTGCCCGCTGTTCTTCCAGCGCGTCCGCTTCTTCCCGGACGTACCGGAGCACGAGGCCATCACGGACGTGTTCCTGCCGCTGCGGTGACCCCCAGTCGGCCAGTCGCTCCGCTCAGCGGAGCAGGGACTCGGGAACATCGACGTGGCGGGAGCGGAGCCACTCGCCCAGCGCCTTGCCCTGAGGATCGAAGCGGGTCGATGACGAGACACCCTCGCCGAGCAGCCCGTCGATGACGAAGTTCAGCCCCCGGAGCTGGGGGAAGACGTGCCGCTCGATGGGGAAGGCGGCGGCCTCGGGGAGCAGCTCGCGCAGCTTGTCCGACGTGAGCGCGTGCGCGAGCCACCGCCACGCCTCATCCGTCCGGGCCCAGACCCCGATGTTGGCCGTGCCTCCCTTGTCGCCACTCCGCGCGGCGACGATGCGGCCGAGCGGCACACGTCGCGTCGCACCCGCGGGCAGCGGCTCGGGAAGGGCGGGGAGCTCCGCCGGCCCGAGGGCCAACGTCTTCGCTGGAGGCGCGATGACGGAGCGCGTCCCATCGGGGAGGACCGCGACATGCTCCACCTTCGTCGCGTCGACGTAGGCCGGAGTGTAGACACCATAGGGCGCGCTGTCCGCCGGGGGCGCCGTCATCGTGAAGCCGGGGTAGCTGCCCAGTGCCAGCTCCACCGCCGCTCCGCTGAAGGCGCGGCCGATCACCTTCGCGTCCGAGTCCTTC
The DNA here is from genome assembly GCF_020103725.1 of Hyalangium gracile. NCBI lineage: Bacteria > Pseudomonadati > Myxococcota > Myxococcia > Myxococcales > Archangiaceae > Hyalangium > Hyalangium gracile. The sequence goes on along the minus strand of NZ_JAHXBG010000010.1, from coordinate 24,704 downwards.
ACCACCACGCGCAGGAACGCCGCCGCCTGCTCCTCCGTGGGCGCGTCCTCCCGGTCCGTCCGGACGAGCGTCCAGTGCAGCTCCTTCGGCTTGCGCGGCAGCGCCGCCTCGAGCTGCTCGCGGACCAGGCGAGCCTTCTCCTCGATGTCGAGCCCGACGAGGATGAACGTCGCCTCGTTGCGGTACCCGCCGAGGTGGTTGAGGCAGACCTTCACCGTGGGCGGGGGCGGCTCGCCGCGAACACCCGTGATGCGGACGCGGTCCTTGCCGTCCGAGGCCAGCGAGATGGTGTCGAAGCGGGCCGTCGCGTCGGGCCCCGCGTACCGGGCTCCCGTAATCTCATAGACGAGCTGCGCGATGACCGTGTCCACCGTCACCGCGCCGCCCGTGCCCGGGTGCTTGGTGATGACGGAGCTCCCATCCTCGTGGAGCTCCGCGAGCGGGAAGCCGGGACGGCGGGCATCCACCTCCGTGAAGAAGGAGTAGTTGCCTCCGGTGGCCTGGGCGCCGCACTCCAGCACGTGGCCGGCGACCATCGCGCCCGCCAGCCGGTCCCAGTCATCCGTCCGCCAGCCGAAGTGCGCGGCCGCCGGGCCCACGACGAGCGAGGCGTCCGTCACGCGCCCGGTGACGACGATGTCCGCTCCCGCGCGCAGGCACTCGGCGATTCCCCACGCACCCAGGTACGCGTTGGCGGTGATGGGAGAGCCCAGCCCCAGCGCATCCGCGTTGCCGGAGAGATCGTCACCCTCCACGTGCGCCACCCGGGCCTTCAATCCCAGGCGCTCCGCGAGCTGACGGAGCGCGGCGGCGAGCCCCACGGGGTTCAGTCCCCCCGCGTTGGCGACGATGCGGACCTTCTTCTCCAGGGCGAGCCCCAGGCACTGCTCCATCTGGCGCAGGAAGGTCTTCGCGTAGCCGAGCTCCGGATCCTTCATCCGGTCGCGGCCGAGAATCAGCATCGTCAGCTCGGCGAGGTAGTCGCCGGTGAGGACGTCGAGCTGGCCTCCTTCGAGCATCTCGCGGACCGCCGAGAAGCGGTCTCCATAGAAGCCCGAGGCATTGCCGACACGCAGGGGGGACGCGGCCATGGGTTCTCCACGCAGCTACGGCGGTTTCAGACGGCCACTCTCTCTACACCAGCGTCTTCACAAGCTCACGGTGCGAAACGGTAGATCTCATAGGGTCCCCGCTCCGCGGGCGGCAGGTGGATCTGCGTGGTGGTGACGTACATCCTCCCGTCCGGCCCCACGGCGAAGGTGTCGGGCCACCGCAGGCGGTCATCCTGGAGGACCTGCTTGTACTTCCCGCCCGGCACATACACGGCGAGGGAGCTGTCCTCCAGGCCACCGAGCCAGAGCTTTCCCTGGCGATCGAACTCGATGCCATCCGTGGCCACGATGGTGTCCACCTGCTCGACGCGGCCGGCGAGCGCCGGGTCGTCCAGGCTCGCGTCGCGCAGGGCCTCGGTGGAAATGCGCCAGAGCGTGTGGCCGGTGAGCACCGTCCAGTAGAGCGTCTTCCGGTCCGGGCTGAGCGCGATGCCATCGCTCTGGACGGCGCGCGGGAAGGGGCGGCCCATCACCACCATGCTGTCGGCCTCCGCGTGGGTGGAGGGGTGATTGCGCAGCACCTTGCGCGCGCTCCCGCTCTTCAGGTCGAGGACCACCAGGCCGCCCGCCTGCGAGTCGGTGAGGTAGGCCACCCCGTTCTCCGTGTCGATGCGGACATCGTTGAGGTAGCTGTCCCCGGAGGAGACCTCCGGCGGGAATGCATAGGTGCGCACCAGCCGCCCGGTGAGCTCGAACTGCTGGAGTCGAGGCGGGGCGATGACGCCCTTGAACTGGGGGTTGCCGGTGTCCACGACCCAGAGCCGGTCCTGGTCATCGATGACGACGCTCTGCACCGCGACGAAGCGGTTGTCCGCCGGAGCGCCCGGGGCCCACGTGTTCCAGGTGGCATCCGGCCAGGGCGTGACGGTGCCGTTCTTCAGCTCGGCCACCGAGACGGGCACGTCCTCGGACCAGCGGGGGAAGTTGACGAAGATGCGGCCCGCCTTCGAGACGGTGATGCCCGTCCACTGCCTCGGTGACTGGGCCACGAGCTCGAGGGGAGGGCTCCGGGACGCCGCCGACGGTGCCGTCTCCGGGGCGCCCGCGGTGGGCTCGGAACGCGTGGGGGTAGTGGCACAGGCCGCCAGCATCAGGGCTGTGACAACCGGAAGGAACAGACGCATGAAGTGCCTCCGAGGGTGGGGGGGCTTTGGTGGAAGCGCTGCCCGACTCTTGCGGACAAACATACCGGGAGATGGCGTAATGAAGATGAACCTTCCTCCTTCAACACCATATGACACCCACCAACCTGTTCGAGGCCATCGAGCACGCCGATCTCTCCGCGCTGGAACGCTTGCTCGCCGCCGGCGCCGACCCGGACGAGGCCGACGTCCATGCCTACCAGGCCACCCCACTGTCCTACGCCTGCGATCGCGGCGAGACGGGGGCCGTGCGCATCCTGCTCTCCGCCGGGGCGGATCCGAATGTGTCCGCCTATGCGCCGCCCCTGGTGGCAGCGGCCACGCACGGCTTCGCCGAGCTCGTCGAGATCCTTCTGAAGGCCGGCGCCAGCGTGAATGATGCGGACGAGACGGGGACTGGGGCGCTGTGGATCGCCGCCGCCAATGGCTTCGCGGACATCGCGCGGTGTCTGGTCGAAGCCGGCGCCAACCGGGAGCAGGCGGACCACGACGGACAGTCGCCGGCGGACGTGGCGCTGGAGAACGGTCACGCAGCCCTGGCGAACTACCTCGCCGACCCGACGCGCTATCCGGCCACGCATGCCTTCTGGCGTAGCAGCAAGAAGAATGCGCGCAAGGCCGCACAGGCGAGGCGGGATGCCGTACAGAAGGAGGCCGCGGGCGGCGCCCCGGCGGAGCCGGAATGGACCTTCTCCGGTGGCATCGCGCGCAGCCCATGGGCGACGCAGGATTTTCCGTCGATCGCCAGCCAGGGCAATCTGAAGCTGGCCCGGGCCATGCTGGATGCCGGTCTCGACCCCGACTGGACCCAGTTCAAGGGCCATGCGACGGCGCTGATGCAGGCCGCGCGCGCTGGCGAGCTGGCGATGGTCGAGCTGCTGCTGACCCGGGGAGCCAGGCCCGGCCATCGCACCGAGAAGGGACTCACCGCGCTGCACATGGCCTTGTTCAAGCCGTCGGCGCGCCTGCATACCCCGGTGGTGGAGCGGCTGCTGGCGGCGGGGGCGGACCCCAACGCGGCCGATCAAGAAGGTCAGCGCCCACTGCACATGGCACTGAGCCATGCCATCCCGGACATCGTGAAGGCGCTGATCGCGGCTGGCGGTGACCCCTTCCTTCGTGACCGCGCGGGGCGCGCACCGGCGGACTGGGCGCCCACCCGTGGCAAGCACGCGGCCACCATCCAGGCCCTGCTCGAGGAAGCCAGGGCCTCCCGGTAGCCGCATGCGTCAGTCGTTGGGGCACTTCGAGACGGCCGAGAAGGAGTAGTAACGGTTCTCGCCCTCTCCAATGAAGTACTTGGTGCTGTCGCAGTTCTCGAGCTCGCCGCGGCGCTCTCACCTCAGACAACCTACTGGCAGATGACCCTGAAATCCGAGGTGTCGCACAGGGGCGCGTCGAAGGTCCCGCTGACATCGACCCGCTCGCCCCGAAGGCCCTCCAGCTTGAAGCGGTAGGTGCCGGTGACCCGGGTGGCGTCGATCGCGGTGATGGTGACCGAGCGCGGCTGGCTCACCACGTAGTGCATGGAGAAGCCGGACCCGTAGGTCCCGCAGGGGCTGGAGGGGGTGGGGTAACCCCACCGGCTGATGTACGCCTCGACCGAGATGGGCGGGCTCCGGAGCAGCCCGCTCTCGTCGTACGTGCCCACGGTGACGGGCGTGGCGCCCGGCCCGGACGCGTAGACGAAGAACTCCAGCATGTGGCCTCCGGGGGAGACGGTGGCGGAGCACGCCCCGGCTCCCTCGAGGAGCTGGACGCGGAAGCGGGTGGCGTCCGGCATCGTGGGGTTCAGCGCCGCCGCCGCGCCGGCAAAGGAGAGCGCCCCCGAGGACAGGGGCACGTTCACCGCGTTGACGCCGGTGAACGTGGTTCCGCCATCGCCCGTGGGCCCGCCATCCGGCTGCAGGCTCTCCTCGTCATCCTCACCGCGGAGCAGGCCGCACGCGGACAACGTCACTGCAAGGCATATCGTCATCGCCCAACGAGGTGAGTACATGACTCCTCCATCTTCGTCGCCTTCATGGCCAGGGCGCGAGCTCCGGCGGGAATCGAACCCTCGCTTCCGCTACGTGAGAGTTACCGTGGCCGTGCCCCGGCCCAGACTGCACAGCGATGAAGCCATGCTCGATGCCACCATGGAAGTGCTGCTGCGTCGCGGCTAAGGTCCTCACCGCCGATACCGGCCTCCGAGAAGATGCGGTCCGTGTACCCGGGCCTGGAGGTGACGCTCCGGGGGAGGCTGGACCCCTCGGTGGGTGAGGTGGCGCTGGTGCCCCAGGACTTCGGGCGGGCCATCCTGAACATCCTCGCCAACAGCCTGTATGCGGTGGAGGAGAAGAGGAGGTCAGCGGGCGCTGGCTTCTCTCCGGAGGTGACGCTGAGCAGCCAGAGCGTGGACGCCCGGGTGGAGATCCGGATCCGCGACAACGGCACCGGGATTGCGCGCGAGCTCCAGGACCGGATCTTCACCCCCTTCTTCACCACCAAGCCCACGGGCGCGGGAACGGGCCTGGGCCTGTCCATCGCCTATGACATCGTCGTCCGGCAGCACCGAGGGGAGATCCGGTTCGAGTCCGAGGAGGGCCACTTCACCGAGTGCCTCATCGTCCTGCCCCGAGGGAGATGAGAGCCCCGGCTCCTTGCCGGAACCAGGGCTCGCTCCTGCTCATCGGAGGGCGCTCAGTTCACGCCCACCGCGGCCCAGCTCTCCTTCACCTTGCCCACCTCGGGCGAGTTGGCGCCGTACAGGTCCGTGGCCGCGTTGATGGTGGCCTGGCGCGCCTGCGCGAAGGTGGTGTCCGGCGTCATGTAGTGCTCCAGCGCGCGGTAGAAGACCTTCAGGCCCTTCTCCATGCCGATGCCGTCCGCCACCTGGGCGCCCGAGGTCCGGTTCGTGCCGCCGTTGGCCAGCAGGTAGAAGGCGTTGTTCGCGATGCCGCTCGAGCCGTGCACCTCCGTCTGCTTCGGGTAGTTCTTGTAGTTGTCGATGGAGTAGCCGTCCTTCGTCGGGTCATCCATGTAGCGCAGCGCGTCCCCCGTGCCGTTGGCCGGCGTCCACGCGTCCTCGCCCATCTTCCAGTCGAACTCCACCGCCTGGTTCTTCTGGCTGGCGTACCACTCCACGCCCGTGCCCAGGATGTCGCTCATCGCCTCGTTGAGGCCGCCGGACTCGCCCTCGTAGATGAGGCCCGCGGTGCGCTCGGTCAGGCCGTGGGCGATCTCATGGCCGGCGATGTCCAGCGTGGTCAGCGGGCCCGCGGTCCTCCCGTCGCCGTCGCCGTAGTTCATCTTCTCGCCGTCCCAGTAGGCGTTCACGTAGTTGCGGTCCACGTGCACGTAGGAGACGAGCTTCTCCCCCTTGCCATCCAGCGAGTCGCGGCCGAGCACGTCCTTGAGGAAGTCGTACGTCATCGCCGCGCCGTAGTGCGCGTCCACCGCCGCCTTCGTGCGCGGGTCGTCCGACGCCTCGCCCCACACGTCGTTCTTGTCGGTGAGGGCCGCCTTGCCGGTGGGCGTCGTCCGGTTCTTCGCGTCGTACGTCGCGATTCCTCCGCCGCGCGTCGAGTCCTCCAGCGTGTAGCTGCCGTTGGCCTGCTTCGTCGTGCTGATGTCCACCTTGCCGCTGTAGAGCGTGGTGTCATTGCCCGGGCCTGTCGCCGCGGTGCCCGCGGTGGCCGGCTTGGAGGTCGGGGTGGCCGCCGCCGGCGCGCCCTTCGCGGCGGCTTCATCGGCATGGGGCAGCTCGATGCCGCCCATCTGGTTGAAGCTGCGCACCACCTCGCCGCTGTTGGCGTCGACGAAGTAGTTCATCCGGCGCGGGCGCTCGTCGCCCCGCAGGTCCTCCACGTTGGTGAGCTGCACGTGGTAGGCCGCGTGGTACTGGCCATCCTTGTCCTGGACGACGACGCGCTCGGCGGAGGGCGGGCGGCTGGCGTCCGTATTTCCGGCGAACTGTTTCTGGGCGATGGCCAGCGCGTCCTGGGCGGACAGCTTCACCGGCTCCGAGCCCAGCCCGGCCGGGATGGTGGAGCTGCTGCCGGTGAGGCCGGCCACCTTGCCCTCCTTGTCCAGGTGGCTGATGACCTGCTCGCCGAAGACCTTCACGCCCTCGTGCGTCCGGTCCAGGCGCACGTGCGTCATGCCGAGCTCGTCACGCGTGACGGAGCGGGGCGAGAAGCTGCCCGGCGTCCTCCCTCCGGCCACGATGCCCTGGTTGTTGACGCTCGACTGCGACTGGATGAACTCGAGCGACTTGCGCACGGCGGCCTGCGCCTCGGGGCTCTGGAGCTCCAGCGGGCCCGGCTTCGCGACGACCGGAGCAGCCGTCTGCGCCGTGAGCGCCACCAGCGGCCTGGTGCTCGAGGCGACGAAGCTCGACTTCGCCTCGAAGCCCGACTCCTGCGGGCGGGCGGACGACGCCGCGGGGCTCTGCTGCGGCAGGGTGTTGGCGGCGGCGGTGGAAGGAGAGGACAGCGTGGGCTTCTGGGGACGGGGGGCGATCTGCATGGCGGTGGGCTCCGGGTTTGAAGGGGTGAGAAATTGCCTCACCCAGTGTGCTGATGTATGCGCTATGGAGCATGATGTGTGCCATGCGTTGCGTCATCGGTTCGTTTTGTAACCCCTTGTTTTGACGAGGGTGCGCCCAGCGAATCCGCCGAGCTGGTGACTGCCCTCACCGGAGCAGGGCGCCTTCCCTCTGAGACACCTGTCACCACCTTGTGGACAGTTGTCACCAGTCTTACTACAGAAGCCCACCTGGGCCTCCTCGCGTGTCCCTACGCGCGGCTGTCCAGGAAGTGGACCATGTTGGAGAGCAGCCGGCTGTAGTCGTCAGCCCCCTCCACGTCGCTGTCCCGGGCCATTCGCGAGCGCCACTCCTCGGGGGTGAGCTCCGCTCCGTTGTCCACCCGCATCATGTACTGCACCAGCAGGTAGCTGTCCTCGATGGTGCCTCCCTGGGGGATGGCCTCGGTGAGCAGCTGGTGCACCTCGTCGCCCGTCATGCCGCTCTTCTGGGCCAGGCTGACGAAGTTGTCGAACGACAGCCCTCTGTGCCTGCCGTCGAGCAGCATCGCGGGCAGCTTCGCCGCCAGGTCGCGGATGTCCGAGCCGGACATCTTCAGCTCGCGCGCCAGCTCGCCCATGCGCTCGCTGTCCGCGTTGGACAGGGTCTCCACCAGCGCTTCGTCGGTGATGCCCACCTGCCGGAACAGGTCCAGGCGCTCGGCGCTCAGCGCATCCTGGTGCTGCTTCTCCACGATGGCCTTCACCGCGATGCCTGTCACCAGCAGCGCCGCGCCGGCGATCTGCCCCGCCACCGGCACGGCCTGAGAGATGGCCGCGGCCGCCAGCAGCCCGCCGCCCACCGCGGTCAGCCCGCTGCCCACCGCCTTGCCGTATTGGCCCAGCCGCGCGGCCTCGACCGCGGCGAAGCCGTCGGCCACCGCCACGATGGCGCCACCCAGGGGGGCAATCTTCCCCGCCGCGGCCGCCAGGTTGGACTTGCCCAGCCCACTGAAGACGATGGACATGGCGTCCGCGCCCGCCCCGACGGTGTCGCCGATCAGCGTGAGCCGCTCGGACATCTCCAGGGCATTGAACGTCTTTCCGTCCTGCCGGGCGCTAGCCACGGTGTTGAAGACGCTGGCGGAGGTGAGCGCCAGGCCCAGGCCGCGCAGCGCCTGGCCCCCCACGCTCTCCTTGCCGATGCCGGGCGCCGCGGTCTCCAGCTGCTTGAGCTGGCTGTCCATCTTCTTCGTGAGGTCCGCCATCTGCTGGGCGCTCATGCCCGGGCGGAACTCCTTGAAGCTCTCCAGGAACTCACGCACGCCCGCGGCTGGCGCGCCCGAGGCGTGCGAGCTCCACTGGGCGATGCCCTCGAGCATGGCATCCATCTGCCGCTGGCCCGCGGGCAGGTGGAGCTTGCCGGCGGCCGCAAGGTCCATCGCGGCCAGGCCCGCGCCCTTGGTGAGCGCCAGCGTCATGTTCTCGAGCGTGTCCTTCTTGTCCTTCAGGTAGGGCACCGCGACCTTCAGGAACGAGTCGCCAGGCTTGCCGTACTCCTCCAGCTGCTTCTGGAGCCACTGCTCTCCGGTCTGCGTGTCGCTCAGCCGGGGCACATCCTCGAGGGCGGCGGCGACGCGCGCGCTGATCCGCGGGTCGTCCTTGTAGGCCGGCTTGCCCGCCACGCGCTCGATGCTGTCCATCAGGTTGGTGAGCTTGCCGGCCATCTCCTCGTGCGTGCGGAAGACTTCCGCGCGGTCCGGCCGGCCCTGGAACGTCGAGGTGACACGCCCCAGCTCGTCGGGACTGAGCGCCAGGCCCGCCGGGGAGAGGATGGCGGTCAGGTCGTCATTGATCGACCTGGCGCGATCGGCCCACAGATCGAAGTCCGCGCGAACGCCGTTGATCGCCGACCAGGTGGCGTCGGTGAGGGAGTTCGCCGCGTGCGGCTTGCCCGCCTCCTTCAGCGCCTCGGTGAGGGCGAAGGCGAAGTCCGCGCTCCCCGTGGTGGACAGGCCCATGCGCAGGCCCATGTCGATCGGCTGCTCGCCCAGGAGCGTCTGCGCGTTGGTCACGCCGCTGGCCACGCCTTGCGCCAGCGCCTCGAGCGCGGCTTCACCGCCCGTGCCGTTGCCCAGGGTGTCGGCCACGCGGGTGAGCGTGGCGATGGCCTCGGTTCCATCCATCGCCTCCTGGGTGGAGGCGCCCAGCTTGGAGGTCTGCTTGCCGATCAGCTCCAGCGCGGGCTTCGCCTTCTCGAGCAGCTCCTCGCGGTAGGCCGGATCCGAGTTGCCGTTGATGAACTCCTCGAGCTTCCTGGCGCCCGCGGCCGGGTTCTTCTCGGCCTCGCGCAGCACCTCCTGGGCGTTGGACTCCGCCACCGTCGGCGGGCCCATTGGAGCCGCCGGCCCTTGCGCCTGCTGGGTGCTGAAGGCCTGGAGCGGCGCGGCCGTGTTCCGCGTCTGTGACGTGCTGACGGACTGGGCCTGCACGCTCGTGCCCGGCGCCTGCTGGGTGCTGGTGCCCTGCAGGGTGCCGGGAGCCGTCTGGCCCTTGAAGGCACGCGTGGCCTGGTGGCTCAGGTTCTGCAGTTGCTGCGGAGTGAAGGTCTGGCGCGGTGCCTCGGCGGTGGGACGCTCGGTGTTCCCATTGGCGGCGGGGCGGAAGGTCTCGGCCTCCAGCGTGCGGGCCTTGTCCAGCCTGTTGCGCAGCTGGTCGACGTGCTCCTCGGCCTTGCGCCGGGCTTCGTCCGCCGCGCGACGGGCGCGATCCTGCTCCGCGGCGCGGGCCCGCTCACGCTCCTCATTGGCGCGGTCCGCCTCACGCGAGTCGTCCTTCCGCTCGCTCCTGTCGCTCTTCTCGCTCCTGTCGCTCTTCTCGCTCTTCTCGCTCCCGTCCGCCTTGGAGTCCTTGGTGCCCTCGCTCTTGAAGGAGCTTCCACCACCACTGGAACCGCTGATGCCGCCGATAGACATGGATGTTCTCCTCGCCTTCCCGGAGCCAGGGCCGGAAGGAAGGGCTGTTGGAGGTGAGCCCTCTTCGGGAGTTCGCAGGAGCAACCGCAGTGCCAGGGGAAAAGGCCTGGAGATTCAAGGGGGTGGGCATCCGGGGGAGGCCGCCTGGAGCGGGCAGGCGCACTCCAGTTGTCCCCTGGATGGGACAGGTGCCTGACTGCCCACAGCGGAGGCAGGCGCACACGTCCCGCGCGGGTGAAGCGGCTCAGGGCAGCGGAAGGTGGCGATGGGGCCACCCAGGTGATGGGCATCGAGTCCGCCGAGCCACCGCAGACGGACGCGTCCCCCAGCCAGTCGCCGGCATCCACCTAGAAGAAGGGGTGGTTCGGCTTGAGCCCCAGCCGGACCCGACCGGCCTCCTCCATCCACGACTGCGCCAGGACGATGTGTTGCGTGACGGCGTGGATGTCCCGGTGGGCCCGCTCGATGAGGCATTCATTGTACAGGGCCGTGGCTCCGGCCGCCTCGTACATGGATGTCACCGTGGCCTTGGCGGTGCGGACGGCGTGGATGGTGCCACCCCATAGGCGGGCGCGCTGCATCTCCGTGGACGCCGCTCCGCGGCTGCAGGTGGCCCACACATCCCCCAGCGCATCGATCAGGAGCAGCCGGGCGGCCTCCAGGCTCGCGGATGAGGAGGCGACCATCGCCTGTACCGAGGGCCGATCCCGCAGCCCCGGTCCTGGATCCACCGGCGACTTGGACGTCGCCAGCTCCAGCAACGTGTCGGTGGCCGTCCGGGCAATCCCCAGGCAGATCCCCGCGCACCAGGCCCCTACGGTGCTCACCCAGGGCATCTGGAAGAGCGGCCGGTCGATCCGCACCGGATCGAAGAAGGAGAACGTCCGCTCGGCGGGGACGAAGACATCCTCCACCACGACATCATGGCTGCCGGTGCCCCGCAGCCCGCCCACGTGCCAGGTATCCACGATGCGATACGAGCCCCGGGGCACATAGGCCATCCGCATCTCCGGAACACCGGGCGCCATCATCCGAGGCGCGCTCCCCTCGATGATGATGGACATCACCGGGATCCACTCCGCCAGCTCGCAGCCGGACACCAGGGACCACCGGCCCGATACCCGATACCCACCTTCCGCCACGACGGCCCGGCCCATCGGGCGGGTCGAGTTGGCGAAGAGCCGGCGGCCATCGCTGAAGAGCTCGGCCCTCGCCGCCTCCGGGAGATGGCGGCTCAAGAGCGCCGGGAGCGCGTTGTTCCAGGCAATCCAGGCCACCGAGGCCTCGGCCGCGCCGAGCTCCTCGTACACCTGGAGGGCGACCAGGGGGTCGACCTCGAGTCCTCCGAGGCTGGCCGGCACCTGCATCCTGCACAAGCCGTTGTCGATGAGCCCCTGAACCACCGATGGCGGCAAGCGCCGGCCCTGCTCCGTCTCCTGACGGACGGCTCGAATGGTCGCGCGAAGACCACGCGCAGCGCTCAACGGATCACCCATTGCTGACATGTGCAACCTCCCAAGGAACCCCTCGAAGGCTATCGCAGCGCCGCATGGGATGCTCGTGGCCACGGCGTCTCCAGGAGCCGCAAGGGACCATCCGCCTGCTGGGTACAGACATGGCACAGCCCCGGTAGCTCGGCTCAGGACACCCGAGCAGCGGGTGAGGCGACGCCCCGAGGCAGGCGCGCCCGGTCCACGTACCCGTGCCTGACGAACCACTCCACGGCATCCGTGAAGGTTTCTTCGAGTGGCCGGAAGCGGATGCCCAGTGTCCGCTCGGCCTTGGAGGCGTCGAAGGCCGTGTTCGTCCGCTCGCGGCGCAGCGTGCGGAAGCCCGCCCGGCGTGGGCTGCCCTCGTGAGCACCCTGGTATCGCCCCTGTTGCACCACTCGCCACTTGGGCAAGCGGGTGTTGCACTCATGCAAGGGCCTCCAGAATGAACTGGGATGATCTCCGCTACCTCCTCACCGCGGAGCGTGCCGGCTCGCTGTCCGCGGCGGCTCGCGCGCTGGGCGTCGTCACCTCCACCGTGGGCCGCCGCATGATGGCGCTCGAGCGGCGCCTGGGCACCCGGCTGCTCGCCCGTGTCCCCGAAGGAGTCCGGCTGACGCCCGAGGGCCGAGCGCTGGTGCGCACCGCCGCGGCCATTCGAGTCCCAGCTCCACAGCGCCGAGCGTGGGCTGAAGCACGAGGAGGGGCAGCTCGAGGGGCCGGTGCGCCTGATCACCGGAGACGGCTTCGTCGCGTTCCTCAATCCCTGGCTGGCGCTCTTCCGGGAGCGCCACCCGAGGGTGCGCGTGGAGCAGTCCACCGACACGCGGCTGCTGGACCTGGCGCGCCAGGAGGCGAACCTGGGCGTGCGCACGGTGCGACCCAAGGGGAACTCCCTGGTGGCACGCAAGGCGGGGCAGCTCGCCTGGAGGCTCTACGCCAGCGCACGCTACCTGGAGCGCGCCGTGCCCCTGCGCTCACCGGGAGATCTGGCCCAGCACCAGGTGGTGGGCTTCGACGCGGCGCTCTCGCGCATGCCGCAGCTCCGCTGGTTGGAGGAGTGGGAGGCCGGGCGCTTCGCCTTTCGCAGCAACGCGGCCGTGGCCGTGGCGGGCGCGGTGGCCGCCCATCAGGGGGTGGCGGCGCTGCCTTGCGCGCTGGCCTCGCTCCACCCGGAGCTGCGGCCCGTCCTCCCGGAGGTGGAACTGCCCCTGGAAGACGTCTGGCGAACTGGCGCGACCCTGGCGGTAGGCTGATTGTTCGGGGGACGCTGTCAGGTCAGCAACGTATTGTCCTTGATGATTTCCAGGAGCCGGCTGTGCTCCTTCTCATGTGAGGCCGCTAGCTCTGCACTCAGGCCGCCTGTGTCAGAGGCACGATGCGCATAGAAAGCCGCATCAGCCCGATCGAACAGTGGGTTCATGACGCTGGTGTAAGGAAGCCTCTGGAAGCCGAGCTGAGGCATGATCCCCTCGAGTCCTTCCAGAGTCAGTGTCCCCGCTTCTCCTGGCTCGTGCGCCGCGGTTCCCCAGGAGGTCTGCAAGAACGCTCGATGAGGCAGCAAGTACATTCTCTTCACTTGGAAGGCGAACAGGAACAACATGTCCTGGAGTGACGGAAAGGCCAGCGAGAGCATGTCGGCATTCGCGAAGTCTTCCCCAAGCTCCGCCCGGATGATCTTGTAGTCGTCCGCCTCCGCGGATGAACCACAATCATAGTAGTAGCTGCTGTAAGGGTCCTCCTCGTGGGCAGCAATGAAGATGTACCGCTGCGGAATCCTGTCACGGGCTTTTCCTCGATAGAAGCGCAGGATCCGGTCGATGAGGAAGTTTGTCTCGGGGACGACGAAGTCGCCCATGCTGCGCCCCATGTGTCGCAGAAACTCCTGATACCTGCCAGGGAGCCTACGGCCCACCAAACGCTCGAGCTCAGACACCTCCCCGGCGCTCGCTCCGCGAATCGTGCCGGCATATCCCGCGTCGTACCGGCTGATGAACTCGATGAGTTCCTTCATCATCTCTCACCCATTGTGGAGTCAAGGTGTCGCAGTTGCTTCATTCCAGGAGGCGTCAGGGGCAAGTCTTCTCATTCATGTCACATAGCATCTGCGTCAGATGATTCTGGCACGTCTTGCATGAGGGAACACTCTCGCCATGGGCGAATGCCGAGGTAATCTGCTTGCCATTCTTGAAGAAGATCACTTTGACGCTCTGCTGCCCTTGAGTATGGCGCTTGAGAACCCGCGGGCGGTACCAGATCTCGGACATGGCGCCAGGAATATGTCCACCCGCTTGTGGGTCTTGTGCGTTTTGGAGGAGCTGCGGGGCTGCGCAGGCGCCTGCTGGCTTGCCACCCGGAACCACCGGCATCTTGGCAATTGGGATCTCGTCACCCCGGGGATTTCGGATGACACTGGTTGGCCCGAGGGGCTCGCAGAGCGTCCATCTGCTGTCTTTGGCCTGCAACAAGCGCACTGCGTCCTTGAACCCGTCAATATAAGGGGCCCTGCCGGACATGGCGGCGTAGATCTTCTGCCCACCTTTGCAGGTGAGAACTCCAATCATGTAGCCGTTGCGAGGCAATCCATCATCATCGAGCTTGAGAGTGTGTCCGAGCCCCTTTTCCTTCGCGACGGTCATGAGCGCCCGCAGCAGGTCCCGGGCTTTACCTCGAACGACCTGTGTCTCCAGGATGCGATGGTCTGGTTTTGGCTTCTTGCATATCGGGCACTTGGTCCTTCCCTCGACTGGGTCGTCTCCATAGGCCAATCCTGTGCCACCCTGTTGAGTGAAGGCTGTGTTGAAGGTGTTACCATTGTGCTGGGTGACATCCAGGAACCGGGCTACGCCTTTCCCTTCCATCTTGACGTCGATGCTATAGCTGCCCCAGGTCATCTTCCCTTTCGTTTTCGAGGAGATGAGGCCTCCGCCTGCCGTCCCGGGCTCGTCGCCGCTGCTCGTGCTGAGATTCGAGTTTGCGAGAGCAACAGGGTTTCCCGCGATACTTACCGACTTGCTTCCGTTGGAGAGGTCACTATCTCGCGCCACATTCACATAGGGAATGGGTACGGGTCCCCCAGGAGAGGGCGTCTTGCATACGTCTGGGACCGCCCCCGTGTTGACCTGATTATCGCCCTTGTGCGCGGCAGTCCGGCCATTCACGTAGACTTTGCTCATATGGCTCTCCAAGCCACAACGTCACCAGGCCAGGTTAACGCCCACTGCCACAGGGAGTGAGAATCGCGGGAAGGGGATGGTGGATGGCGTGTGGATGAATGAGTCGGTTCTAGAGTGCCCCATCATGGCCCCTTCACCGTTCCGTTGGCGAGCCCAAGTCGCCCTGGTTGCCCAGTTCGAGGCAGATCGGCACGGTGCGCCCGCTGGGAAGGTGTGCGCGGACGTCTCGACCGTGGATGCGACCTCTCGTCGTCCACAGGTCCCATTTCCCGGTGGATCGCTGGGCTTCTCGGGATGGAGGCGGCGGGAATCGAACCCGCGTCAAGGCGGAAGCAAAACCCCAAGCAGGTCGCGCTGTTACCGGCTAACGCCTTGATCTCACTTCGGCTCGTTCCTCTGCTCCGTCCCGTCTCGTCCCGTCTCGTCCCGTTCAATCCCCCGCTGGAGGGTCACACTGGGGGCACATGCGGCACAACAGGGGCAATCTGCTTGGACGCCAGCGGCCTGAGCTCCCCGGTCGCCCAGGGCTCACGAGAACCCCGTGGGAGGCGGACAGGAACGTGTGCCCTGGCAAGGTGTGGCAGGGGAGGAGCAGGTGGAGGAGCGCGGGTGGGCGTACCGGCGGAGGCAGCCGGAAGGGACGGTGCTGTACGAGGTGGTGAAGGACAACCTGGCCACGCAGCTGGAGGAGGCGAGCGAGGTGGGGCGCGGACTGCCCCGGTACGTGGAGCGGGACGCACGCCCGGTACCTGGAGTGCGGAGTGCTGGCGCACGGCTTCGGTGCTCCAGACTCGCTCTCACCCCTCCTGCTCCCTTCACGGCCCGCCAAGACCCCCCGCCTGCCTCTACACCTCAAGCAAGCCAACAAGTCCAGGGCGAACGTCCTGCGTAGCAACCCGGCCCAGTCCCATCGTGGTGTGTGCTCCTTCTTCGGCTCCACCGTCGCGGCACAGGGCAGGCTCCCCGCCTCCGGCTTCGCCCTTGCTTGAGGGAACCCGGCCATGACGAGCGAAAGACGCAGGGAAATCCAGAGTAACTCACCGGACTCATCTCTAGAATCCAAGAGCAAGAACTGCTACCGTCAATTCATGTCAAGCCAGATGCGCGACCTGTTCCGGGGCTACTATCGGCTAAGCACCACCGAATTAAATTCATCTTGGGCAGACTGCACTTTTGTCCTCGACGCAAATGTCTTGCTAGATTTGCACCGATACCCTGAAAAGCCCCGAGAAGAATTGCTTTTAATTTTTACGAAAATCAAAGACCGGCTATGGGTCCCATTTCAGGCGGCCTTGGAGTACGAGGCAAATCGTCTCGGCGTTATTCAAGATCAAATCCGCCGATTTCAAGATGTTCTTAAAATCGTTGCTGAGAGTAAAGCAAATCTTAGCAAAAAGATCGGGGAACTTCAGCTTAGCCGACGGCACGCCTCTATAAATCCGAGCAAGTTTTTAAAGGAGATCGAGAGGCATTCGGACAATTTCATTGCGGAGATTGAGGAACTTCGAAGCAATCATCCTATGGAATTCATGTCCGACGCAATTAGAGATCAGATTGGAGAAATCCTGAGCGGCAGGATCGGTCCCCCACCCGAATCGCAAGTTGTACTGGACGCTATCCAGAAAGATGCAGCCCGAAGGTACGAACGCAAAGAGCCTCCCGGCTACCTGGATGGAGAGGGGAGAAAGACAGATAGGGTAATTCATAACGGACTGCTGTACAGTAATGAGTTTGGGGATTATATTTTATGGAGACAGGTCTTGGATTATGCGGAGCATGCCAAGCCGAAAGCCGTCATCTATATTACGAATGATGAAAAGGAAGACTGGTGGAGAGTCGTCAGCGGGCAAAGGATCGGGCCCCGCCCGGAACTCGTCGAGGAGATATATAGATGCGCTGGCGTTACGCATTTTCACATGTATAACACCCTGCAATTCCTTGAGCATGCCGGCCGGATTTTCAACACGAAGGTAAGCAAAGAGTCCATCCGGCAGGTGCGAGATATTGCCGAGGTAAAGCGCCGGGGGCTCCCTCCACTTCAGCGGGACGAATTTATGCTGGCTTTAGCAAAATTCGACGAAAATCTCCGAGGGCGCAAAGAGTGGGAAGGCTTCGAAAATTTCCATTCCCATAAATACGCGATTGAGCATGATAACAAGCTTTATCCAGTGAAGCAGGTGATATCTCTTGCCACTGGAATTCCGACCTACGAATTTTCCGGAGGACATCAAGCAAACAGGCGTGTCCAAGAGTTGGGTTTTACCATTCGAGAACTCCGTTCCGCTGATTCCGAACAAGACATTCCGTTCACCGACGAGGCAGGCTCAACGTAAAAATGCAGTTACGCACTTTAGAACTGGCCTGCCGGAGGGGGGCACTCTAATACGGTCTGTCACCGACGAAGGGAGGCACGCGGCAGTCGCGTGGGGTCGCCCTGCTCGTTAGGGCACATGCTACGGATGGGCTCCCACGGCCTTCCTTGGGCCCCTGGCTGCTCGGGGGTTCGAGGCGCGACCGGGACAGCGCGTCATGAGGGGCGAACCCGGTACCAAACGGGTACCAAATCGGGCGAACGCGCCTGAACGCCATCGGACAGAAAACCGCCCTGCTTCCGTGGGGTTGGAAAGCAGGGCGAGTGTCCACAGCTGGAATCGAACCAGTGGCCTGCGGTTCAGGAAACCGCCGCTCTGCCCAACTGAGCTACGGGCTCAGTCCACGAGCAACCGCTCCACAGGCGCCGGGTCCACCGCGACTATCAGCGGGCGGGTGAATCTGCTGAACGAGACGAGCGCCTGGCCCGGCGCGAGCCTCGCCACCCGGCTCCACAGGCTCTCGTCGATGCTGCCCGCCGTCTTCTGCATCCGCGAGATGACCGTGCTGTCCGTGATTTGGTGGACGATGAAGTTGTTGTGCAGGCCCAGTACCTCGTTGGGCACATAGGAAGGACTGGGCCCCTGGTGGGGGCGGCAGTGGGGTTGGGGCGGGCGCCAGGAGTGCGGGACGACATGCCATGCACGAGGCGGAGTGGCGACAAGAAGGCCTGCCCCCAGTCTTCAGGCGCACCGCTGCTGTCGGCGGGCCGTAGGTCCGGCTCGCGCTACTTCTTAGCGCACTGCTGCCTCAGTCCCACAGCCCCTGCTGGGGCGGTCCGCGCGCGGGACCAGCGGCGGCGACTGATGGCACGAGAGCGAACTCGGACTCGTCACAGTCCCGACGCGCCTTCCCAATGCAAGCCCGCCGTATAAAATCCCTTCATGCAGCTACGCTCGGAAGAAGAGATCCGCAGCAAGGTGGTCATGACATGGCTGGCGGGACTTGGATTTTCTCCTGAAGACATCCTTGTAGAAC
Organism: Hyalangium gracile; assembly: GCF_020103725.1. NCBI lineage: Bacteria > Pseudomonadati > Myxococcota > Myxococcia > Myxococcales > Archangiaceae > Hyalangium > Hyalangium gracile. The sequence goes on along the minus strand of NZ_JAHXBG010000010.1, from coordinate 6,955 downwards.
CCACCTTCGAGGTGCGACTCGGCCGCAGTGTCCTGAAAGCCGACTCACGCTCTCAGCGGGATCCTGGTAAATTCAACCCTCGCGCCGATGTCCTCGTGCGTCACGTCGACGGCCGCAATCTCCTTATCGTCGAGGTTAAAGCCCCGAGCGAGCCGCTGGACGACAATGCACGAGAGCAAGGCCTTGCCTATGCACGCCTCCTCCGCAATGGAGGCATCGCCCCATTCGTCGTTCTGACGAACGGAGTGAACACTCGGATCTTCGATTCGATCTCGGGAAAGGAACTTGGGAGCGAGGGCATCCCTCCCGAGCACGGCCATGTCAAGGCGGGCTTTGTGGCGACAGGCGACATCCAGGAACTTCGCGCCACAGCACTGGAGATATTGGTCAGCCTGAATCCCGCCAACCTGATGCTCTTCTGTAGGGAGCAGGTCGCCCTTCGTATGCGGAAACTCCGCGACATCAATCTTCTCAGCGGACGCAAGTACGTTCCGGACCTATACATTAATCGCCCCGAGGCCCAAAAACGCCTCCACGAACTGATTGCTCGCGGTCGTCGTGTCATCCTCCTGATTGGGCCGCCCCAGGTCGGGAAGACGAACCTGATGTGCCACACCGTTGAGCAACGCTTGAACGAGGGGCTACCTACGCTCTTCTATCCCGCAAGTGCCATCGGCGGCCTTTCTGAGGAGTTGCAGGATGACTTCGAGTGGATCCTGAAACAAGGAGTTGCCTCCCAATCGATATTGGCCGAGAGGCTGTCAAACATCGCCAGGGCAAGCGGCAAGCAACTTGCTGTATTCATTGATGGATGGAACGAGGCCACGATCGATGCCGCGAGGTCCATCGATCAGGACGTCGAACGGATTGTATCGTCTCAAATCTCGTTCATCATCAGCATGACGACAGTCGCGGCGCGACGATTGCTGACCGACCAGACGGGCGATCCCTCGTTCATCGCTGACTCCGCTGGAGTCAATCAACAAGACCTGCTCCAGTTGGAACTAAGATCATCATTCCAAAACAGGAATTGGGACATCGTTCGCCTGGAGAACTACAACTACGAAGAAACAGAATTGGCGTATCAGCATTACGCCAACCTCCTGAATGTCCAAGTCCCTTACCGTCATCGAAAGGTAAGCGATCCCCTCCTCCTACGTACTGCCATGCTGAGCTGCCAGGGAGGAGTCCTGCCCGAAAGCCTGGAGGAGCCGCTCTGGCTGGGCAGGCTCATTGAGGCAAAGCTTGGACGTGCTCGCTTGCGCACTCCTCAGGCAGGTCGATCGCTACTCACGACCGCAGCAGAAGAATTGCTCGCGCATGGCAGCCCCATCCGGGAAGACCGTTTGACCGCGCGGTGGGGCATACCTCTGTCAGAAGGAGTGCCCGATGGCCTCTTCGAAGCCGCGATCTTGATTCGCCGTGCGGGCACAGGGAAGTCAACCGGAGTGGATTTCTACTACGAGCGCGAACGTGACTTCGTGATCGCGTACTGGACACGAAATTGGGACCGTTGGATGGATACGGAAGTAAGTACAATCAAGTCCGAACTGGCTGATATTGTCCAGACCGAGGTCGGGCGCAGTTCACTCGAATGGTTCCTGACGGAGAGCACCAACAATGAACTGCTGAAGAAGGTTTTCGGAGACCTCGCCTGTCACGACAACCCAACTGTCCGCCGACTCCTGATGTCCTGTGCTGCTTCCAACTTCTGGGCGGAACCAATTGATCCAGACTGGCAAGTCTACGCCATCCGTGCCGGACTCAAGGATGGCAGCATGGAGGTTAGACTCGAGGCAGCAGAATTTTTAGATAGATTGCGCATTGAAGGAGAGGAACGCTCTCCCTTGTCAACCCTGGCGAAAGATCGCCAATCCATCCAGAACCTGCTGATGGTTGACTCCCAATTCCCGCTTGAGCCGAGAACGACAGGAGAAATCGCGCTAAGAGCATTCTTGGCGCTGCATTCCGAAGGTGCTGAACCGGAAGACTTTGATGAATGGGACTTCGATCATGGCTCCAGCGTCACCAGAGTCCTGGCAGACTTGGCAGGCACTCCGGAATACCGGGCCATCGCCATGAAGGCCTTTGCGTATATCGCACCTCATGCCTTCTTTGAGTGGCTCACGCCCCAATTGCCATCTGATGGAAAACTGGCTCAGGAGTATACCGACGCAATCCTAGATGCGCTGGGCAATGCTACTGACCGCATCCATGAGTTCCTATACACAATGCACGAGCGAGAAGGCGGCATGCTGGATGCTTTGAAAGAGCGAAGCAGTAATCGACGCGAGCGTAAGAAAGACCTTGAGAGCCACAGGGAATGGTTCCAGAGGCTTCGGCAGATATATTCCCCCATTATCAAGAATTTCGACTGCCAGGAACTCCAACAGTTCCTGGACGATCTCGAACCAGAAGAAGACAAGCGCAAGGCTCGGACTCCAAAATCCCGCCCCAAACGCGCGTAGGAGTAGTCAACCGACGATTCTCGAAGAAGAACGCGCACTCTGCATTGCTTGTGAACTCCTAGACTTGGGACAGGCGCTCATCAAGGAATTGAGTAAGAGCCTACTCGGACGCCACAGCTTGACGTGCAAGCACTGCGAGGCCAGCGGACCAATCTTCCTTGTCTTTCAAGTTCTGCCTAATCCTGCGGAGATCCTTGCGGATGATTTCGCGGCCAGCTGAAGTATCTAGGCTTTTGAGTGTCCACTCAGTGGTCCAGAATTCAGGTGTAATCTGGGATGAGAGTTTCGTTGCGGTCTGGCGAACATCCCGTGGATTGGAGATGTTGACGAACTCGGCACGATCGAGCGTGTCTAGTTCGTCAACCAGATGCTCTGTAAATGCCCTGAATCCTGCATTTGAGAAGAGATTGTTGTCCGTCTTTTTCCATAGGCGGGGATATGCGTCGCGAACCCCATGCCAAAGGGAGAAAAAGAACTCAATTACTGCGTCGTCGTCATCTTCGAGTGCCAGCAGGCGCCGCCGTGCATAGTGTAGTCCGCCCTCAAGCGCTACTGGCTTTATGCAAGGATTGCCTTCGCCGCGACGTCGTTCCCAATCGACCATTTGATGGAGTGGGCTCTCTGGATCATCATCGATGATGGCCACAAGAGAAGCCCGTCCTTGTAACGAGACCCTGGCTGTCTTAAGGCGTTCATTGAGGTTGCTCTCATCGAAATCCACAATTAGAGACTTGACAAGATCTGGCGGCACCTTTGATGCCTTGTTGTTAATGACAATGAACTGAAACGCTTGTTCATTGGGATCTGCGTCCAGCAGAGCTGAGATCAGAACTGGCAGTTCCTCGTTCTCTATTCTGCTCATGCCGTGCAGTCTGTGCTGGCCATCAACAACGAATGCTGGTCGCTTGTCCTCGGCGGAGAGAGGATTGAACTCAAATGTTAGATAGCCCCACTCTACGCCATTCGTTGGCTGTGGCGGTTGCGGCCGAATTCGCTTGAACTTTGTTACATTTGGCTTGAAGGCCACAATTGTGCTTGTGGGGATTGTGTTTTCCGTGTCTGACTCAAAGTATCGAGCGATCGAGGTGACCTTTGCCTCATTTAGTCGGCGTTGAATTCCTCCTTCTTTTTCTGAAACGCGCGCAACGTATGACCATGCAAGGACGTCTCTTGCGGTGGTTGCAAAAACAAAAAAGGCTTTTCCGCCTTCGTCTCTTTGATGGACGCGAAAGCCGTAGAAGGTTCTGCTTTCGAGTTTCTGTCGAGTGGAGCGTTTCGTCATGGCTTGCAGTCGATACAAACGGAGATGCTGTTGAATATGTTATGGTTCTCTTCTCGGGATCGTGCTTCGAGACGAAGTCCGTCGGGGAGTGCTGAGACTGGCCGGTCGCATCGCTGACATGCGAAATTCGAGCGGAGATTGACCGCTAGCCGAAATTTTCTATCGGCCTCTTTGAGGAATGACTCTGATGCTTCTGGGACCTTTACGTGCCAGTGCTCATAGTGCATGTCGGCCGCGCTGGTGTAATTCTGCCTAAATTCATTGCATCCGCCACAAGTGACTCTCAAGTTGTCTTCGTCGCTCGTTCCCCCTAGTGAGCGCGGCCAGATATGGTCCAGTGAGAATCGCTTGGGATCTTTAGAGTCTGCGGTGGCGTAGTCGATTTCGCCTCCGCACAACTCACAACGAAGGGATTGGCGTGCACTCCGCTCTTTAATTGTCTTGAATGTGTGATTTGTGTAGTTTGCTTTTGAAGCATCTAGAGCCTTGTATGTCAGAGCGGCTAATTGTCTTGCGTCGCGCGACTCGAATGAGAGATGATAACGAAGGTATTCGTTCTCAAATTTCTCTTCGTGTATTGGTATGTCCGGTTGGTCGTACTTGTGCTCGTACCAGTGCGCGTTTGCGAGCAGTCGGCGCAGCATCATTAGTATGGTGCTTTGATATATCAGCTGCTCTAATTCAAGTGCATTGAATTCGTCTGAGATTTTTGTCACCCAGGTCGGGGTTTGGCTTCGCTTAGGGTTGTAGCGCTCCAGTAGCCATTTGTAGAGGGCTTCGCCTGGTGTTGGAATCCGGTTGGGCCGTAGTCTGTGAGAAGGCATGCGGAGGTATCCGCAGCAGGTTACGATTTTAAAGGGTTGGTGACGACGATTTCTGTGCAGAGGGATGATTCTGTACGACTTGCACAAGCTCTCTGTCTGAGGATGTGTGTAGACGTAGGAAAGACGGGCCGCCCTGTGCTCCCCCAAGCAGGTGAGGAGGAGGCGAGAGCGGGGAAGGAGTCAGCGGCCACAACGGAGCGGATGAAGCAGAGGACGCCGCGAGTGGGCTTTTGCCGAGTTGCTGAGGAGGACGTTCGACTTCGACGTGTTCGCCTGCGTGAGGTGTGGAGGCAGGCGCCGAGTGTTGGCGTACGTGAAGGGAACACGAGGGGTGCGCGCGATTCTGAAGCACCTGGGGTTGCGCACGGCGAGTGCGCACCTGGGCTGCTGGCTCGGTAGAAGCCCACGAGGATGGCGGCCCCGCAGCCCTTGGCGTTCAGCGCCCCGGCAGAAGTAAGGTGACCAACCGCGCCAGTGCCTTGAGCTTCGGACTGTCTAGGCGAGCGAGGCGGTGCAAGAGGCGGCGCTTCTCGGGCGTGTCACTCGGGCCGGGGGGCACCGTGTTTACCCCGGGGGCGCTCTGCCTCGGCTCCACCTCGGCAAACCCCATCAGTTCATGGGGGCCGCTGCCGAGAATCAGGCACATGCGCAACAGCGTTGGAACGCTCGGCAGCACGCCCCCCCGCTCCATGCGCCCGTACACCTCGGGAGCGATGCCGATGCCCTCGGCTGCTTCTGCTTGAGTCATGCCCGCTCGCTTGCGTGCCTGCTTCAAGGCCACACTCAGGGTGGCGGGTAATCGGCGCTGCCGGATCTCGATATGTCGCGGCAGTGGGGAGGGTTTGCGGTTGCGCTCCGTGGGGCGCCGGGAGCGTGCAGCGGCGGGAGGTTTCGCGGGGGCTCTTGGCATACGGAACCTGCAGGCGTTGTCCTGTCGGACGGGTGAAGGACCCAAGGGGCCAGCGGCGGACGGCTACGGTCAAAAGGGAGACGCGCACAGGGGGGCATGTCTCTCGTCCACCTCGAAGACAAGCCGCTCCCCTCCTCGACACGACGCCGAAGCAGAGCCTACGGGGAGCGTGAGAGAGGGCGCGGCGGGTAGCTAGGGAGTGCTGTCCCGCTCGTTGATGATGTCCTGTTCCGTCACCATGTTGGGCGGTAGCTGGCTCTCGCTCGTGGGCCCGAGAACGCTGCGGCTCATGCTGGCCCCCGCCAGAGAGAGCAGCACCTCGTCTAGCGCCGCCTTGGCTCCGTAGGGGGCTCCCAGCGCAGCAAGGCCCGCCCGCAGATCGGCCTCCACCTCAGCCGCCGACTGATAGCGATCTTCCGGGTCCCGCTGGATCAGCTTGCGAACGACGGAGCGCAGCGGATGCGCTAGCGGTTGGGTGATCTCGTCCACTTCTTCCCGGGTGAACGTGGCGGCCCGCAGGATGCAGTCGTCCGCATGATCCGGTAGGTCTGCCTCCATGGCCGTAATCGCCGCGTCCAGAACCTTCCCCTTTACCTTCTCCGTTAGCGCCTCCTCCAAGTCATCGGGCCGCACGGTGGCAGTGCTGTAGAGGTGTCGCCACGTGGCCAGTTCCAGCAGCACCAGCCCCAGTGAGAACAGATCCGAGCGCGGATCCGTCTCCTCGCATAGCAACGCCTCGGGGGAGCAATAGAACACGTCGCCATGAGGGCGCGGCAGCGTCGATGCCACTCGGCCCGGCAGCAGGGAGCGCGCACGGGCGAAGTCCGTCAGTATCACCCCTCCCTCTGGCTCCAGGAAGATGCGGGCGGGGTTCAAGTCCCGATGAACGATGCCCAGCAGGGCGCCGTTCTCGTCCTTGCAGGTGTGCGCGTAGTGCAGGGCGCCCGCAACCTCTGCGCCCACGTAGAGGCAGAACGCCGGGGAGAGGAGTTGTTCGCGCATCTGCGAGTAGGTGATCAGGGTGTTGATCGAGGTGCCCTCCACACGGTCGGACACGATGAAGAGAACGCCTTGGACTTCGTAGGGCCCGAGGGTGCGGGCGATTCTCGGGTGTTGCAGGTACGTGGCGAGGTGCGCCTCTTCCCGGAGCCGTGCGCGCATCCTCTCCAGCGTTTCGGGATCGTCTGACGAGCTAGGCGGCAAACTGCGGACGATGACTTCCCGCAGGCGCTTCTTCTCGGTGCGCTCCCAGGCTGGGACGGTCATTTCCCCGAGCCTGGATTGCGCCAACTCTTCGACCAACGGACACGACAGATCTACCTCATACGAGAGATCGCCGTGAGAGAAGAGAATCACCCCCGGGACGCTCCAGGGTTGGCGAGAAGTAGCCATGTTGTTGGCGGTCATCGTGGAGCGCGGAAATCGGGTCATCGGTCGCACGACGGCCCCACTCCCCGGGCGCCCGGAGTGG